>QNBH01000227.1 GCA_003645645.1 Spirochaetota bacterium | reverse complement strand
GCTATGTACAGTCGAGATTTTGTTTTTTTACCAAAATTTTTAAACGCGAAAAAACAAAATCTACCGAAACCCATAGCACATCGCAATCTTCCTTTCAGTTGCGATCGAAGATTGCGATATGAATGTATCGATTGCGGGACTCTTCGCAGCAGGTTTTGTTCCAGGGTTCGTCATGGCTGCCTTTCTAATGGTCCTCTCCTCTATTATCTCATTAAGAAGAGGCTATCCTAAACGAAATCGAACAACAATCAAGGAAAAACTGATCGGATTTGAAGATGCGTTGATTCCTCTGCTCATGCCGGTCATCATCCTGGGTGGAATTCTATCGGGAATCTTTACACCCACAGAAGCGGCTGCTGTAGCGGTAGCCTATGTTGCCATCATTGGCTTCTTCGTGCTTAAATCCCTTAAAGCTAAAGGATTTTCCACAGATGCTTATAAAGACGGCCCAGGTCACGGGAGTTGTTTTTCTTATTACCGGAACCGCCTCCATACTTAGCTGGGTTCTTTCTTTTGATCAGGTTCCCCAGCGCATAGCAGCAGGTCTGTTGTCAGTATCGAACGACCCCAACACTATACTTCTTCTCATCATCGTGCTAATGCTGATCGTAGGGCTTTTTATGGATATCGCAGCAGCACTCATTATCCTGCGGTCTATTCTTCATCCTATAGCCATGAACATCGGGATAGCTCCTATCCATTTCGGAATCATCATGGTACTTTCACTTAACATAGCACTGATGACACCTCCGGTCGGAGCCTGTCTCTTCGTAGCGTGTAGTATCTCAAAACTTAAGCTTGTCCAGCTTAGCAAGGCCATCCTGCCATTTATTGTTTTACAGTTTATGGCGCTTTTCGTAATCGCATATTCACCAAAATTGGTCCTCTTTCTGCCATCCCTTCTTGGATTTGATTAAGGGCGTGTGTTTACGACATGTTTTATACTGCTTGATCTCTGTTTAAAGTGCTCCTGCCTCGCCCATCGCCAGTCTCGGGCATCACTTTATCTGCTTAAAAACCGCTTAAACGCCGGCATACCATCAAATTTCCAGTTTTGTAGTTGTCAAAGCCGATTTTCATACATTTTAGGCTCAAATTTTGTCGAAATTTATAGAAACATGGACAATTCGCAAAGTAAAATTTCAAAGATTGTGTACGAAAATCGACTTTGACGCAGATCCACTTCCTCTCCCTCTCCTCCTTGAACAATGTCGTAACTTGTTATATAAAGTGCATAAATGGCAGCCTGCTTAACCTTAAGTAAACCACCACCGGCAAAGTCTAAGGTTTTGCAAGCCCTGTGGAATAAGCTTAATCGCCGGAGGCGATTATTCCACAGTACAGGCCCAGCAAGGGCTTGCAATTTCCGTTTAAGGGGAAATTACTTAGATGTTTATTAAAGCCATGCTCCGGCAGGAGATATAGCCGGTACAAGGAGGATTCAGTGGCAGTTGAGAGAACATTCGCAATGTTTAAACCCGGAGTATTACAGCGACGTATCGTGGGAGAACTTATCTCCCGAATGGAGAAAAAGGGCTTCAACATAGTGGCCATCAAACTGATGAGGATACCCATGGAAATGGCAAAAATCCACTACGAAGAACATCGGGAGAAGAGTTTCTTCGAGTCTTTAACCAACTATATCGTTTCAGGCCCGGTTATAGCCATGGTGCTCCAGAGAGAAAACGCTATTGCAACTCTGAGAAAGATATGCGGTGCGACCAATCCCGAAAATGCAGAAATGGGGACTATCCGCGGCGATTATGCGGTCAGTACAGAACGTAATATAATACATGCTTCCGATTCTCCCGAAAGTGCAAAACGGGAAATCGGACTTTTCTTCAAAGAAGAAGAGATTTTTCCTTTCGAGGATGGAAATGAACACTGGCTCTAAACAGAAGTCTTTCTCAAAGGAAGAACTTCCGCTCTGGGATCTAGATGCCGTCTACAGTGGTTTCGAGAGCCAAAAATACAGGGAAGATAAAGAATCATTCCGCAAACTTACCCACGATCTGCTGTCGCTTATAAAAGACGATAATTTAAGAAAGAGCAATACGGGAAAATGGCTTGGCAACTGCATCGAGCTGTTAAACCACTGTGGTGATCTTTATGAAAACCTGGAGAGTTTCGCCTACTGCAGGTATTCGACCAACACGAAGGACAGGGAAGCACTTCGAGAGATAAACTCCCTGGAAGAAGCGAGGCTTCCCCTTTACAGGGCAGAGGTACTCTTCAGAAACAGTCTGGCAGAAATCGAAGACAAACTACCCCACACTATAGACTCTGATAAAGATCTATCGGAATACCGGTTTTTCCTGCAAGAACAGCTCCTGCTTCAGAAGAAACAGATGTCTCCGGAGGAAGAAGATCTGGCAGCTGATCTATCCAGGGCAGGCGGCGAGGCCTGGTCACGTATGCATGAGGCATTAACTTCTACCTTGAGTGTTATTTGGGATGATAAAACCGGCGAGAGAAAAACGGTAACCGAGCTGAGGGAGCTTGCCCACCACGAAGACAGAAAAATAAGGGAGAAAGCCTATCGTTTAGAGCTCGATGCATGGAAGAGCACCGAGATACCCCTGGCTTTTTCCCTTAACGGGGTAAAGGGTTTCTCCGTTATTCTAAATTCCAGACGAAGGTATGAAAACACCCTGGAGCGCTCTGTCATTCAGTCGAGGATAAGCAGGAGAGCCCTGGATGCTCTTATCGGGGTGATGGAGAGCTCTCTGCCTGTGTTCAGAAAGTATTTAAAGGCAAAGGCAAAGCTTCTGGGTCTACGAAAACTCTCTTTCTACGACATCTTTGCACCGGTGGGAAAGGCGGTAAAAAAGTGGAGCTTTCGGAAAGCATCGGAGTTTATAATAACACACTTCTTGAGTTTCTCCTCCGAGCTGGGTACTCTGGCAGAAGAGGCATTTGAGAAAGGGTGGATCGATGCCAGACCCAGGGAAGGTAAGGTCGGCGGTGCCTACTGTATAAGCTTTCCTCTGGCAAAGAAGAGCAGGGTGCTGTGCAACTTCAGCGGTACCTACTATTCGGTTACCACCCTTGCTCATGAACTGGGTCATGCCTATCACCACGAAGTGCTTAAGGATGAGCCCTTTATCCACAGGAGCTACCCAATGACTCTGGCAGAAACTGCTTCCATATTTGCAGAGAACATTGTAATAGATAAGGCACTGCAATCCTCCTCACAGGAAGAGAAGCTGGAGATTCTTGAAACCTTTCTCAAAGGCGCCACTCAGGTTATAGTGGATATACTCTCCCGATTCATTTTTGAAAAAACTATTTTTGAAGAACGTAAGAAGGGAGAACTCTCGGCGGATGATTTTTGCTCAATAATGGTTGATGCACAGAAAAAAACCTACGGAGATGCCCTGGATGAGGGCCAACTCCACCCCTATATGTGGGCAGTGAAAGGCCATTATTACAGGCAGGATCTGGCTTTCTACAATTTCCCCTACTCCTTCGGGTTTCTTTTCGGACTGGGGCTCTACTCAGCCTACAGGCAGGAAGGGCCATCCTTTTCTTCCCGGTACAGGGACATCCTTCTTAAAACTGGAAAAGCTTCTGCCATTGATGTAACAAGAGAAGCGGGGTTTGATATCGAGTCATCAACCTTCTGGCAGATGGGAATCGAGATGGTGGCAGAAAGAATCGAAGAGTATATCAGGGGGGCCAGGTCTTGAATTTTGACATTTTCGGTTTATGCAGGACGTGCGGTAGAAGCCAAATCTTCATCTCATTAAAAAAATTTTAAAAATTCAAGACCTGACCCCCTTAAGACTCTCCAGATCTTCCCGTGTGAATCCGTTCCATTCCATCGGGAAAACAGTATTGTTATGAAACAGCGGTTCCTCTTCCAGAGGGTATTTGCTTTCCTTCTTGCTCCTCTCCCACAGGGCGGTTCCAGGAACGGGAGAGTATTCCGATATATAGATATTTATACCTAACGAGCCTACAAAACGGAGAGATTCATAGACCTCCTCTGCCCGCTGACCGGGAAGTCCTGCTAAAAGATATACCCCTATTCCTCTTAAGCCGAAGCCGCTTAATCGGAGGACCTCAACCGTTTCGGCCAATGCATCCCTCCCCGGTTTACCGTCCAGATCCCGGTGAAAATCGTCGGATGAGCTTTCAAACCCAAGCCTTACTTCCTGGAATCCGGCCTTCTTCATAAGCGAGGCCGTATCCCTGTCCAGGTACCCCACATGAACTGCATTGGGAAGGTAGAAGCATAAATCCATGTCCGATTTCACAACCATCTCCATGAAGGGAATAAAAACTCTCTCTTTATTTACAAGCAGAGCATCGTCGTAAAAGGCGTAATTTCGTATTCCGAGACTGAAAAATCTCTGCAAAAGGGAAAAGGCTTTCTCCGGATTCCCTTCAGTAAAACCTCCACACAGGCGGTGAGTTGCGCAGTAAGAACATCTTAAAGGGCAACCCCTGTTGAGAGTTAAAACCCCGGCATCATTCCATATCTCTTTTAATAGAAGTGGAGCACCATCCGGTCTTTCCGGTGGTAGCGGTAGCTTCAATGTATCAAGTATTTTTCTGAGTGCCGGCCATGCTTCTCCCTGCACCACATAATCTGCTCCCGTAACTTCCCTGCAGTGTTCGGGGAGAAGTGTTGCATAAACACCACCCACTACAACCGGTACACGGGGATAAATCTCCCTCGCCGTTGTAACCGCCTCCGATACACCCGGATACCAGTAGGTCATACCCGAACCTACCATTACCAGGTCAGGTCTTATCCTCCTTATTCTTTGTTGAAAGACTTCCGGTAAAATTCCATATCTGGCGAAGTTTCTCTTTATCCCATTAAACACGGGCGGTTTGGGAACTATGCTTCTGAAAAACTTTCCGGTTCCATTTTCTTTCCTTTTAGGTTTCCCCAAAACCGACTCTGTGGTCGGATCCCTGTAGTCCAGTGCATTCACCATCTCCACCCTGTAACCTCCGTCCCTCAACCACTTAGCCACTCTGAGGAGTCCCAGCGGTTTTAAGAAAAGATCGTAGAGGGCGAAATCGTAAACAGGAGGATTTATAAGAAGAACTGTAGGATTTATTCTTTTCATATCGCAGCGCGGTCTTAGGCCAATTCTATTATGCCCTCAGGTCCCCCCCCACTGGTTGCGGCTGGGTTATCATATAAAAGATTTTTAAAAAATAACAACACCCGAGGGCATAATAGCATATCGCAATCTTCGATCACAACTTAAAAGGCCGAAAAGCGATGTGCTAACCAATTGCTGTAGAGCCCGTTGCCTCATATAAAAATCTACCCGAAATGAATTTGATGCCTCATATAAAATCTATCCCAAAATTTTTTAAGATATGCTATTCATTACAAGTACTTGAATATGAGTCAATAGACTAAGAGCATAGATTTTTATTTTTCATCAACCATGATAAAATGGCTTTAGTGTGGAATGTAAGTTATTGCCTATTCATTTAGCAATGGGGATCGGTATATGAGGATTCTGAAAGTCATCCGGAAAGGAGAGAAGATACACATCAACATATCGAATCACTGGGTCGATATGAAGCGGATTGTTTTCAGAGATATCGGAAGATCGTTGCTGCATGGGAGTCTTTAGAGCGTGTGGAAGTGGTACTGAAGGATCTTGGAGAATGATCGGGACGGTCTCAAGGCAGGGGCTACTTCGGGAAGTTGCGGCACAGGTAAGGGAGGCTGTGGTTGTCTCTTGTGGCTGCCATTGCAGAGAAGGAGCTGGGAAACGGATAATCGCCATGATTGAGCAGAGGTTGCAGTTTTACCACCTACCACTTAAGAAAACTCTTTCGAGGATGGCCTGCAATCGATTTTCCAGGGCAAGGTGGTACTTGAGTACCTCTAGGATTTTCGAGCATC
>QNBH01000226.1 GCA_003645645.1 Spirochaetota bacterium | reverse complement strand
ATACATGATAGTAAAACTGCTTCTGTTTTGCCACCCCCCGTTCCTACACTCAAAATGATATTCTCAGAATTCTCTATGGATTTCCAACATTTTCGTTGGTGTTCATAAATTTCATGGATGGAAAGTGTATTGTAAAAATCCTCAATAAAAACCATGCTGTCTCTCCTACTCACAAAACCTATTTAATCACGTAAGGCGCAAACACCGCCTCGCTTTTCCCACTCCCCGTCGGTGCCCTGAGAATTACTGATTGCCCTCTTGCCAGGGCTTCATAAGTAGCTATCTGATGAGGATATGGCTCATGGCCTGTCAGATCCTTAAATATCATTCTGTATAGTTTCTAAAAAAATTCATTCTATTAATAGTATTGGGTGCGCCTTCCCTTCCGGACCTTCGATAATGACTTCAAGCAAAAATAAATGATCATGTCTTTCGAGTTTATATATTTTCATGTTAAAGAACGACGGCAAGATCTTCCGGGATTTTTCCTTTGTATTCTATGGAAAATCTTTTCGGCCTCAGTTCTAAAAGTCTTCTGTAAATCTCCTCTTTATCCTTTGAGTGAGCAATTACATCTCCCACTTTAAGGTTAAAATCCTCATCGACTTCCGTAACACCAATAAATACCCACTCATCTTTAAATCGCTTAACAATTTCTTCCCATTTCACGGCCTTACTGCCTTGCTATCTTTATATAAACTTCTCCATCCGTTCGAGGGTCTCTCTCTTCTCGCTCCCAGTAGGTGCCCGGAGGTTTAGAGATTCACCCCTCTCCCACAAGGGAAGAGGAGCTCTGTAAACCCTATTAAACTTTATCTTAAGGCTTCCTTTTTTATTTCTACCGGAAGTAATAAACTCAGGTCCAAGTGTTCAGATGCAGAAAGTATTTCTATCCCAACTAATTTCCCTTCGGCATCTATATCCATGGTAATGTCTTCTTCTACATCCTTGCAGTAAACCTTTTCTGCTCCACCTAATTTAATATATAGGACATCGTATATCGGATCATAACTAATCCTCACGTTTTACCTCCATTCTCCATAATATACTTTTATAGTGATAACTACAACGATCCCATCTTCCTCCTTGTAAATGGCTACAACTTTCTTATGGGTATAAACCCTTCCTAACCATGCCTTACCATAATTAAAAACCATCTCTTTCGCCTTTCTGCCTTTCTTGGCTTGAATTTCCTTTCCTTCGGCTAAAACCCGTGTAATCTCCTCCTCTGTAGTTCCTCTCTGGTTTGCTCTTTCTATTGCATGCTCAATAAGTTTTATTTTCATTCAACCTCGCTCTTCTCGCTCCCAGTAGGTGCCCGGAGGTTTAGAGATTCACCCCTCTCCCACAAGGGGAGAGGGAACAGATTTGAGAATCTGCCCCTGTCTGCTGAGTTCTGAATTTGACCTTCACACCTCCATCGTAACACGTATCCCCACCCTATCCCATGGGTTGCCGCTCTCATTGAGCCGACTAATGCTTGCCTTAAGGGGAATACCTCTGTCCATGAGCTGGGCTATAACGGAGTTGTCATCCCTGGGAATATAACCGAGCTTGTAGTCTTTCCAGTATACCTCTATAGCCATTTCATCATAAGGATTTTCCGGCTCCCTGATTAGATTAAGCGGTTGATCTACCTCTAACATCTTTCATACCCTTTCTCCCTGATAGTACTGGAAACCAGCTATGACAGAATCAAGGAGTGATACATCCCTCCCGACGGCTATTACGCTCTTGTCAGGTCTGAACAGGGCAACAACCGGCAGACTCAATAGTGATTTTAGGAAACTTCTTCTATCCATAAATCTTACCTTAGTTTAAGCCTATCACATAAACTACCCCAAAAGATGTCCTACCGGTATAGCTTGCCTAACTTTTTTATCTCATTCTTGATCTCCTGCCTTAATTCTTCGGGGTACAAGACCTCTACACTTGCACCATACTTTAATATCTCCCTTCGGATCTCCCTTAAGTCTGATACCGGAAATTTTAAGCCTAGACTGCCGTCAGGATTTAGAGATACCTCCTGAGTGGCATGCCAAATCTGTTCAGAAATCCATTTGGATACATCGGGAGAAAACCTGAGACCTACCTCTATAGAATTATCACCGGTGAATAGACCGAAATTCATTCTTATATATTCCTTTATTGACGGGATTGAGTCCGGCAATGTTATCTCCCCTGAGACAAGTTCGATTGTCTTAATGCGTGAAAGGGCAAAATCGCGCAGCCCTCCCCTCATTGTGCAGAAGGAAATAAGATGCCAGCTTCCCATGTAGCAGAGCAGATGAAGAGGAATGATAACCCTTTCTGTGATCTCGCTTTTATGGGGAGTGTAATAGGTAATTCTTAAAGGCTGGTTCTCAAAGAGAGCGCTTACTACTTTGCGGAATATTACATCGTTAACCCTGTAATATTGTATATTCTTAACAGATACCTTCTCGGTTATCTCCTCAAGATGTGACGGCCCCATTGTTCGGAAGGTGAAAAACTTTTTAAGAATTGCCCGGAGGGAGTCTTTTATCTTCCTATCCGGAATTATGACCGATAAGCGCAGGGCAAGACATAGTGCCAGAAGCTCATCCTCATTAAACCAGACCGGAGGAAGCTCGTAACTGATATCCTCATATTCATAACCCCTCTTAAAATAGTTGTATACCAGGGGAGCATCGAGCCTGTCTCTCATAAACTCTATATCCCTCTGTGCCTGTTTTCCGGATATCTCAAACCTTTCGGCAAGACTGGTAGCGTTAGGAAACCTCCCATCCTTTACTTGCCCGTGGAACCAGCAATATCTCTCATAGGCGAGCTTTTTAGCCATATTACTGTCCGAAAATAAATCTCAATCCTTTAATATTTCTGTCAACACCCCATCCCCTCTCCAGCTCCATGTCGCTGCCATGAAGATGACATATTCTCCTTTTGCATGCGCCTTATAAGTTTCCACCTGATGCTGATAAGATTAACAACTTGTAAGTTCTTTAAACCGCACTATAACCAACTTTCAGACCGCAACTTTTTGCTCGTTTTGAATAATTATCTTCTTATTTGGATTTCTGTTAGGAACAGGCAGCCCCTTTTCTTTCAATAGATTAATATGCTCCTTCATTCCCCACTTTGCTTTGTAAATACAATCCTCTATGGAATGCCCTATGCCTGTAAAACCTTCTAAATCTGGGGAATAAAACCCGAAGTACTCAGGGTCTTCTGTTGCCTCTGTTACCAACGAATATTCTAATTCAATCATTATTTACTCCCCTTCTAAATCCATTCTCCTCCAATAACCTTACCAGTTCACTAAATTTCACTTTTCTCTCTTTAATTACAAACTCTATAATCGCTTCAATACAAATGCCGCCTCTCTCTTCCTATTCCTGCAGGCGTCTGAAGAATGAGATTTCTTCCAATACTTCTACTGTCGTGAAAAGATTATGGCTCACACTTTTTTGATAGCCTATGCAAAAAGCAGAAGGGATAAACATCGCTATCGCCTCTTAAATAACTCCGGTTTTAATATGGGAAACCATCTGCTTGATAAATGGTAGGGGAAATAATCTGAGGCGTCAAGATACAAAACAGAAAAGTTGTATCTTATTATGAAAAAAATTATGAATTAATAGATTCAACCTACCGATAATTATTCTGCATTGTTTGTGTTTTAACATCCATAGCTGGTTATCTTCGTAATAGAGATAATACCGTGGAAATCGAAGAGACCGAACAGACAATCAATGAGCCGAACCTTTTTCTTGACCATATAAAAAACCCACCGGCCCAGTACAATCTTTTTACGGAAAAACCGGAGCCAATCCCCATTGAAATCCCCACTTATCCCGCAGAAGGTCGGGAACTGAAACTGGAAGATGGTATATCCATATCGAAAACAGAGGACGGTTCCCAGGTGATACTTTCCGGTTTCGGAATATTTCTTTCGAAGAAAAGTGAACGCCTTATAGTGAGAACCGGTAAAAAAATAATCTATGAGTTTCCTTTTTTCCGGCTTAGTGAAGTGGTTATAACATCACATGGTATTTCTCTCTCCTCTGACCTGATCGAAGAACTCTGCAAGCGAGGAATAAGGCTAAGCTTTCTCTCCGGTAGGGGTATACCATACGCAATGCTTACATCTCCCATGCTGACCGCTACAGTATTATCCCGTAGAGAACAGATTCTCGCTTTCTCCGACAGCAGAGGGGTGAGGTTTTCCAAGAGAATAGTCGAGGGAAAACTCAAGAACCAGGAGAAGCTTCTCCGTTATTTCGGCAAATACCTTAAGACAAACAACCCCGATCGTTTCGAGAAGCTTCAGGAAAAAGCCGAGAGACTAAAGGAATTGAGAAAGCAGCTTCCTTCTATCAAAGGAAACAGTATAGATAATATGAGGAGCTCCCTGCTTGGGATCGAAGGAAATGCAGGAAAACTCTACTGGGAAGCTGTAAAAATAATTATCGGTCATAAAGTGGAATTTATGGGAAGGGAGCACAGAGGAGCAACGGATGTTGTTAATTCCCTTCTTAACTATGGTTATGGAATTCTATACAGCCAGGTTTGGGGAGCTGTTATGAACGCCGGTCTTGAGCCATTTGCAGGTTTTCTTCATGTTGATCGATCCGGTAAGCCATCCCTTGTTCTCGATCTGGTGGAAGAGTTTCGCCAGCCGGTAATCGATAGAGTGGTAATCTCTCATATCAATCTAAATCATATGGTGAGAATTAAAGAAGGTCTTCTGGATAAAGAGACACGGAAAGAGTTCGGCTCACGTGTTCTTGAACGTCTTGAATCAACCGAAACGGTCAAAGGGAAAAAGTATAAAATAACTTCAATTATTCAGATGCAAGCAAGAAAACTCTGTTCTTTTCTTAAAGGAGGAGAAGATTACAAACCCTTTACTTTTAAATGGTAATATACGGACTTATCCGGGTTTTAACAATGGCAGAAGTACAAACATACGTAATTTACGATATTGAGGAGGATAAAACAAGGAACAAGGTTGCAGAGGCTTGCAAAGACTATGGATTGGAACGTGTACAGTACAGTACTTTTTTAGGTTCTTTAAACCAAAACAAGAGAGGAGAGCTTTACCTTCGCCTCTTCAAGTTATTGGGTAAAAAGGCAGGTAAAATCATAATTCTACCTGTTTGCGATAAGGACGTAAAACAAACAAGATCTATTGTGAATGAACCAGATGGAAACGAAATCCCACAACCTTGATTTATCAATTTCTCTAAGAGTAAACGACCTGAAACAGTTCGCATATTGTAAAAGGATCGTATTTTATCATTATGTTCTGCCGGTTCAGAAAAAAGAAACCTATAAAATGGAGTTCGGCAAAGAAGCCGAGCTTAAAATAGATAAGCTTGAAAAACATCGCATCTTTCGCAAATACGGTCTTGATAATGGGAAAAGAATATTCCACTTGCAGGTACATTCACCACGGTTGAATTTATCTGGTAAACTTGATCTATTAATAGAAACTGAAAAGTCTGTATACCCGGTCGATTTTAAATATACAGAAGGCAGGCCCTATAAGAATCATATTTTCCAGATATCTGGTTATGCTCTTATTATGGAAGATACTTTCGGAAAAAGAATAGACACCGGATTTATCTATCTAATACCGTCAGACGAAGTACACCGTATTCAAATTACAAAAAGCATTCGACAGGATACCCTTGATATGTTAGAATCAATGCGTACAATGATAATAGAAGAACTGATGCCGGAACCAACCACTTTCAGGCGAAGATGTGAAGACTGTGAGTTTAAAAACTATTGTGGGGATGTTTTTTAGCAATTTACGCAAACCAGCAGGGTTTTTTATGGAAATAAATGATTGCGAAAAAGTTTTTTCTTTTGTATACTATAAATCATTATATATGAATATAATCCAGTTGCGGTTACAAACTGATTCCCGACGAAGAGGGAACTGAAAGAAAGT
>QNBH01000225.1 GCA_003645645.1 Spirochaetota bacterium | reverse complement strand
GCAGAAATAAGGGTGAGTTGTTTCGAAAGTGAAATCGCAAACTGGAGCAGAAAAATTACAGACTCTCCTGAAAGAGACTACCGGGAGATGGAGAGGGCTATCACCAGGATGAAGCGCATGGGTACGGATAAGATAAGAATAATGAGCTATGCCGTACCGGAAAATATAAGAGTATCCGAGAAAGAGATAGAAGAAGAAGTGATAGGACGACTGGCAGAGCTTGTAAGAATAGCCGAAAACGGAGGAGTGATTTGCCTTCATGAGAATTGCGAGACATGGGGTGGTAGAAGTTATGAACATACACTAAGGCTCATCGATGCTATTGACTCTCCCTCTTTTCGTCTGGTTTTCGATACGGGAAATCCCTTTACAATAAAAGATATACGCGGAGAGCCCCCCTATTCCTATCAGGATGCTCTGGAGTTCTTTAGAAATGTCAGGGCGTATATAGACTATGTCCATATAAAGGACGGAATAATAAAAAACGGAAAAGTCGAATATACCTATCCGGCGGAGGGTTGTTCCCATGTAACAGAAATCATTGGAGAGCTATTTAAAAGTGGGTACAATGGAGGCTTTTCTATCGAACCACACATGGCGGTGGTATTTCACGATCCGGATATTACTTCAAGCGATGAGTATAAATGGAGTACTTTCATTGAATACGGGAGACGGACAGAGAAACTATTAAGAGAGGCAGGATACAGGTGGTAATACCTGTATAAAAATAAAGTACCTTAATTGTAGGAGGTAGCAGAATATGAAAAGGTTTTTAACACTGGTTTTGCTCCTTTTCTTAATTCTCGCCGGTACTCTGATCGGTGAGGGGCAAAAGGAGGAGGGAAAGTACGAATGGCAACCCCGAAAACCAATCAACCTGATTGTGCCATGGGGTGCAGGCGGTTCCACCGACAGATCTTCACGTGTTACTGCTGAAATAGTGAAGGAAGAACTCGGTGTGGAAATTGTGGTGGTCAACCAGCCTGGTTCATCCGGAGCAGTTGGTACAAAGGCATGTCTTGATGCACCCAGGGACGGGCTTACTTGGACGGCGGGAGCCGTAAAAGATCTGGGTGTGTACAAGGTACAGGGATTGCTTGACACCACTCTGGATGACTGGCATCTTTATCTCAATGTGGCAATGCCCTGTGTGGTTTCGGTAAACCCCAATACACCTTACCAGGATTTCGGTCAGCTTCTGGAGGACTTTAAAAAGAATCCTGGTAAGATTAAAGTTGCCACTGCAGGGGTTAACTCCTCCGGTCATACCGCTATCGAACAAATCAAGAAATATACCGGAATCGAGTATACCCATGTAACCTACGATGGCGGTAATCCGGCAGTAGTTGCTACTGTAGGAGGAGAGACTCCGGTTGTACCTCAGCTCTCCGTAGAAGAGGTGGATATGATTAAAGCAGGCAAACTCAGGCCTCTTGCCGTGCTTGCAGACGAACCACTGGAGATAGCAGGTTACGATAAAGTAGTTCCTTCTATTAAAAAGTGGATTCCCGAGTTCGAGACTGCACCCATCTATTTCGGTATTTTCGTTCCCAAAGGGGTTCCGAGTAATGTCGTAAATACCCTCAACGCAATCTGGGAGAATGTGGTAATGAAGTCCGACAAATTGAGGGAGTGGGCTAAAAACAATGCAGTGGTCTTCGATCCGGCTTACGGAGAGACAGCAGTCAAAAAGGCATTCCCCATGGTTCAACTGGATGCCTGGCTGAAGCATGAAGCAGGCGATACAGTTATATCACCCGACCAGGTGGGTATTCCCAGACCGAAGTAAAAGACCACCTGCAAAGCAGTAGGCTTTTGTTTCTCAATCTAAGAAGGATAGGGGCATAGCCCGTATCTATCACCGGCAAGCCTAAGGCTTTATTCTCGTAGCAAAAAACTCCCTTGTGGGAGACCTCACCCCCTTGCAATATTCTTGCAAGGGGGATTAATGTTATTCATATAAAACCAGGAAGAGAGCTGCAAAATACGGTTAATTTGGATTTTAAAGGAGTGTGAATAATTTATGCAAGAAAGGGATATGCCGAAAGCCGATTTAGTAACTTCCATTGTGTTGATTGCTTTCGCTGTGGGGGTTGTATGGATGTCCATAGAGATGCCCAGGTTGGAACACAGGAATATAAATCCCTGGACTGTACCCGGTCTTGTACCCGGTATTCTTGGGGTAATTATCGGCTTCCTGGGGCTTATATTGCTTTTTAGATCGATCAAGCAGAAAGGGTACGCTCTGGAGCTTACCGGGGAGAAGTTTATAACCTGGGTAAAAAAACCTGCTTCTAAAAGACTCTGGCTTACAGTTCTACTTACCCTTGCCTATGCCTGGGGTTTGATAGGCAGGGTACCCTATCTGCTTGCGACCTTCCTGTTTATATTTGCCTTTATCATTATTTTTGAATACAACCGTGGAGAGAATAAGAAGAAAAAGGTAAAAAGAGTTGTAATTGCCTTTATCACCGCAGGATTAGCAGCAGGGATAGTTTCTGCGGTTTTCAGATACGCATTTTTGGTGAGGCTTCCCTGAATAATAAGGAGCTGTTTCTATGATAGAAGGATTATCCATGTTCATGGAAGCCCTGGTGGGCTTCTTCAAACCCATGACCATTTTCAACGTTTTGTGGGCAACTCAGCTCGGTATCATAGTAGGCATGCTTCCCGGCCTCACCGCAACCATGGGAATAGCATTGCTTACAACACTTACTTTCAAGATGGCTGCAAGCGATGCAGTTTTAATACTTATTTGCATGTATGTAGGTGCTATTTACGGAGGCAGTAGAAGTGCAATTCTACTCAATATCCCCGGCACACCGGCAAACGCAGCAACAGCTCTTGACGGCCACCCACTGGCACGAAGCGGTAATGCGGGTAGAGCAATCGGTATCGGGACGACAGGTTCCTTTCTCGGATCAATAATAGGTCTTTTCTGTCTTGCAATTTTTACGCCTATCATAGGTAACTTTGCTCTTAACTTTCAATCCTTCGAGTTTTTTACTCTGGCAATATTCGGCGTTGTAATATGTGGGAATCTTACCGCACCCAAGGACCCGCTTAAGGGGTGGATATCGGGATTTCTGGGGTTGTTCGTTGCAATGATCGGGATGGAGGGTATTCATGCCTATGTAAGGTTTTCCTTCGGCAGTGTAGATCTTGCAGGTGGGATCGATCTCATTCCTGCAATGGTAGGAGTGTTCGGTTTCTCCGAGATAATCTCTGTTATGAAAAACGAAAAGCTGGAGGTAATCAAGACAGAAATTACAAGAGTCATCCCCAGATTCAAGGAGGTTATCCTTCACTGGAAGACCATTATAAGGTCGGGAATAATCGGAGTTTTTATCGGAGCAATACCCGGAGTGGGGGAAGATATCGCTGCCTGGGTTTCCTACGATTTTGCAAAGAATGCAAGCAAAGAACCGGAGAAGTACGGTAAGGGGAGCTACGAAGGGCTTATATCCGCAGAGACCGGAAACAATGCAGCATGTGGAGGAACCATAATCCCGGTACTTTCCCTCGCCATTCCAGGCTCGGCACCCGCTGCGGTGCTGCTGGCCGCTATGTTTATTCACAATGTAAGGCCTGGTCCGCTTATCATGCTCGAAAATCCTGAGTTTGTATTCCAGACAGTTGCCATGGTACTGCTTGCAACAATAGGTATGTTTATCCTTGGCCTTTCCATGGTGCGCTGGCTGGTTAAGGTTCTTGAAGTTCCCAGAGAGAAGCTTATGCCTATAGTCTTTGTCCTCTGTGTAATCGGAGCCTATGCTATACATTCCAGGCGCTTTGAGATCAGCGTCATGGTAGTATTTGGTCTTATCGGCTTTATTATGAAAGAGATGGATTATCCCGTAGCTCCCATGGTGCTGGGGATCATACTGGGTGATATACTCGATAAAAACCTGCGAAGGGCTATGGTTATAAGCGAGGGAAATATTTTTATGCTTTTTACCAGACCTATAAGCTTGGTTATTTTCTTGCTAACGGTTCTTACAATTGTGAGTAAGATGCGATGGTTCAGGGGGACCTGGGTAGCAGTTAAAAGTGCTGTTATAGGCGTAATAACAGAAAAAAAAATGAAAGAAAAAATCGAAGAGAAGAGAAAGGACACCGATTAAAGTAAACAACCACCGGCAAAGCCTAAGGCTTTGCAAGCCCTGCAAGGGCTAAGTAATTTCCGCTTTGCAGAAATTACTTAAGTGGTTGTATGCTCCGAAAGAAGGTAGACGGGCTTAAGCCCGTCTCTCCACCGGTCTTTCGACCGGTGGACCACCACCATAGGTGGTGACCTTCTTTCGTAGTAAAAGTCCGTCTGAAGATGGCAAGTGACTTAAGTATCACCGAAAACCGTCTGTAAGGGGAAACATCATGGAAAGAAAAAAACTTAAAGCCGGAATAGTTGGATCGGGTTTTGCAGCAGCCTTCCATTTCGAAGCTCTTAAGAGAGTTTTCGGTGTCGATGTAGAGGTTGCAGGGGTATATTCACCCACTCTCGCAAAGCGAGAAGCCTTTGCACGGGAGAGGGATTTAAATCCGATTGGTACACTGGAAGAGCTTATCGAGGTGAGCGATGTTGTGCATGTCTGTACACCTCCTGCTACTCACGAGCAGATAACATTAAAGGCGCTTGAGAAGGGTAAGTCTGTTATAGTGGAGAAACCTTTTACAGGATATTTCGGGGATGGAAGAAAAGATTTTGATGGAAGGAGTTTTCCCCGTAAGCTAGGGATGGAGAGAGCTATGGAAAGTGTGGTGCGGATGATAGAGGCGGAGAAGGCAAGCAAAGGGAAAATACTTTATGCAGAAAACTGGGTGTATGCTCCCTCCATACAGAAAGAGCGTGAAATAATAGAGAAAACAGGGTCGCAAATTCTATGGATGCATGGAGAAGAATCACACTCAGGCTCACATTCGCCCTACTATGGTATGTGGTCTCACTCAGGAGGAGGTTCCCTGATGGGAAAGGGAGTGCACCCCCTCACAGGAGCCCTTTACCTTAAAAAAGTGGAAGGACGGGTAAGAGGAAATAGACCAATAAGACCCCGTTATGTTTCCTGCAGAACTCACTCCGTTACAGTCTCAAAAAACTTTAAAGATCTAGGCCATCTAAGGTCAGACTATAGAGATATAGAAGACTTCGCCTTTACCCACGTGGTATTCGCTGACGATACCTTTGCAGACATATTCGCCTCAGAACTGGTCCTCGGAGGAGTGCATAACTGGATCGAGGTAAATACCAATAATCACAGGGCAATCTGTAACATAAATCCTAACAACTCCTTTATGACTTACAATCCTAAAGATGAGTATTTCAGAGATATCTATGTGGTTGAGAAAACAGGAACAAAGCAGGGCTGGGCCTTTACATCGCCCGATGAAGATTGGTTTACAGGCTATCAGCACGAAATGGAGGCTTTCTACAGAAGTGTAGCCCAGGATGAGCCTCCCGAATCGGATAGTCTCCTTGCATCGGATACAATTGCCACTGTATATGCCTCCTACCTTTCTGCAGAGAGGAAAGGGTCTGAGGTGGAAGTCCCGTTGGTGGAAGGAGTATAACCATGAATACAGCGCCCGTAGTTCTAGTTACAGGGGCAAGCAGGGGAATCGGCAGAGGGGTGGCCGTTAGTCTTGCGGAAGCAGGATTTTCCGTTGCAATAAACTACGTTCGGAACCGGGAAGCAGCAGATAACGTGGCCGCGGAATGCCGGAAAATAGGAAAGAGTGATCAACAGGTTTTTTTCCCCATCCAGGCAGATATCGGTCAATCAGTAGATAGGGAATCCTTGATTTCCTTGGTTCTTAAGAGATTCGGAAGAATCGATGCCCTTGTAAATAATGCAGGAATACCTCCTGCTAAAAGGGTGGATATCGTAGAAGCAACAGAGGAATCCTTCGATGAAGTAATAGGGGTTAATCTAAAAGGTCCTTACTTCCTCACACAGAAGGTGGTCCAATACTGGCTTAAAGATAAGACGGAGCCTGCAATTCCTGGAGGAT
>QNBH01000224.1 GCA_003645645.1 Spirochaetota bacterium | reverse complement strand
GTATATAGATGATACAGAAGATGAATCAATAGAGCATTTGGATCCAGAAGAAAATATTAGTAAAGAGGAAATTCGTGTCTTTTTTGAAAAAAATATCTAGGGTCAGAGGATTACATTTTTTTGTCCAGACACGAGATAACTTCTCTAAACTCATCCCGGTTGACCGAGTGTAGTTTTATCTTCTCTACTATGATCGATTCGAGCTCTTCGTAGCCGCTTTCGGCCAGTTGTTCTTTCAATGCCACCATCAATTCCTCTCTTAAGAGTTGTCTTTGCAGGTTACAAACACTGCCCCGGCGCCGTAAGCAAAATCGTTATTCCATAAACTCGCTTGCCATTATATCGCTTCCGTCGATCCACACCACGATTGCAAACCCGTCCCGGTTCATTGCCAGTTGGGGATACGAACCCCATTGACCTATTACTACCGGTTCTGACCAGAAATCCTCGTCTGGATTGTACAAGCTAAAAGTAATACCATCGTTTCCCTCCCATACCGCGACGACCCTGTCGGAATCATCCACCGCTATCTGGGGATTCCAGCCGTAACCTATCCATTCGGAGTCAGAGGGATCACGCCATAAGTTTCCGGCAGAGTCTCTTCTGTTTACATAGATATCGCCGTCTCCAACCTCTACAATACCCCAGTAGACCGGAGTGGCGTTAAGGGCAATCCAGCCATTGTTTGGCTGGCCCTTGCTGATAAGAAGCTCTGCTCCGCTGCCCTGCCATCCGTCGTCGTAGATTCGGATGTATATATCCGTCCAAGTGGTGGCATCAACAAATCCTGCAAGAGCCCTGCCTTCGGGAGACATGGCGATGCCGGGAGCTTCCATGTCGTAAGCTGACATTTCGTCATACCAGGATTCGCCGTCGTATCTTCTTGCTTTTATTCCCTCTATAGTCCAATCTTCCCACACGGCTATGTAGTTGTAGCCGTCGGAAGCGATTTTGGGGGAGAATTGGCGGTCGTAAGAGGAAAAGCTTAAATTATATGGTTCATTCCATGTACCACCATAATATTCACTACACGCGATACCAAATTCATTTCCATCATTTAACTCCCACACTGCAATGGCGTTTCCGTCGTCATCTACTGCGATGCTGGGATGGGTGGGATTAGTATCTGAACCGAAAGGAGGTGTAACTTCTTCCCAGGAGCTTCCGTTGTAACGCATTGCGGATATTTCATCATTTGTACTCAATTCCTCCCAAATAGCAAACGCGTACCCGGTGGAAGATACTGAGAGGTTTAAGTTAGACAAAGTATCCGCTGTACCATATACCCAGCTCTCTCCGCTCCAGCCCGGATTTGGAGAAAATATGTTGGAATAAATATTATTCGAATCTTCCCAAACCACTACAGCCTTTCCGTTCTCTGCCATTCCTATCTGTAATTCCTCGATGATATTCCCCAATGAGTTGATTTTCTCAGGCTCCGTCCATCTTCTATACCTTGTTGTAAAGCTCCAGGTCTTCTCCTGGGCAAGGCCGTTGCCGGCTAAATCCTTTACGCCCGTAGTAATGGTTACGAAGTAGGTTTTAAGCAGTTCCAGGGGATTGTCCGGAGTAAAGGTAGCCTTTTTCGAGGATGAATTGTAACTCACCGTTCCGGAAATAGCGTTAGCGCCGTCCTCCACGAGAAAAGTTGTTGTATTTATTGTCGCCTCATCCATCTCTTCGCTGAAGGTTGCCGTAATGTTAAGTTCTCTCTCAACATCCTTGGCTCCGTCTAAAGGAGAAATCGAGATAACCTCAGGGGGGGAAGTGTCATGACCTTTATTTGCTTCTTCCACCCTCTCTTCTATAAACTTTCTCAACTCCATGGGCGGACAGCCTGTGAAAAGCAGAACGGCCAGCAGTAAAACAACTATGGGAATAAAGCGCCAGCCGAATCCGATGCAGCCTTTGTTTCCTTTCATTCTTCTGTCCATACAACAACCTCCTTCAACCCTGCAGCCTCGGCTGCCCGGCTCGCCTCCTCTCCCCTGAGATCGAGATATGCAAATCTGGCTGCAAGGGTGGGTGATACTTCTCTAAGCCTTGCATAGGCCTGCCTTGCTGTTGCGTAGTTTTCTATCTCGTGATTTACCCTGGCTATGCTTAGAAGCACATTGGGGTTATCCGGTAATATCTTCTGAGCTCTCTGGTAGTAGGATAGAGCGCTCTGCATGTCCTTCTTTATAAAAGAAAGGTTACCCAGGTTTATGAGTGCGGGAACGTAGTCTTCTTTTTCAAGGGCCTTTTCGAACTCCGCTTTTGCCCTATCATCCAACCCGTACCTGGCGTACAGAACACCGAGCCTGTTTAAATCCCTCGGACTTCCACCCGATGCTGCGATATCCCCCTGAATTCTTGCCACCTGAGGGTAAATCTCCCTTTCTATAAACCTGGATGCTTCACTCTTAAAAGAGGCAACCACATCATCCCTTCCCGGATAGGTAAGCACGGGAGTACCCGGAAACCCCACCGGCTCGTAGAGCTTCCACGCATCATGCATTGGATAAAAACCAACCTGATCTTTTGGTGCATTTTCACGCCACTGTTTTGCCCCTTCCTGCCACGCCTTGAGAAATCCCTGCTGCCTCAAGGTGATTTCTACAGGCACCCACACCTTGCCTTCCCTGAAGATTAACTCATCGGGATAGAGGAAGGTCTTTCTCGCCTCATCTGGACTCATATCCAGTGCAAAGGCCATATATATGTGCCCTGGAACTGTGATAAAGGCAGTCTCCACTCCCGCCGACTCAAGCAAGGCACTGTAAAGGATGGAGAGATCATCGCAGTCCCCCGCAAGAAACTCCAGGGTTTGTTTTGGAAACTGCAGATAATCTATGGCGAGCTCGTTCCCGGAGAACTCTATGTAGGGTGTTGTAGGATCGATCACGTAGGTAATGCCGAAGATATCCAGTGCCTCATGAATTGCCATGGCTATCTGAAGTTTTTTATCGAGCGCCCTGTTGCTCTCCGCCTGGATGAAGCCTACTACATTCTTGGCAAACCTCATCACCGCCGGATCCTTGGAAGTTACAAATGCCGCTGCCTTGCGATCGTCGTCCCAGGTAATCGCATTGCGGTTGTTAAGCCGGATGGTCTCAATATGTTCGGTGGTTATCTCCTGGCCTCCAAGGGTGTACCGAGTTGTGATCATGGCGGAAACCTTTGTGCCCTCCGTTATCTCGAGCACATTGTTGTTGAAAAGCCCGTAGATATCGATCGCAACCTCTTCGCCTGGTTCGATCCTTTCGGGTGCAGGGGCTGCCTTGGGATTATCCATATAATGTTTTACGAAAAATGTTACCTTTAAGTTCTCCACAGACATATCGGAACTGTTTTTTATTACTGCCTTGCCTATCGGGTTTTTATCGTAGTATTTAAAGAAAACCGGAAAGATGTTGTCGAACTCTGTTTTTACTATCTGTAGTGTACCCTCGGCTGCTGCTGGGGGCTTCTGCTCCGGTGGCTTCTCTTCGGGCGATTTCTCTGCAACCGGCTCCTCCGTGAGAGGTTGAGGCCTTACAGGAGCTTCCTCTACCTTCTCTTTTACGGGCGCTTCTCTTCTCCTTGCCTTGCCCAGGTGAATGGCCGTGCCTAAAGTTACATTTACATCGTTATACAACCCCAGGTAGTTTCGGTAAGAGCCCTCGATCCCGATACTGAAAGGAGGAACTATACGGAAGTAAATACCCCCTCCACCTATTATCCAGGGGTTTACGCCTCCTGTACTCGTGTCGTCGGTGAGAAAGGCGTAGAAAACCCCACCCTTTCCGAACACATTGATTACAAACCAGGGCGCAATATTCAGATTGAGCACCGGCCCTGCGCCAACAGATACAATGGACAGCGATTCGGATAAATCGACATAACGTTTTGTCTGTAAAGGTGCGAGACTGTACCCGAGGTCAAGGCTCAAGATTAAAGGACGTGCCACATGGATACCTATAGAACCGAGAGCACCGCCTCCCAATTTGAAAAGATCGTTATCGATTCCAAGGGGGATACCCACCCCCGGCGAAAGTTTTAATGTAACTACAGGATCGTACCATTTATCTTCCACTGTCTGGGCTGTTGCAGTTAAAGCGGTAAGAACAAACAGGCTTAAAATAAGAACCGTTATTTTGCAACAACTCCGGCGTGGAGTGAGAAATTTGTCTTTGTTTTTCATACCCTCTGCTCCTTTTATCTTTGCTTTCCGGATGTTGTGCACCACTGTAGTATAGATATCTTTATGCTATTCACAGTCTAGATTTTGTTTTTTTACCATAATTTTTAAATGCGAAAAAACAAAATCTACCGAAACCCATGGCACAGCGTAATCTTCCTTTTAAGTTGCAATCGAAGATTGCGATATGATTAGAACAGTCTATATATAATTATACCATGAAAATTTTTAAAAACAATACAACATGGTGGATAAAAATGGAAAATATTTCCACTGACTAAATTATTTGACTTATTCCTTGAATCAGAATATAATTTCAGGCGGTATAGATATAGATAAGGAGTAATATTATGCCATACATATCTATACCTGAATCTCTTAGAGAAAGGTCGGGAGAGGATGCATCAGAGTCGCTGGTGGAAATGCTTAACGAGTTTGAAAAAGAAAACAGTCAATCAATCATAGAAATTACAGAAAAAAGGTTCGAGAAGAAGTTGATGGAAGAAATCTCCAATCTTGGTGAAAGACTTATCAAGAGTGATCTTTCAATCAAGGAAGAACTTCTAAAGAATGACAACTCAATCAAAGAGGAACTAAAGCAAAGCATCTCGAGCATTCGAGAAGAAATGATCAGGGGGAAGGAGTCGATTCGAACAGAAATGCATAAAATTAATTCTACAACAATTAAATGGATGTTTCTCTTCTGGGTGGGGCAAATAGGTGTCCTCCTCGGTATTTTATTTGCCTTTTTTAAATAAAAAATGTAAATCTTTCCGGTTAATTTTCTAAAACCACAGGTCTGTCGGTAATTGTCAACGAAAAGCTATGCGGCTTTACTTCGTTAACAAAGCCATAAGCTCTTAAGCATATCGAAGACTTTCCACCCTTCCTGCCTCATCGCTTTGAGTCCACCTGTCTGGATTCGTTCCGGCCGGATTTGGTTTTCCATACATCTTTAAACCCGTTTCAGCCTGAATCTGCGTTTCCAGCAGGTGCGCATGAAAGCCGGTGTTGTACTCCTCAGCCAGTATTGCGCATTTCCTGAGCAACTCATCGCAGCATCGCTGCTGTCCTGAGGGTCCGAACATCACTCGCATCAATCCATTTTTTCCGTTCCATCGTTGGTACAACTTAAGCGTGCTATTAATGAGCTCCTCAATATGGAGAGGAGAATCAGTTAGATATTTTTTGAGGAACATCTTTGAAATCGATGAGAAGTGTATGAAAGTAATGCCTGTCGCTTATCATCGAGGCCATAGCCACCCGCATTCCGCTCAACTCGTACGCTTTCATTGCTTGCTTCAAGACCATCATAACTCTGCGCCAGATGATCTATACAGGTAGCGGTCCCGGATCTAAGCATTTCCGCTATTCCGAGAAGAGCGCTTATACAATTTTCTTCAGGCTCTAAGAGGCGGCCGCTTGCGGTGATATAAAGCATCCAGATTTCCATGGGAATCGTATCGATTAATCCCCTGGTCAGATTAACGTAGGAATGAGTATGGGCATTGATTAACCCCGGAATAATGATTTTACCGCTTGCATCGATAATACGCCGAAAGCGGCGGTTATCGGGAATCTCCCTCTCTGTAATTTCCCGGATGATTCCATCCTGTACAGTTAGATTTCTTTGCCGGTATTCTTTCCTTTTCCCATCGCATGTTACAACCAATCCGCTTTTAATTAAGAGGTCCATATGTCGAGTAGACATAATATGACTCCAACAATTCTAAGAATAGTGAGGAGTTTCAATGCCCCTCACAGAACCGGACTTGTAGATTTCCCACATCCGGCTCTTCAGTTTAACTCACCTTTCAAGTGAAACGTAAAAGCTATGTACTATCCT
>QNBH01000223.1 GCA_003645645.1 Spirochaetota bacterium | reverse complement strand
TCAGTTTCACCCCGAAGCGGCACCCGGTCCGGATGATACCGGTTGGATATTCGACCGCTTTCTTGCATCGATAGAGAAGAGAACCAGTATGAACATCTGATAATAGAATACCGGGGTGCAACAATTACAGGGGCGCCTCCATATCCGAAGTGATCTACAGGCGGTGATAAAGTTTAGAGACTAAAAAAGTTTGCATAGGGTATAGGGCAGATTAGATCCAAAAAGGAGGAGGAAATGCCGGCACGACGGGATTTGAATAAGATACTCATCATAGGTTCGGGTCCTATTGTTATTGGTCAGGCCTGTGAGTTTGATTATTCCGGGACTCAGGCGGTAAAGGCTCTTTCAGAGAAGGGCTACCGCGTGGTTCTGGTGAACTCAAACCCTGCTACAGTTATGACCACTCCTGGTATTGCTGATGCTATTTACATGGAGCCTCTTAAACTTGAGTACATCCGTGAGATTATTAAAAGAGAACGTCCGGATGCACTGTTATCTACAATGGGTGGGCAGACTGCTCTCAACCTTGCTGCGGAGCTGGATAGGCAGGGTGTGCTTGCAGAGTTTGGAGTAGAGTTGATTGGAGCCAATATCGATACCATTCGTCTGGCCGAAGAGAGAGGCGAGTTCAAAAATACAGTATCCAGGATTGGACTGGAATCCCCCTGTTCGACAACGGTGAGCTCTGTAGTAGAAGCACGAATGTTCTATAGGCAGACAGGACTGCCTCTCATCATTCGACCCAGCTACACCCTCGGAGGCCAGGGCGGAAGCATAGCTTTTTCCGAAGAACAAATCGATTTGCTTGTAACACGGGCATTGGCGGAAAGTCCTGTTCACACAGCATTGATCGAAGAGTCTCTCATTGGGTGGAAAGAGTTCGAGCTCGAGGTCATCCGGGACCGTGAGGATAACGCTGTTGTTGTTTGTTCCATAGAAAATATCGATACTATGGGTGTCCATACCGGAGATAGTATCACTGTGGCACCTGTTCAAACACTGAGTGATCCGGAGTATCAGCGCATGCGATCTGCGGCTATTGATATCCTTCGAGCGGTGGGAGTAGATTGCGGCGGATCGAATGTGCAATTTGCAGTGGATCCAGACTCCGGCCGAATGGTAGTGATAGAGATGAATCCCAGGGTCTCCCGGTCTTCGGCACTGGCGAGTAAAGCGACAGGATTTCCAATTGCACGTTGTGCTGCACTGCTTGCAGTTGGGTTCACTCTAGATGAGATCAATAACGAAATTACAAAGAGAACAGTATCTTGCTTTGAACCTGCACTGGACTACTGTGCTGTAAAAGTACCCAGGTTTGAACTCGAGAAGTTCCCCAAAGGGTACCACGAGCTCGGCACGCAGATGAAGTCGGTGGGAGAAGCACTGGCAATAGGCAGGACATTTCCCGAAGCTCTGAATAAGGCTCTGCGTGCAGTCGAGTCGGGTTTTGAAGGACTTACTGAGATTGACTCCGAAGGTGACAGCGCTCTATGGGAAATGATTCGTAAATTGCATCCTAAAAGAATATTTGCAATTTTCTCACTGATTGCCCGCCATGGAAAATCCGTTATCGATACCATTTCAGAAGAGACAGGTTATGACAGGTGGTTCCTGTGGTATTTACATGAACAGGCGGAACTCGAGAAAGAGCTCAGTAAAAAGGAACTTACACCAAAAAGGCTCTTTTCAGCAAAGCGCTGGGGTCTTTCAGATGTACATATTGCAGGGATTACCGGCAGAAGTCGTGCTGAAATTAGCAGTCTGCGGGAACGGTGGCAGACCCTTCCATCGTACCACTTTGTAGATACCTGCGCAGGAGAGTTTGAAGCAGAAACACCTTACTTTTACTCTTCATACGGTGAGACAGATGAATGGCCCCCCCTGGGTAGCGGCTCGGTATTAATAGTGGGCAGTGGACCCAACAGGATAGGCCAGGGGTTAGAGTTCGATACATGTTGCACTTTGGCTTCTATGGCTTACAGACATTACGGTGTATCTACTATAATGATTAACTCCAACCCCGAAACGGTATCCACCGATTTTAATATATCCGACCGGCTCTACCTCGAGCCTGTTACAGCAGAAAACGTGCTTGAGATAGTTCGGAAAGAGAAACCAGATGGTGTAGTATTACAGCTCGGCGGACAGACCGCACTCAATATGATTGAAGAGCTAGAAGCTGCAGGGGCAAACATTGTGGGCACGCCCGTTAAGGCAATTAAAGAGTTGGAAGATCGCGGGCTCTTCGCTTCTGCGGTACAAAGCCTGGGATTGCGACACACCAGGAGTCGACCGGCCGGATCAGTATCTGAAGCGGAGGAAGCAGCCAAAAGTATCGGATTTCCGGTGTTAATCAGACCGTCGTATGTGCTTGGCGGCCGTAGTATGGGTATAGCCTACAATCCGGACGAACTTGGTGAGTTTCTTTCCCATAGTGTAATTGGTTCCCCGGATACACCCGTTCTGGTAGATGAGTTTCTGGAGGATGCTTTCGAATACGATCTGGATGCACTTGCCGATGGTTGGAATGTATATATTGCAGGAATCATGCAGCACATAGAGGCTGCAGGCGTCCACTCCGGGGACTCTGCCTGTGTCTTCCCACCCTATAAAGCTGACGAAATTTCCCTTGAACAGATGAAAAGAGCCGCAACTATCATAGCACGAGAGTTCGCTGTTCGTGGTTTCCTCAATATCCAGTTTGCAGTAAAACGTGGTACGGTATATGTGCTTGAAGTGAACCCCAGGGCATCCCGTACAGTTCCCTTTCTCTCAAAAACATCGGGGGTGAACCTGGTCGAAGCAGCAGTACGGGTGTGGTGTGGCGAGGATTTGAAGACCCAGGGACTAATTAACGATATCGAGACTGGACTCCCGGGAGTAGGGATGGGGAGGTGCATTACAGGCTGGGCGGTTAAGGAGGCGGTATTTTCTTTCGGTCGTTTTCATAATATTGATCCTATTCTTACTCCTGAAATGAAGTCTACAGGAGAAGTTATAGGTATCGGAAAATCATTCGGTGAGGCCTTTGCCAAAGCCACCAGTGCTGCGGGAAGCGATTTGCCTGTACAGGGGCGAGTATTTATTTCGGTAAACGATTGGGACAAGGAAACCATCCTCCCGGTAGCAAAGGACCTTGAATCCATGGGTTTCAAGATTGCAGCAACGCGCGGTACCGCGCAATTCCTGTTTAAGCACGGGATATTTGCAGAAGTAATTCTGAAAGTGCACGAAGGGCACCCTGACATTATCGATCATCTGGAAGCACAACGGATAGATCTTGTCATCAATACACCTCTGGGCAGATATACTCAACGGGATGACGACTATATCCGGATTGAGACAGTCAGGCACAAGATACCATACACAACAACCACCTCTGCCGCGGAGGCTGCTGTAGAGGGAATAAGATATTTAATGCAACATAAAATCACAATACACAGCTTTCCAAAAGGTAAAGCTGTCACTCATAGAGTACTTCAATAATACCTATACAGCTCGTTCGATACGTAATTCTTATTAATACCCTCCCGATAGCCAGATTTCAGCTCTCCTCTTCAATCTCATCCTCTTCCAGGCCGGCTTCTGAAATCGGCAATTGTAAAAGGGAAAGTTGAATCTCCTCATACGGCCTATCGTCTTCGGATTCAAGAAGCGCCTCCTTGTTTCTGCTTCCCTCTTCTTTCCGTTTTTTCTCTTTCATTTCATTCCTCCTTTTCAGAAATCTTTACCCTGTTTAACAGGGGAAGCAGGTCTGCTGATTCAAGAAAATTTATTTTTTTTAAAAAAATCGTAGCGAATCTACGAAACTCCATTATTTATTTTTCCATTGATTTAACCAGTAAGTTTATGCTAACTTTTATAAGAGAAATGAGAAACTAAACCTTTTCTAATAACACCGACACAAAATTACACTACCAATCCCTCGCAGAGGTACTTATTGACAGTCTGGAAACGGTAATAAAGGGTAAAAGTGGGTTCCTGGAACTAGGATTACATGCCTGCTTGCAGGAGGGCATGTTCTTGTAGAAGATGTACCTGGGCTTGGTAAGACTACCGTAGCCAAGACACTGGCCAGACTGGTAAGTTAAATAATAAGGGCGAACCTTTAAAGTTCTCTCGAATCCGGTTTACACCCGATATTCTGTCCTGCGATATAACCGGGGTGGATATATTCGATCCCGAAAACAGAAGATTTATTTTCTCTCCCGGACCGGTCTTCGCCAATATCCTTCTTGCAGATGAAATAAACAGAACAACCCCAAAGGTACAATCGGCACTCCTGGATGTAATGGTGGAAAACCAGGTTACGGTGGGTAACAGAACTTACATACTCGACCCTCTTTTTTTGTCATAGCGATTCAGAATCCGGTTGAAGCTGTAGGCACCTATCCCTTACCTCTTGCCCAACTCGACTGTTTTCTCATGAGACTTGGAATAGGTTATCCAGACACAGATACAGAGTACACTATTATTTGGGAAGATCCTTCCAGAAAGTTGACGTCAAATATAGAACCTGTGTGCACAAGGAAAGATATATTGAAAGCGAGAGATGAAGCATATAAAGCATACTGTGATGATAGGCTTTTACAGGCAGCAGTGGATATTGCCAGTTCAACCTTCAAATACCACGGGGTTGAGCTGGGAGTCTCACCACGAGGAAGAATAATGTTGATTACCGCATGTAAAGCATACGCATTCCTTAAAGGCAGGGATTATGTTATCAATCAGGATATAGTCGATCTCGCCCCTCCTGTGTTAGCCCATAGGCTTAAATTGAGAGATTTACAAATCGATGCGGTAAAACTTATAAGGGAGGATACACTTGCACGCATTAAAGAAATCGATTATTAGAATAATTCCTCTCTCCGGTGGGATTCTCTTTTTTTTCTCTCTGTTCTGATCCTTTTTTTAGGGGTCAAAAGGGCGGAGCCTGCATCGATGTTATGGGGAGGCGGCTTCCTTTTTCTGCTTATATATTCGCTGACAGGAAACCATATCTTGAAAGCCAGTATTATCAGATATTTTCGAAAAAACACCATCCCGTTGGATATTAGCATCACCCATAACCGTATCTACGCCGGAGAGAGCGTAAAGGTGATTCTCTAAAAACGAAGATGCCTCGTTTTCTCATACCGGGATTCTCTGTTTCCTTTCTTATCAGGTTATGCTGGCACTGCTTTTTTTATGGATTTATGGTTTCCGCTGAGCTTTGGTAAAAACTGGGTTTTAAAGGAGCTTTTAACAAAAAGACGCGGAAGATACATATCAGAAAGAGGAGACCTTGTTATAAGAAATATCCTTGGATTTACTCGATCGGCTTTTTCCCTTAAAAAAAATATAATGATAGAAGTCTTACCCCTTCCGAAACCTTTGAATGGACTCCGTTTACCTCCCCCTGAAGGAGGGAACGAAAATGCCGGTTCCACTCATAAGAGAAGAAACGAGGAGTGCCTGTAAGTGCGAAAATATAATGCAGGCGACGATATAAGGAGATTAAACTGGAAACTGTTTGCTCACATCGGGGAACTTTTTCTCAGAATAGGAGAGGATGCAGAAGACCCCCATTCCAGGTTACTGTGCATACTGGATACCGGAACACCTGCGGAAGGTTTTAATACGAGTTCAGGTGGACTATGGGAGGATTATCTGGACAGCATGATTTCTCTGTGTGGAACCCTGGTAATTAATCTCACAGCCGGGTGAGAAGGTGTTCTTTTACCGTACCCGGTATAAACGAGGTGATGATCGTTAACTACAGGTCGAGGTTTGCATTTCTTCCCACCCTTGCCTCTCTCTGGGGGGATAATGGTGATGTGAGGATTCCTCTCCCCGGGATTAAGCAATTGCAGACTGTAATAGTAGCTTTCCCATCTTCTCCGAGATTACCTGCCCTTTTGAGTGAGATAAAAAAGAGGAAGTGGTCTGCAGCACTCCTTTTTAAGCAACCTCAAGAATTGGTTCGCGAAAAAAGAAAGATATCTCCTTTAGGCGGAAATTACTTATCCCTTGCAT
>QNBH01000222.1 GCA_003645645.1 Spirochaetota bacterium | reverse complement strand
GAACCGATAGCCACCTGGAGGGTTACCAGTGCTCCCATAAATACAGGGTCAACACCTGCACGAATCACATAAGGGTGGAAAATAGGGCTTAAGACATATATGGCAACCACCGGATCTACAAACATGCAAGCAATGAAATAGATGATGTTTATAATTATTATCACCTTTAGCGGTGAGGGATCCGCTCCCATAAGAAGAGGAACAACCTGCTGAGGAACAAGAAGATAACTCAAAATCCACGAAAGAACCTGACCTCCGCCTATCAAGATAAAAACCACCGAGGTTATGATACCCGTCGAGAGAAGGGCATCTACAATCTTTTTTATAGTCAAACTGCGGTAAATGAGGAGCTCTAAAAACAGAGCATAGGCTACCGAGGCGGCGGCGGCTTCCGTGGGGCTAAAGATGCCTGTATAGATTCCTCCTACAATTATCAGAGGAAATCCGAAAAGCCAGAATCCCTCTTTTGTGGCTTTTAATCTTTCTTTCCAGGGGGCTTTGGATACTATGCCTATTTTTTTGATTTTGGAGTTGGAAAAGCAATAGATAGAGAAAAGAGCAAAAATAAGCAGTCCAGGCCCTATTCCGGACAGATAAAGCTTTCCCACGGAAGTGCTCGTGGCAACTCCGTAGACTATGAAGCCAATGCTGGGAGGGATTAAAATAGCTATGTCACTTGAGTTTATAATTAATCCCAAAGTAAAAGAACTGGAATAGCCGGCTTCCATCAGCATTGGCCTCATTGTCCCACCAATTGCAGCAACCGTAGCCTGGGTAGAACCTGAAACAGCTCCAAACATGGTACAGGCCGCTGTAGTGGTGATGGGAAGACCACCAGGAATATGGCCTATATAGGCTCTTATCAGCCTAATCAATCTTCTGGCCGCCTGTCCGGACGTTGCAAGATTTGCAGCAAGTATAAACATAGGGATGCAGACAAGGGCAAAGGGCTTCATGCCGGTCAATGTCTGCTGTACAAGCATGGTGAGGTCGAAACCGGGTAAAAAGAGAATAACCCCAAGCAATACACCGCCTAAAAGTATGACCATGAAGGGAAAACCGAGAAAAAGCATTAGTGGCATTATCATAACAAGAAAGGTTGTCATAAAAGGCTCTCCTTTAAACGGCTCTACTCCTGTATATCCTCATACTCACCCTTTTGCTCCGATGAAAGCCATACTTCCCTGTCAATAATATTTTTAATAAACGTAAGAATATACCTCACCCCTGCAGCCAGAAAACCTACTGGGGTTATGGAGATAAACAGCCAGTAGGGAATTCTTAAAGCCGGTGTCGTTTGCTCCAGTTTTGCTACTTTTATAAGATAAAAAACACCAAGACAGGACATGGACAGCATAACTGCGGCGCTAACCGCGCAGATCAACAGTATGAGTATTTTCTTTGTGCTATGCGGCATTATATCGAATATTGCACCCATGCGGATATGCCTGACCTTTCTTACGGCATAACTTAGTCCCCCGAAGGTAGTCCATATAATAGAGATCTGGGTCAATTCATCTATGAAATAGATGGCCCTGAAAAACTGACGGGCAACAATATTGACATTAAGAAGAATTGCAAGCGCAGAAGTGCCTGCAATCAGCATGGTAACTTCGAAAGCATTCACAACTTTAGAAAACCAGGAACGTGCTTTTTCGAGCTTAATATGCCACTGTTTCACCTTTCCCCTCTTCACCGGATACCTCACCAAAGAACCTGCAGCACGAGAGAATCCATTTTTAGAATTCCCGTGCTGCAGGAGAAGATGTTTTGTTATTTCACACCCAATTTTTTCTTTGCCGCTTCGATGTCTGCAAGCAGGGCATCGAGAATCTCCTGGGCTCCCGAACCCCCCTGCTTTACATATTCAGAGTAAACTGTTTTAGCAATTTTCTCAAACGGTTCCATCTCCTCTTTGCTAAACTCGTAAAAAACGCTCTTTGGCCTCTCCTTAAGGATTATCTCCTTGTACTCTGCGCTCTTCTGCTGAGCCCACTCGAAGGATGACTCCAACAGATCATCCCATACCTGTTTGATCTTATCCTGAGTCTCTTTAGGAAGCGCATCGTAGGCGTCCTTGTTCATACATGGTATGGCCACGAAGAGAGATTCGTAGGGATTGGTAAAGTAATCCTGAACTTCATAGAACTTCATGCTGTAGGCAATAAATAAGGGATTAACCTGTGCATCGATCAGTCCCAGCTGCAGACCACTGTACACCTCGCCGAAGTCCATGGGGGTTGCGCTGGCACCCAGTGCGTTGTACTCGGTAACAAGCATCTTGGAAGCCATTACCCGGAACTTTACACCTTTTAAATCTTCGGGTCTTCTTAAGGGTTTGTTGGAAGTCCACCACATCCATCCTTCCGTATGGTATCCCAGGGGCTGGAGATTCTTCTCCCTGAACTTCTCTTCCAGCAGTTTTACCGCCTTTCCGTTACGAACCACTTCCTTGAAGACTTCGAAAGATTTCTCTCTGGGCCATAGGTAATGAAGACCCCACACCTGTGCCTGTGGTACAAACCCTGCAATCCATCCGTAATCGGAAAACACGAATTGCACGGTGTTTGTCTGAGCAAGCTCATGGATATCTCTCTCTGCTCCCAGAGTACCAAAAGGATAAACCGTGATTTTAATCCTTCCGTCGGAGCACTTCTCCATCTCCTCGGCAAATCTCTTACCGAACACAGTCATAAAGTCCTCTTCAACTTCCGCCGAGGCAAACTTCCAGTTGTAAGTCTTTGCCTTCTCTTCCTTCGCTTCTTTCTCCCCCCCTGCAAATAACAGGGGAACCATACTTGTAATAAGTATAATTACAAGTATTGCCTTTGCCATTTTTTTCATACTCTTCCTCCTCTGTCTTCTTGTTTTTTTAGCTCCTGCCTAATCGCTTTTTAGTTGCACCCAGATACTGCATGATAATTGCACTACCCATGATCGAGGTTACCCCTGCAGCATCGAGAGAAGGAGCGACCTCCAGCAGGTCGAGTCCTCTCGAAAGAGGATGCGAACCGATAAGCCATACAGCTTCCAGAATCTGGTAATCGGTCAACCCACCTGCATTGGGAGCACATGTACCAGGTGCATAGGCAAGGCTAACTCCATCTATATCGATGCTTAGAAATATTGCATCCGTCCCGTCACCCGCTCTATCCAGAGCTTCTTCTACCACCTTCTCTATTCCTCTCTTATGTACTTCCCTGGCAGGAATCACCCGAATGCCCTTCTCCCTGCAGTAATCCATATAAAATCGGGAATTGAGCCAGCCGTTGATACCGAGTTCTACAAAGTTTTTCGGCTTAAGAGGTTTAGGAGCCTCTTCCATCAACCGCCTGAAGGGGGTGCCGCTGGATACCTCCCCATGGTGGGATATTCGCACATCCAGGTGCCCGTCGATATTTATAACTCCCACATCACCCTTTACATTATTCATTAGAGCTTTAATATCGGGATATGCCAGTGAATGGTCGCCTCCGATTACAACAGGGGTTACTCCTGTTTTATAGATATCTGTTAGAACTTTCTCCACCCGTTCATGCGTTTTAAGCACATCCGTGAGCATAACATCTATGTTACCAAAATCTGTAACAGTAAAGTCTTTTGATAAATCAACATCGATGCCTGGTTCATAGACATCCGAAAAAATCAATGAGCTTCTTATACTCTCAGGCCCGAATCTGCACCCCCTCCTTCCCATTACCGCTGTATCAAAGGGAATACCCACTATTCCCACATCTGCCTTATCAGCCTTTCTCCAATCCACCATAATATCTTTTAAGCTGACATCGTATTCATCGGGCACCCATTTCCCCGGTTGAGGTACATCTATGAGAAGTTTCTCAATATCCTTTCCGAGCTGCATGGTTAACCTCCAATGCTTTAGAAAATTAGATTACCAACATCGATAATTATTATAACATACTACAGAAGTTTGTCAATAATAAATTATTTTTCTGTAATAATCAAATTAGTTTTTACATATAGTATAATTTATAAGCTAGTTTACTGTATTAAATGTATAATTTTCCCCTTCTCTATTTACTCATCAGTGTATTTTTATTAGAATGTCAAGCTATGGAAGATTTCAATTTTAATATTGAAGGAAAGGTATGCATTATTACAGGAGCAGGGAGAGGATTGGGAAGGGAGATTTCTATGCGATTCGCCCAATCGGGCTGCAGAACGGCCATCCTGTCCCGTACATCTACAGAAGTAGAATCCCTTGCGGCAGAGATGGAAAAAATCGGCTCGGAGGCTCTTGCTTTTAAAGCCGATGTAACCGATTCAGGAGAGGTTCGAAAGGTAGTAGACTCTGTAGTGAACGAATACGGGACTGTCGATATTCTTGTAAACAATGCGGCTGTCAATATACGAAAACCGCTTATAGAATACTCAGACGAAGAATGGCACAGCATTTTAAGTACCAATCTTACAGGATACTTTTACTTTGCCAGAGAAGTAGGTAAGATAATGATTGCCAGGCGAAGCGGCAAAGTTGTAAATGTAGGTTCCGAGCTCGGAGTAGTAGGAGATACAGGGGGTCAGGTACCTTATGCAACGAGTAAGGGTGGTGTTATTCAGTTTACCCGATGTCTTGCTGCGGAATGGGCTTCTTACGGTATCAATGTAAATTGCGTTGCTCCTGCATTGATGAATACACCTTTAACGGCCGATTTGTTTAAAGATGAACGGGGAATCAAAGCTTTCTTAAAGAAAATACCTCTCGGAAGATTACCCTTACCCTCGGAAGTTGCCGATATTGTTCTATTTTTTTGCTCTCCCTTATCAAATCCTGTTACAGGTCATATCTTCCTTGTTGACGGAGGGTATACCGCCGTTTAGTTACCGGGCTAACTTTAACAGGGTATTAAAGAGAACATTAACTCCCTTCTCTATATCATCTCTTGAGGTGTGCTCTTCCGGGCAGTGGCTTAACCCCTCATGACTGGGAACAAAAATCATGGCAGAAGGGAAAGAAAGTCCAAGCACCTGAGCATCGTGGCCTGCCCCACTCTGTAAGCTTATCCACTCTATCCCCAGCTCCTCCGCCGAACTTCTAACCACGGCATTTATATTTTGATCGAAATAAACCGGGGCTATCTTTAAAATAGTCTCAATATCTATATCAACGCCGTATTTATTATTAAGTTCTTCTGCGCCACGCTTTAATTCAGCTTCTATTAAATCGAGTACCCCCTGATCCTTGTCTCTGAAATCGAGAGAGCAGTAGGCATGACCTGAAATTACATTTTCCAGTCCAGGTTCTACTTCGAAAACACCGACAGTCATGAGAGTATCCTCGTTCCCGATTTCTGCTCTTGCTTTGAAAGTTCTGTTTAAGAGCGAGAATAGTATCGCAAATGCATCCTTTCTCCCCGTCATGGGAAATCCCGCATGGTTTCTTCTCCCTCTCGCTGTTAGTCTATAACGATAGTTACCCTTCACACACTCAACTATCCCTACCGGCACACCCCGCTTCTCAAGAATCGGTCCCTGCTCTACATGCAATTCGATAAAAGCCTTGATATCCTCTTTTTTTCTGGCAGCTTTAGGCAGTTCTCTTAAGTTAAACCCGAAAGATGCCATAGCTTCTATCAGTGAAATGCCACTTTCGTCTCTGGCCTTAATTACCAGTTCGGTATCAATCTGACCCGTAAAGGCATAGCTGCCCAAAAAACCGATAAATCTCTCTTCTTCGTCTGTAAAGGAGATAACCTCGATGGGGGAACTCACATCGTATCCTTTTTCTTTTATTGTTCTTACGCACTCCAGTGCCCCCAGTACTCCCAGAGAACCGTCATACATCCCCCCGTCAACAATAGTGTCTATGTGAGAGCCGCATACCACCGAAGGACCTCTACCCTCGAGCCTCCCTGTGATATTACCTGCAGGGTCGATGTTTACAGTCAAACCGCAGGATTTAAACTTATCAACCAGCCAATTGCGGGCTTCTCTGTCTTCCCTGGAGAAACAGCGCCTGGTAATTCCTCCCCCCGGAGAACGACCTATCTTTGCAAGCTCCGTAAGATCGTCCATCAACCTGTCTATGTTGATCATTAATCTTTCTCTATTCGAATTTTTATCTTGTATTATATTATAAT
>QNBH01000221.1 GCA_003645645.1 Spirochaetota bacterium | reverse complement strand
CCATGTGGGAAAAGGATGTGCGGTAAACAGTTCGTTTTCACCCTTAAGAACCACAGTATCATCATCAGATAGGACATGCCAGCCGGCTGGCAGTCTGCGGCAGCAAGTTGTTTTTCCAGTCCCACTAGGCGCTGTTATTAAAAATCCGACGCCGTTTTTTTTCAATGAGTGCTCCATGGAAAGGAAACCCACCTTGCTTCAGCACATACATATATATGGGATATAATGAGAGACTCATTTTGCGATAGTCACTCTTATCCCGGGTATTATCGCCGATATCGCAAATAAATAAAGATTCTCTGGCATTGTACCAGAAACGCAGGCTTTCTATTATAAAGAAGGTAATTTTTTCATGATTGGTCCAATCATTAAAGGCACGCTGAATCTCTGCTTGTTCCGCCTTATTGACAAATATTATTCTCTTTTCCGCTTCTTTAGAGCTTGCCTTTAACTCCATGATGGAAGCAAATTTATTCAACCACTCAACCGTCGCTTCAGTAGACTGGAAACCCCAGGTAGTACCGTTGCTTAACGTCAAGAGGTATTATCCATCCACCTTTTCTCTACATTATTATGAGAAAAGAAATTAAGCACAAGGTGACGTAACACCACCCCGACTCCATTGAAGATCTTCTTCGATTTTTATAAGCACCGGTTTTTCATAGGGGGGGTTTCCCCTGACTGCGACTCCCAACCTTGTGTCCATCGGCAGGATCAATCTTTTTTTTATCACCTTCCATAAATACTCCCCCTTTCATGTAAATAAAAATATAGCAGGCAGAACAAATAGCGGCTTTATCTATAATACGCCAATGGATGTCCAAAAGCAAACCTGAAAAAATAAGATGTAGCTTGAGAATATTGAAGAACTGAATGGATTTATGGCAGATCCTATTGTAGGAATCTTACAAGTAACTGAGGAGACATCCCATCCCCAGTGGACTGTTGACATATGAGCCTTAGCGGTTTAATAATATAAGAAAGAACACTTTATATCCATTTTGGGAACGTCCTTAAAAATGCAAACTATTTCTTAGAGGAGGAGTTTATTATGGCAAAGAAAAAGATTCTTATGCTCGTGGGCGACTATGTAGAAGACTACGAGGCCATGGTGCCCTTTCAAATACTCACCATGGTAGGCCATGAGGTGCATACGGTCTGCCCGGATAAGAAAAAGGGAGATACGGTTAAGACTGCAGTGCATGATTTTATAGGTGATCAAACTTATGTGGAATTGCAGGGGCATAGGTTCATGATCAACTTCGACTTCGAAGAAGTTAAGCCCGAGACCTATGATGCGCTGGTGATTCCGGGTGGACGGGCTCCGGAGTATCTTCGTCTTAACCCGAGAGTAATCGAGATCACAAAACATTTTGTAGAAAGCAAAAAGCCCATCGCAGCCATCTGTCATGGTCCTCAAATTCTTTCAGCAGCAGATGCCTTAAAGGGGCGTAATGTTATCTCTTACCCTGCAGTAGGTCCCGAGTGTAAGGCTGCTGGGGCTAATTTCGGAGAGGTAAACGATACCGCCTCCAATGCCCTGACAGACGGGAATCTGGTAACCGCGCCTGCCTGGCCTGCCCATCCCGAATGGATGCGCCAATTTTTAAAATTACTCGGTTCCAGAATAGAAGCGTAATCAAAAAATATTTTAATACGAATCGGACAAAATTCATCTTCATTGTCCTCCCGCTAAAGCAGGAGTACAGAGGAAGAGATACCATTGAAAAACAGCGATTCATTTTTAAAACAAATAAAAGCCTTTGTAGGTGAAAATTGTCTTACGGTTGAACCATCCGAACTTTCCGCCTATTCCCACGATGAGTTTGCAACGGACGAGTATAATACCCTGCCCCTGGCAGTGGTAAAACCAACCCGGGAGGAACAGGTAAGCGAGGTGCTAAAGGCATGCTCTGAATGGAGTATTCCTGTTACTGCCAGAGGAGGAGGAACAGGTCTTTCTGCCGGATGTGTGCCTTCTAAGAGGGGTATTGTCCTCTCTCTGGAAAAGCTTAATAAAAAAATAGAAGTAGATGAAGAAAACCTATGCATCACCGTGGAGGCCGGTGTAACGCTCAAACAACTCTACGATGTGGCAGAGGAAGCCGGCCTGTTCTTCCCACCCCATCCAGGAGATGAGAGTGCGACTGTAGGGGGAATGATCGCAACCAATGCAGGCGGGGCGAGAGCTGTTAAATACGGAACCATAAAACAGTTTGTAAGGGGCTTGAAAGTAGCACTTGCAGATGGAGAGATTATTTCACTGGGAGGAAAGATACTAAAATCTTCCACCGGATACCATCTCCTTGATCTCATGATAGGCTCGGAAGGCACTCTCGGCGTTGTAACCGAAATAACACTCTCTCTCTTACCTCCACCGGGTACCATCGAAACACTTGTTGTTCCATTTGCCACAGTTGAAGAGGCAATAGACTCGGTTTCGGTTCTATTCAAAATTGGGGTGATACCTTTTGCGGTTGAGTTTATCGAGCACCCGGTACTGGCATTTGTCGAACGTCTTTTGAATAAGAGCTGGCCTACGAAAGAGGGTGCGGCATCCCTCCTCATAATGCTGGACGGACCCGGTAAAGAAGAAGTGCTTGCAACTGCAGAGAAAATCGGAGAGGCACTTGAGGGCTATGGGGCTCTCGATGTTCTCCTTGCAGAACATAAAGAACGTCAGGAAGAGATACTCAGCTTAAGGAGTATGATATATGAAGCATTACGACCGGGTACGGGTGAGCTTTTCGATATATGCGTACCCCGCTCAGAGATAAGCGGGCATGTAAGGTTCATTCACCGGCTTGAGAAGGAGTCAGGAGTTCCCCTTCCTACATACGGTCATGCCGCAGATGGAAATGTACATACACATTCGATGAAAGTCGGCCTTGTAGAAAGCGGGATGGGAGAACCCATACCCGATTGGTTTGAAAAACATCGAAAGATAAGAGAATCCATATACGATGATATTGTCAAGAGGGGCGGTGTTATCTCCGGTGAACATGGTATAGGGTTGGTAAAGAGAGATTTCCTCTTAAAGAATATTGGGGGGAGAAATGTAGAGCTTATGAAAGCCCTTAAGAAAGCATTCGACCCGAAAGGAATTTTAAACCCGGGAATATTGTTTTTGTAGATTTATAGTCCTTTAATCCATGCCTTTCAATTTCTCCGGAGTGGCTTCTCCGAGAAGCATTTTGCAGATGTTTTTATAGCCGACCTTCCTGTTTCTCCTGAACAATTGGGAAAACTCCTCGTAGGCCTGTGGGAAACTTTCTTTTAATTTTTTTAATTCTTCCTCAACTCCTTTCAATTCTTCCAGACTTGCAATTGCCGGCATATTGTCCTCCTGCTATTGTTATTTTACTCTATATAACTTGCGGAACAGGTTTTTTGCTTCAAGCCTTTTTTAATAATTTAAGCAGACTATCCAGATCAACCAGGGCAAAGCTGGTAGCATAATCGGACATTGCATAGGGAATAACCACAAAATTACCGTGAATAAGAGAGCCACAACTGTAAACAACATTGGGAACATAACCTTCCCTCTCGTTCTCCAGCGGCTCAATAAGAGGCTTTTTCAATCTTCCAATTATCCTGGAGGGATCGTCGTGATCCAGGAGAATTGCACCTATGCAGTAACGCCTCATGGGCCCTACCCCGTGAGTAATCACCAGCCATCCCTCTTCTGTTTCAAGAGGAGAACCACAATTACCAAGTTGTATAAACTCCCATGTATAAGAAGGCTTCATCACCGCTTTCTTTTCATGCCAGGTAAATATATGATCTGAATACATGATAAAAATGTTCTCATTATCCTGGCGTGAAAGCATAACATACCTGCCCTTTATCTTTCTGGGGAAAAGTGCCATCCCCTTATTTTGGACTGATCTTCCTACCAGGGTATTGAAACGAAAATGTGCAAAATTCTGTGTCCGAAGAAGTTGGGGGAGGAAAGAACTGCCTTCATTTGCCGTATACGTTGCAAAATACTCTGTCTGCCCGTCATCACCTGCGAACTTAACAAAACGAGCATCTTCGATCCCCCTCTGTTCGGTGGGAGAGTGGGGGAAAATAACCCTTCCAGAAAGTGGTATATTTTCTGGGAAGCGAATCTCGTAATTGGACTCTGCAAGCCAAAAAAGAGCCTTTATAGTCTCCCTGAAAATCCGATCCTGTTTTATAGTATACTCCTTTGCCCTCTCAATCCTGTTCTTAAGCTCCTCAAAGGTAAAGGTCTCCCCGAGATGTGATAGGATCTCACGTGTTATATTGTTCTCCCTGTCCATCTCAGCCAGTTTCGCCGCGAACCTCACCTTCTCAAACATAGTATTCCAGATAACTTCGGGTAGATGTACGTGTTGGCTAATCCGATCCAAGGTAAAATCGCCGTTTTGATCTAAAACTCCTGTTTGGAAAACAATAGAAGATAAATGCCCTTCACCTATTGCCCTCATACTTAAAATAAATCGTAACTGTCCCTCTTTAAGATCCGATTGATCAGGATGTTCGACGATAGAAGGATTAAACAACGCAGCAGATTCAACGGCATATTCGCTTGTAAAATAGGCGCCTATGAGCAGTTTTTTCTTATCATTTGGTTCCAGATCTGAGATAAGATAAGGTCGAACATTTCTGTAATGTTTTAAAAATATTTCCTCTAGATTCTTATGCCTTGCCTGGAAACTTGTAAAAACCGCATTTAATTCCTCCTCCACCTGCTGATCATCCAGTGTAAGCACTCTGGAGATAACCCTTTCGATCCGATCCGATGAACCAGGGGCAAAGAACCTTATCAATACTCTCTGCGGGTCGGGCCGTAGTAATATATCGGTTCTCCTTACAAGTTGAGCATTCATCCCTTTACTTACCGTTTAACTTTTCAAATACTTTATATAGACCCTGGGTGCCCAGGTTTTCATAGCCCATAGCCATGGCAGATACATAGAATTGATTGGCAAGCGCAAGACCCGGTAAGGACAACTTCATTCTCTTCGCTTCTTCCAGGGCAATCCCCATATCCTTTACAAAATGCTTTATAAAAAAACCTGGATCGAAATCCTTTTTAACAATTCTACGACCAAGATTGTTTATAGACCACGATGATGCAGCACCTTTTCCGATTACATCGATTACCTCATCGGGATCAAGTCCTGCCTTGCAGGCGTACAGAAGAGATTCTACCACCCCGATCATGGTTGAGGCAATGAGAATTTGATTGCTCATCTTGGTGTGCTGGCCGGCTCCTGCATCCCCCATATAGGCAATATTTTGCCCCATGCACTCGAAAAAGGGATACACCCTGTCGAAAATATCCTTTTTGCCACCCACCATTATGGCCAGCTTTCCCTCCTTCGCCCCTATATCACCGCCGGAAACGGGTGCATCGAGAGCTTCTACAGACTTCTTCTCTGCTTCAGAGAAAATCTTCACTGCCAGTGAGGGCTCGGAAGTGGTCATATCTACTACTATGGTTCCCTCTCTTGCTCCATTCAGAACTCCCTCTTCGCCCAATATAACCTCTTCCACATCAGAGGGATATCCTACAATAGTAAAGACAATGTCACTTTTTGCAGCCACTTCGGAAGGATTATCACACCACTCTGCACCATTGCCGAGCAATTCCAGGGCTTTATCCTTTGTACGGTTAAACACATTTATCCTGTATCCTTTCTTTAAAACATGCATGCACATGGATCTACCCATAACACCTGTACCGATCCAACCGACTTTTTGCAGTTCCATCTTTCTTCTCCTCCAAAAACTTAATTACCTCCCGCTATACAGATAACAATGCAATCGCTTGTAAATACTCGCGGGGAACGTGCGGACTTCCTCAGCTTTAAACAGAATCATAACTTTGTATTTTAGGGTATCATACATCGAAATATAACATCAATATGGTTTTCAAGTATTTCGAGCAGGCACCTGAATGTCAGGATTGACAAGCAACTAAAATATAACTATACATTTTTCCGGATTTCCGAATCTGGTAGCTGTCTATCATAACGGCATTGTAAAAATGGTAAATCTCGCCGGCAGGAGCAGAAAACCTCTGGTGGTTTTTTTTGATACTCTGGACGGGAGAGGTGTGTAATCTAAATTTCAAACTCTGTTTGGTGCCTGTTGGGGATATTGATGTGTAAAAAGTGGTCGGGAGCACACTG
>QNBH01000220.1 GCA_003645645.1 Spirochaetota bacterium | reverse complement strand
GAATCGAATGAACGGGCCTTCGGCCATCTGCCGTATTATCGATATTGTAAGAATCTATTCCAACTACAGCCGGTTTTGCGGTCTTTAAATATTCTGCCGCCTCCTCTGTCAGGAAAGGGTGGCCTTCGAAGTATCTGTCGGTGCTCCAGTGCCTCGACCAGCCGGTGTGAATTAAAACAGCCTTTCCGCTTGGATTTTTACCTGAGAAGAGTTCCGGCCCGATGGCTTGCACTCCGGGATCAACCCTTAAAACCAACCCTTCCAGGTCTGCGATCGATTCAAGGGGCAATTGCGAGAGATCCTTTCCATTTTCATAGCGATGGAAAGGTGCATCGATGTAAGTACCCGTATTGGCTACCATTTCGATTTTCCCTATGTGGAAAGTCGTTCCATGGGAGTAATGGGATCGGGATTCTTCTCTGGTTAAAAAATCTCCTATTACAGGGGCGGGTAATCCTTTGTAAGTTATCATGCCGTGTTCTATTGTGTGGCTCAGATCGGTGAATTTTTTACCGGATATGCCCATAATCCAAACCTCCTGACGGGATAGATTGGTTAACGCCATCCACTCATTCAATTCTGCTAAAATCCTGTACTTCATTAACCTAATATATTATTCTTCATATTCATGGACATAATCTTCTCTAAGCTTTTCAAACGATGGCTTCACGGCTGGGATATCTTCTTTTACGGTTTTCCGGATGACCATTAGATTCAGGCCAAAATACTCATGGACAACTTTGTCTCTCATGCCCACAATCTCCCGCCATGGTATCTGCGGATATTTCTTTCTAACTGAAGCTGGAATGTTCTTTGTAGCTTCTCCAATAATTTCAATTGCCCTTACCGCTGCGAACTGCGTTTTAACCTCTTGAAGAAACTTTTCATAGGGCATATCCCGGACAAATTCCTTCGTCTTTGCCATGCTATCAACTATGTCATTTATATAGTCAAGAATCGCCCTTTTCATATATTTATTACCTCTTTTAGTATGTGCTTCCCGATAACAGGTTTAAGGGCATCTTTTATAACTAAATCCACTTTTATATTCAAAATGCCACTCAAATAATTTTCAATCTCCATGAATGTAAGAAGTCCCGGTGCCTCTTCAAATTCCACAAGAATATCTACATCGCTTTTTTTCTTTTGCTCGCCCCGAACATATGACCCAAAAACTCCAATTTCCTTGATTTTATATTTTTCCTGCAAATATTCCTTCTGGCCTTCCAGAATCTGCTTTATCTGTTTTAGTTTATCCATACTTTTAAAATCTCCTTTATCCTCACCCTGCCAGCGCCTCATTCAATTTCTCTAAGATTTTATCAGAATCCGTGCCAAAGACATTATAAAAACGCACTGCACCGCCTTTTTCGTAGAAGGGTGATAGTTCAAAGTCATCAATAGTGATGTTTACCGATGTTGCGATGTGGTCTTTTATCATTGCAAGCAATTCCATCTGCTCAGGAGCAAATCTCCTGCCTGTTCGTCAAAGCCTGAAAATATTATGCTGTCTTTGCTTATAGTGTCTATAACCTGCCCGTTCTTTCTTTTTATGTCAATAAGCAGAATCCGAAGCCATGGATTATCAAAGAATCTTACTGCTTCATTCAGTATTACTTAACCTGCCTTTTTGACCTGTTCAGCCGATGGATTATCCTCCCTGAATATCTCCTTGGCCTTCTCAATATGCATCTCAGGGACAATAGAGTCAAGGAGGGTATTTATAATCTGTTTTAAAGGTTTTCCATTTGTTACATTTTCAATATCTTTCCTCTCTTTATCATCCATCTCCCTGTCAAACCTTCCGAGCCTGCCTGCAAGCGAGGATATGGCGTCTTCATCCCATTACATTGTATAAAAAAATCAATGTATATCCCATTTCCAGCCGATGCTTCAACCTTTCACGTTTCAGGAATATACAATAACATAAAAAGCACCGTCTTCCCGGCACTCATTGACCCTTTATAAAACATATTTTAAGATTGCTTTTATCTGTCCGGGAGCTTCGCAAGAGGCCCGTGGCAATCCAGGCGAGAGTAGATAAAGGAGTGGGCACGCCCCGTTTGGGGCACCCTCAAGCGATGGAAATTGAGTTTTCGAAGGAGAAAAGAACATGTCCGAAATGGTACTTCTGGGAGACGAAGCAGTTGCGCTTGGAGCCGTTCATGCGGGAATATCTGCAGCCTATGCATATCCAGGCACGCCTTCTACTGAAATAACCGAGTACATAATGGCATATTCACGCCGGAATGGGGGGAGACCTCTCGCTTCCTGGTGCAGTAACGAAAAGACCGCATGTGAAGAAGCCCTGGGCGCTTCTTTTGTTGGAAAGAGAGCCCTGGTTTCAATGAAGCATGTAGGTCTTAATGTAGCTGCAGACCCTTTTATAAATGCAGCCCTTCTCGATATAAACGGAGGGATTGTCGTTGCGGTGGCGGACGATCCAGGAATGCACAGCTCGCAGAATGAGCAGGACAGCCGGTTTTATGTCGATCTTGCAAAGGTCATCTGTCTGGAACCTCGAAATCAACAGGAAGCATACGAGATGACCCGGGAAGCTTTCGACCTTTCCGAAAGATTCCGTATTCCCGTGATGGTAAGGCTGGTTACAAGACTTGCCCATTCCAGAGCCGTGGTCAGGGTTGGAGAGCCTCTCGAAGAGAGACTTCTGCACAAAGCAGAAGATAGAAAATCCTGGACTCTCCTGCCTGCTTATGCAAGAAGGAGGTTCAAAGTATTGCTGGATAAACAAAGGGAGCTCCATGCCTTTACAGAGGGAAGTGCCCACAATCGTATTTCCTTAAGCTCCGATTTCGATGAGTATGGAGTGATCACCACGGGAATTGCGGAAAACTATTATATGGAAAATATCCAGGAATTATCTTATAGGCCATCCCACCTCCATATCGGAGCCTATCCCATTCCGGAGGGAAAGGTAAGGCGGCTCGCCGATTGTGTAAAGCGCCTGGTAATTCTCGAAGAAGGGTATCCCTTTGTAGAGAAATACTTAAGAGGAATTATACCTCCGCAAATACAGGTAGATGGAAAGTTAAACGGCAGGGTGGGGATTACCGGGGAGCTCGATCCTGATAATACAAGAGGAGTGTTGGGGCTTAAAGAGAGAAGGGGAGGAGCGGCGGTCCCAGGAAGCCTGCCGGGAAGACCACCTCAACTCTGTGCCGGATGTCCCCATACCGATACCTACAACGCCTTGAGGGATGCACTTTCCGGATACAGTGAGAGTATTGTAACCTCGGATATAGGTTGTTATACCCTGGGTGCTCTGCCCCCTCACAATATTATCGAAACTTGTGTGTGCATGGGTGCATCCATAGGCATGGCGAAGGGAGCAGCAGAAGCGGGGTTTTACCCCGTAGTTGCTGCAATCGGAGACAGCACCTTCCTGCATTCGGGGATAACTCCCCTGGTGGACGCCTCGGTGTCGGATGTAAATATGACGGTGATCATAATGGACAATAGCACGGTTGCCATGACAGGAGGCCAGCAGACGGTTATCCCGTCGGAAAAATTAAGGAAACTTATAGAAGGTATTGGAGTTGATCCCGAACATATAAGGGAGATTATCCCTCTGGAGAAAAACAGGAGGATAAATACTCAGATTTTAAGAGAGGAGATAGAACACAGGGGACTTTCGGTTATTCTTGCGGTAAGAGAGTGTGTCGAGATCAGGAGACGAAAATGAAATACGATGTAATTCTTTCCGGAGTGGGAGGACAGGGAGTACTATCGGTTGGCGCTGTAGTGGCTCTTGGAGCCATGAAGGATGGCCTTGAAGTAAAGCAGTCGGAGGTGCACGGTATGGCGCAGAGGGGTGGTGCAGTTGTGGCCCATCTTCGGATATCCGATAAACCAATTGCAAGCGATTTGATCGGACGGGGTACCGCCTCCGTGATTCTCAGCATGGAGCCTCTGGAGAGCTTAAGATATCTCGATTACCTTGCAGATGGAGGGATTCTTATCACCTCCTCGGAACCATTAAGGAATATACCCGACTATCCCGATATCGAGGTTATTCTAAGCCGGATTGAGGCGCTTCCCCGCTATAGAGTAGTGGAAGCATCGGCGCTTGCAAAGGAGGCCGGTTCATCAAAGACAAAAAATATGGTGATGCTCGGAGCCGCCTCTTTACATCTGCCTGTAAAACCCGAAAGCCTCCGGGATGCTATAAGAGAGATTTTTACTGTAAAGGGAGAGAAGATCGTAGATATAAACTTAAAAGCATTCAATCTGGGGAGAGAGAAATGAGCAGATCTGATATCCGGTATTGGAACAGAAAAGCAGAACTTATGCCCAGAGAAGAGCTTCTGAAAGGCCAGCTAAGAGATCTGAAGACCACGGTAAAAATGGCACTTAAGACCGCCTTTTACAGCAAAAGGCTTGCAGAGGCGGGAATCACCTCTCCAGAGGACATAACTTCCCTTAAGGACCTTACAAAAATCCCATTTACCACCAAGGATGATTTGCGCTCATCCTATCCCTACGGTATGCTTGCCGTACCTAAAGAAGAGGTAATCCGCCTTCATGCCTCAAGCGGAACTACCGGCATTCCTACTGTAATCTATCACACAGAAGAAGACATAGAGAACTGGACCGAGCTTACGGCCCGTTCCATGGCGGCTACGGGTGTAACGAGAGCAGATGTATTTCAGAACATGATGAGCTACGGGCTCTTTACCGGAGGACTGGGTCTGCATTATGGGGCGGAAAGGCTGGGTGCCCTGGTTATCCCTGCCGGTGCGGGCAATACAAAGAGACAGTTTAAGCTTATGCGGGATTTTCAAACAACCGTTGTGCATGCCACCCCGAGTTACTTGCTCCATCTCTATTCAAAACTCGAGGAGGAAGAGCTAAGAGTGTCGGAGCTCTCTCTTAAAAAAGCTCTTGCAGGTGCGGAGCCCTACTCGGAAAACATACGTAAAAAGATAGAGAATCTCTTCGGTATAGATGTGTACAATTCTTACGGCTTAAGCGAGATGAACGGTCCAGGAGTAGCTTTCGAGTGTGTTTTTAAGAGTGGGATGCATGTATGGGAAGATGCCTTTTTGCTGGAAGTGATTGATCCGCACACTCTTAAACCTTTATATGACGGAGACGAGGGAGAACTTGTTTTCACCACACTTAAGCGCAGTGCCACACCCCTTCTAAGGTATCGAACGCGGGACCTATCTAGAGTTTTCCCGGATGATTGTATATGTGGGAGAGTACACAGAAGAATAGAGAGAATAAAGGGGAGAACCGACGATATGCTTATAATAAACGGGGTAAATATCTTCCCATCACAGATAGAAGAAGTGATAATGAAAATGCCCGAGGTAGGAACAAACTATCAGATAGTTGTAGAGAAAGCGGGTGCCCTGGATCGGATAACTGTAAAGACAGAAGTAGGGGCAAAGATCTTCAGCGACGATACGAGAGATCTCAATAAAATCAAGGAAAAAATAAAGAATAACCTTCGTGCTTCCATCTCCATATCTCCGGTTGTGGAGCTGCACGAACCGGGAATGCTTCCGGTTTCCGAGGGGAAGGCGGTGCGTGTAATTGATGTCAGACCCCGCGAGAGAGATTAACAGGATGGCGAGGCAATGTCTTTCGGGGGAGGGTATCCATATTTGTTAGCAGGGAGTATATAATATAGGGGGATGGATAAAAGGTAAAAATCCATGAAGATTCTGGGGATAAAAACCCTGGGACATAAAATACTCATAGTTTTTGCCATATTTCTTCTTGTTACCGCAACAATTTTATTACTTGCAATAGTTAATCTCCGTACTCTGGGAAGGGCAAGTAATTCTATCTTAACCGAGAATTATCGAAGCATTCTGGCCGCGGACAGTATGTTGGGTTCTATCGAGAGACAGGACAGCGGTATCCTTCTGGTTGTTCTCGGATTTCAGGATGAGGGAATCTCCCAGTTTATCTCTCACGAAAGTCAGTTTCTCCAGTGGTTGGGTAGAGCTAAAGACAATATCACCATAGTGGGAGAGGATAAAATACTGTCTCAAATTGAGAGCGAATACAGTAAGTACATCCGTCTTTTCTCCGGGTTTAAACTGGAGTCAATGCAGAAAGGTGAAGCAGGCACTTTTTATCATGAGCAAATCTTACCATGCTTCAATACAATTCGTGATGAGCTGGTTCGCCTGCGGGAAATCAACCAGAGGACAAT
>QNBH01000219.1 GCA_003645645.1 Spirochaetota bacterium | reverse complement strand
GTTAAGAAGTGGCAAGATAATAATTATCAAAAATTAACATAATATTACAAATTATTTTCCTGTAAGTTTGCCTCAAGGGTTTTCTTTTACGGCTGCCTTATCAGCTGTTCGCCTTAATAACAGTATCCAGGTTACATCCGCAAAGCTTAAGAAAGCCACTTAGCTTATAACCTCATGGAGAGAAGGATTGCCGTTATATCCGAAGAAAGATTTAAGGATAGCTCCGATCGCCACGTTTTCGTGCAGAAGCGGGTAATTACCCTCAGGTCCCACAGGAGGATTCATATTCCAGAGATGCTCCGCTATGACCGGAATAAGATGGGCTTCCTGGAGCTCATGTATTCCTCAGGCCACAAGACCTTAAGAAAAAAGTATGGCTATTAAACCCGCCAGATGCCCCGGCTTCTGACATGTATTCCTCTGGCAACAAGACCGGCAGCAAGCAGTATAAGTACCACATTGGTTACTGCAAAGAAGTGCTTAAGTTTTATTTTTATAGCGGCTCTGAAGATAAGAAACCCCACAGCAACTGCGGCTGCAAAGGGAGCAGGCTTAAGGCCGACCTTGACGGAGGCCTGAATGCTGTGCCGATAGGTATGGACGCAGATAAGAAAAAAAGATAATCTTCTCGATTGAAGGAAAGGCAAGGGATGATTCTCCTTAAAGGGTGTTTCTTCGTATATACAGAGAATGAAGAAAAACAGAGAGGGGTTGATATTCTTCTGAGAGGCAACCGCATAGAGAAAATAGGTAAGGGCATAAAGATTGAAGAAAAGGGGGAAGAGGAAGTCGAGACAATCGACTGCTCCCATATAGTTGTGGTTCCTGGTTTTGTAAACACCCATCACCATTTCTATCAGACTCTAACCAGAGCTCTGCCTGCAGTTCAGAATGCAAAACTCTTCGATTGGCTTGTTTACCTTTATAGAATTTGGGAAAATATCGATGAAGAGGCAATCTTCTATTCTTCCCTTCTGGCAATGGGAGAGCTTCTTAAAACCGGATGTACCACTACAACCGATCATCACTACCTTTATCCGAAAAGCCTTAAGACCGACATAATGAGTATTCAATTCAGAGCTGCAGAGAAATCGGGCATTCGTTTTTCTCCCTGCAGAGGTTCCATGTCCTTAAGCAAAAAGGACGGAGGACTGCCTCCAGACTCGCTGGTTCAGAGCGAAGATGAAATATTGAAGGACTGCCGGAGAGTGATCGAGCAATTTCACGAGGAAGGCGAGCTCTCAATGAGAAGAATAATCCTTGCTCCCTGTTCTCCCTTCTCTGTTACCCCCGATCTGATGAAAGAATCTGCACGGCTGGCCAGAGAGTACGGAGTGAGGCTGCACACCCACCTCGCTGAGACAGGGGATGAGGATGAATATTGTCTTAACAGGTTCGGGAGAAGGCCGCTTGCACTCATGGAAGAATGGGGGTTCTTGGGGGAGGATGTCTCCTTTGCGCACGGCATCCATTTCAATGACGGTGAGTTGAGCATTCTGGCGAAAAGCTCTACTTCAATAGCACACTGTCCCTCATCAAATATGAGGCTTGGTTCCGGTATCGCCAGGGTGAGAGAAATGCTCGATTTGAATATTAATGTTGGGCTTGCCGTTGATGGGTCTGCATCCAACGATACATCCGACTATCTGGGGGAGATGCGCAATGCATTGCTCCTTCAGAGAGTCCGTTACGGTGCATCCGGGTTGAGTGCAGGAGAAGTTTATAGGATGGCCACAATAAACGGGGCAAAATTGCTTGGCTTTAAAGATATAGGGAAGATCGAAGAGGGGTATGGGGCAGATCTTGCTCTATTTAAGGTCGATAGACTGGATTATGCAGGCTCGCTAAGTGATCCTCCGGCTGCCCTTCTATTTGCAGGAATAAATCACTTAAGCGAATATACTATAGTAAACGGAAAGATCGTAGTTCGAAACGGAAGACTAACGGGGTTTTCGGAAGAGGATGTAACAGAAAGGGCCAACAGGATTGCAGAAAAACTTAAAAGAGAAGCTTAAGGTGTAGCGGGTAATTCCTTTAGTCTAGCGGCAAAGAGTGTGTCCGGTCTGGGGATGTTCTCAAACCGTTAAAATGAACACTCCGGGAATGGCTTAAAACAATTCTGCCTGCATAACCAGAAATATAAAAGTTGCCCGCCTCTAGGGGAGTAGCACCGGGCGGTGCAGGTTAATTCTGTTAAGGAGTCTACATGACCCTACGGGACAGACAAAACGATGAAAATTATAGGCCCGAACAAGGCGGATTAAATTTTCGGAGGAGGAAAATAGAAGCATGGATAGAGTAGGAATCAGAGAACAAATTCGTCTTCTTTCGGTTAAGAGATTTGAAGACATGTTTCAAAACGATTTCTTGCTTACCTGGGAAAAGAAGGAGGAGGAGATTTCTGCAGTTCTCGCTACTGCTGAGATCTTGAGGCACATGAGATTGCTTAAAATATCCACAAGAGCTTTCCATTCGGGTCTGGCTGTGGCCATATTCAGAGATAAATCGACGAGGACACGCTACAGTTTTCGGGCAGCCTCCGATTTGTTGGGACTTTCGGTGGATGAAATCGACGAGGAGAAATCACAGGTTGCTCATGGAGAAACAGTCCGTGAGACCGCCAATATGCTCTCGTTTCTCACAGAGGTAATAGGCATAAGGGATGATATTTTTCTGGGTCAGGGAAACAGATATATGCGTGATGTGGCAGTAGCTGTCTCTGAGGGCTATGAAAGTGGAGTTTTACCGACAAGGCCCACAGTGTTGAATCTTCAATGCGATATCGATCATCCCACCCAGACTTTGGCCGATCTCCTGCATCTTATAAACTTCTTCGGAGGAGTAGAGAGACTCAAAGGTAAGAAAATAGCTGTTACCTGGGCATATTCCCCTTCATACGGGAAACCTCTCTCGGTGCCGCAGGGGCTGATCGGGCTTATGACCAGATTTGGGATGAATGTATTTCTGGCTCATCCGGAAGGATACGATCTTCTCTCATCTGTAGAAGAGAGGGCGCTTAAGAATGCCAGCAATTCGGGAGGCTCCTTTATTAAAACCGATTCAATGGAAGATGCATTTGACGGGGCGGATATAGTTTATCCTAAAAGCTGGGCACCTTTCTCGGTTATGGAGGAGAGAACGGAACTGCTTCAAAAGGGTGATCTTAAAGGGATGGCTGTGCTGGAGAAGCGGGCGTTAAACTTAAACAAAAAATATTCAGACTGGGAATGCAGTGAAGAGCTTTTAAAAAAGACGAAAAACGGAAATGCCCTGTATATGCACTGCTTGCCAGCCGATATAAGCGGGGTTAGCTGCGAAAGAGGCGAAGTGCAGGCTTCGGTGTTTGAAAGATACAGGCTTCTGACTTATAGGGAAGCAGGCTACAAGCCCTATATTATAGCTGCAATCATTCTTCTAAGCAGGCTTAACAATCCGGCGGAACTACTCCTTAAGTGCCTCGAAGGCTTCCGGGGGACGGAGGATTAATTAGCCGGGATTAATTAACCGGGTTAGCTGCCATTCGGCACAGAAGGCCTGCATCTTTTACATAAAACAGGGACGGAGGTTACATCCTCCGGGTTGGCTAATCCGGGGTGAGAAAGGCGTCCGGGTGAGAAGATGGCAAGCCCGCTGGTGCTACCTGCTGGATGTAGCAGCCCCTGTAGCCGATATGCAGCCTGGTGAGCGGAATGGTAAACAACCACCGGCAAAGCCTAAGGCTTTGTAAGCCCCTGCAAGGGCTAAGTAATTTCCGCTTTGCAGAAATTACTTAAGTGGTTGTATGTTCCGAAAGGAGAGAGAAGGGCTTAAGCCCGTCTCTCCACTTATCTTTCGACCGGTGAACCACCATAGGAGGTGGCCTTCTTTCCTAGTAAAAGAGATTTCATTTTCTTTAAGGAGATGAGTCTATTATGGATAAGGTAAAGATATGTGTAGTAGGATCCTGTAATACCGATCTAATGAGCTATGTGGAAAGACTACCCCGAATGGGAGAAACCCTGCACGGAAACAGCTTTAAGATGGGATTTGGGGGGAAGGGGGCGAATCAGGCTGTTATGGCTTCCAGGCTGGGTGCTGAAGTGGTTATGATTGGAAAAGTAGGGAAGGATATCTTTGGTGAGAATACACTACGCAATTTCCGCTCTCTTTCAATCGATACAAGATATGTAATGTCAACGGATAGAGCCTTCTCGGGGGTGGCCACCATTTCTGTAGATAGAGAGGGAAATAATGCCATAGTTATTGTCTCCGGCGCTAACGATCTTATTAGCGAGGAAGAGATAGAGCAAGCAAGGGATGATATTGCGAAATCGGCGGTGATGATTTGCCAACTTGAAATTCCTCCCGAGATAACACTTAAAGCTCTAAGAGTTGCAAGGGAGGAAGGAGTTATGACAATATTAAATCCTGCACCTGCAAGATTCGGTTTACCGGATGAGTTTTATAAACTTAGCGATATTCTTTGTCCAAACGAGAGTGAGACCGAGATTTTAACTGGTAAGACTGTAAGAACAGCGGATGACCTGGAGCAAGCAGGAATGGTATTCCTTGAAAGGGGGGTCAAGGCAGCCGTTATTACTCTAGGCGAAAGGGGATGTTTGCTAATTACCGAACAGGAAAGAAAGTATGTACCTGCGAAAAAGGTGAAAGCTCTGGATACTACCGGAGCCGGCGACGCCTTTATTGGCAGCATGGCTTTTTATCTGGCAAAGGGTAAATCTCTGGCGGAATCAACTCTTAAAGCCAATGCCATTGCTGCGTTGAGTGTACAGGCCTACGGCACACAATCGAGTTTTCCCGAGGCATCCGATTTAGCGGATGACTATTTGGATTAAGAGAGGGACGGAGGCCTGTAATCTGCTGGGTACAGGCCTCCTTTTTTTTAGAAGTACCTATCAAGAAGCCCTTTGAGCATACAGGCATGTCTGGCTTCATCTCTTGAAGACTCATCAAAGAAGTCATGGGCGGGATCGATGTTATTCTTTTTCGCCTTCACCGCAGCCTGTCTTTTCCCTTTGTTCGCACCTGTTTATCCGTTTAGCATTTTTTCGATGTTTTCTCTTGTGTTTGTGGAAATCATACCGTTCATCTCTGCAAACTGTGCTGCGTGTTCCGCCTCTTCCCAGGCAATGGTTTTAAGTACCTCTGCTACTTCCGGATAACCCTCTTTCGGGGAAGTCTTGCCATGGCAAGATAGAGACCCACCTCTGAACATTCACCGTTGAAGTTCATCTTTACTTCTTCTTCAACGGCGCTTCCTTTTGATACACCGATTTTGTGTTCGTTGATCAATTCCATCTTAATCCTCCTGATATTTTGGTTTAGTTGTATCTAACATCTCAGGCAACACCGAGGTTTATTTTAGCTTAGAGAATAAAGGCGACGGCCGACGACAGAGGCGATGGGGGAGGTTTAGTCGGAACTCCATTGAGGATATTCCACTAAAAGTGTAGAGCCCCTTTAGCCTCGTGTATTTATAAAGGCTTCCTCCCTGCATTCTCCGCAAAGGCCGTAAAACTCAACATGATTACCGGTTACGATAAAGTCACCTCTCTCTTCTGCTGAGAGATTTAAAGGGAATACCTTGTGAATGTCTCTTATCTTTTTGCATTTTGTACAAATAAGGTGATGATGATGTTCTGTGTTTGGATCGTATCTTTTTCTTGACTGATCTATTGTAAGCTCCATGACTTGATTATTCTTCCGCAATGCTTCCAGTGTGTTGTATACTGTGGAGAATGACATTGTAGGATATTTCTCGGAAACATGTTGAAAAATCTCTTCTGCAGAGGGATGGGAGGTATTACCCTCCAGAAACTCGAAAATCGCTATTCTCTGGGGAGTTAGTTTAAGCCCCAGGTTCTTATATTTTTCTTTTAAAAAGCATTGTTTATTCATAATCAATCTTAATTAAAAATAATTCTAATATAATAATAATTATAATAAAATATTTATTATTGTCAAGAACTTTTTTACAATTTTTTTAACAGCCAATCTCAAGAGCCAACCTCCGTCCCTGAACATCCCGTTTGCAACGAAGACCGCACCGCCTCCAGCAAACTGAATTTGTAAACCTCCGTCCCCCTGTCAACGCACCAGCACCGTCCCAACGCCCACCACGACCTCGGAAAGAAACCTAAATTCGTAAACCTCCGACCCTAGCTCGTTTGAATGCCCCTGTCAACGCACCACCTC
>QNBH01000218.1 GCA_003645645.1 Spirochaetota bacterium | reverse complement strand
GTTAAGATTTTTTATAAAAAAAATGAGAAAAAAACTAACAAAAATTTCATAACCAGCAGCTTGTAAATAAAAAATTTTTTTGTTGAATAATGCCGGCTTAAAGTTGTATCTTAAATTAAGATTCCGTTCTTAAAAGGAGATAGCGCTTTGGCAATCGTTACACTGGATAATGTTAAAAAAATATATCCGCTCGGGAAGACAGAAGTAGAAGCGGTGAGGGGAGTAAGCTTTTCCGTTGAGGAAGGGGATTTTATCTCCATTGCAGGCCCCTCGGGTTCGGGTAAAACAACCATTTTAAACCTCATAGGGTGCATAGATACTCCTACGGAGGGTACGGTTGTGGTAGATGAAGTTAATACCGGCGAACTCAACGACAAAGAGATAACCAACTTAAGACACAGAACCATAGGATTTATATTTCAATCCTTCAATCTTATTCCGGTACTTAATGTTGAGGAGAATATCGAGTTTCCTCTTCTCCTTGGAAAAGATAGAATAAGCAAGAAAGAGAAATCAGAGTGGTTAGGCTTTCTAATCGATGAAGTAGGTCTTACCGAACAGAAAAACCATAGGGCCAACGAACTCTCGGGAGGGCAGAGGCAGAGAGTAGCCATAGCCAGAGCACTGGTTACAAAACCGAGAATTGTCCTTGCAGATGAACCAACAGCAAATCTCGATTCCAAAACCGGAGAATCAATTATCGAACTGATGAAAAAGATTAACAGAGAACAGAAAACCACCTTTATTTTTTCCACCCACGATCCGGCTATAATGAAGATTGCAGACCACATTATCTTCCTGCACGACGGTCTCATAGAGTCGGAGGAACGAAGGGAGAGAGAAAATGCCGGTTCTCCTTAGAATAGCCTTCAGAAACTTAAAGGAACATAAATCGAAGACACTCATAATCGGTATTATAATTGCTCTGGGGATAAGCATACTAACCATAGGAAACTCATTAATGGATACGGCGGCCAGAGGCATCCAGAAAACATTTATCGAGAACTATACAGGTCATATAATGGTTTCCGGTAAAACCGATTCTCCTCTCTCTATTTTCGGTATGCAGATGGCCGGTGCCACAGAAAAGGTACCAGTAATCCCTCAATATGAGAAAGTTAAAAAATATGTGGTGAGTTTACCAGAGGTAGAAGCCGTAACAAGCCAGGTAACCGGATATGCAGGAATAGAGCTTGGAGAGGAGAGAGGTTTTGTAATACTGTTTGGAATCGAGCCCGAAAGTTACAGAAAGATGTTTTCAAGCATCGAGATAATAGAAGGTCGTTATCTTGAACCCGGAGAAGAGGGGATTCTTCTGGGCGAAAGTAAGATTCTGGAAATAGAAAAAGAATACGATATAACTATCGGTGCAGGAGATCAGGTTATTCTTAATAGTTTCGGAGCCGCCGGTTTTAAGATTCGTGAAGTTCCGGTCAGGGGTATATTCAGATTAAAGCAGAAGACCGAGGGCCTTGACCAGATCGGTTTTATAGATATCCAGTCTCTTCGTGCTCTTGAGGGGATGGTGGTTGCCACGGCATCAGATTTTAAATTGGATGAAGAAGAGACTAAGCTTTTGAACCTAGATTCACCAGAGAGTCTGTTTTCAGAGGATGATATTGTAGAGACAGAAACAAGTAGGAGTGAATATTCACAACAGGAACTTATGGGTATTCTGGGAGGGGGTGAAGGTGGTACGGGTTCAATCACCATAGACAGCGGTGCATGGCATTACCTTCTCATTAAGCTTAAAAACGGGAGAGATATGCCTCGTATAATAGCAGAATTGAACTCCTGGTTTGACAGGGAAAATATTCCTGCCACTGCGGTCGACTGGAAAACCGCAGCAGGGGGAATGGCCATGACTTCGGATATCATGAAAACCGTCTTCAATATTGCCATTCTAATCGTTGCAGTGGTGGCAGTCATCATTATCATGAATACTCTCGTAATATCGGTAATCGAACGTACTCCCGAAATAGGTACAATACGGGCTCTCGGGGCACGGAAGAGTTTTGTCTGGAAGATGTTCGCTTTAGAGACTTTTACAATTTCAGTTCTATTTGGTACTATGGGCATCATGCTGGGAGTTATAATCATCGGAGTATTAAACATTATTGGTATTCAGGCAACCAATACATTCCTCAATGTTTTATTCGGTGGTCCTGTGCTCCGTCCTTCCGTTTCTTCGGGAACAATCCTGTCGGCCTTTGGGATCATCGTGCTGATCGGCTTTCTATCCCATCTCTACCCGGTGTGGGTGGCTCTTAAAATACAGCCTGTCAAGGCAATACAGACAGAATATTAGCTTCCCTGAGGAGAAGGTAAATGAAATATTATGGAGTAGCGATAAGGAATCTGAACAGGCAGAAAAAGAGAAGCTTTCTTCTCGGAGGAGCTATAGCCTTCGGTATATTGGTAGTTACCCTGATAAACTCTTTTTCCGGAAGTATAATAACAAATGTGGGTGAAAACTTCTCACAATTGATGGCAGGCCATATTTTCCTAACCGGCCATGAGAAAACCTCCACAGGCAAAACCATAAATGTAATACGGGAAGATAAAAAAATTATCGATGCACTCCGGCAGAACGATCTTCCTATCCGTTATTTTCACAAACGCTCTGCCTTCAGTGGATACCTTATCTTTGAAGGGGAGAGTATAACCCAGCAGATAACCGGAGTGGACTGGAGCAGGGAGAAGTTCCTTAAAGAAAGGCTCGTAATAATAAAGGGCAGTCTTGAAGAAATGTCAGATCCCAGAGGGATTATTGTAAACCAGAAGGTTGCAGAAAAACTCAATATAGAAATAGGGGAGACATTGCTTGTTCAGTTAAAGACTGTTACCGACCAGTACAACGTGGGGGAGTTTCGTCTGGTTGCAGTTAGCTATGATCCGGGTATCTTTGCCTCCATCTCCGCATATGCAAATCTTTCCTATGTAAATGAGCTCCTGAATTTAAAAGAGGGGGAATATCAGACCTTAGGAATTTTTCTTTCGGATATAAGGCTAATAGATTATACGGCTGAAAAAATATATAAAACTCTTATCCAAAGAGAAGTTCCTCTCTTTCCCAGAACTTCAAGCGAAGAGGGCGAATATTTCCAGTCTTTATCCAGAGATATCAGAGCTCAGACATGGGAGGATACAAAGTTCAGGCTGTTTACTCTAAACGATTTTCTTTACCAGGTAAGACAAATGGTGAACATTTTAAATACAATTGCGCTGGTGGTACTTCTCATTCTTTTCTTAATAATTATGATAGGCATCACCAATACTTTCCGGATGGTGATTTATGAACGGACACGGGAAATAGGAACCATGAGAGCACTGGGTTTACAGAGAAAAGGTGTGAGAAATCTCTTTCTCATGGAAGCCCTCTTTCTCTCACTGGGGGGAGTTCTGTTGGGGCTCCTGCTGTCCGGTTTGCTCATGTTTATTCTTTCCCGTATCAATTTCGGTATGGATACCCCCATGTTTATTTTCTTAAGGCAGGGGCATCTCACTTTTGCAATGGATCCAGTCAGGCTTATTCTTAATATTTCAATAATTGCAGTTCTTACCCTTCTTGCAGCATTTTTCCCGGCAAGAAAGGCGGCTAAAATGGAACCTGCTCAGGCACTGGGTAAGTATTATTAAAATCTTCGGAGGATTTCATATGAAAGCTAAATTTTCACTTTTCCACCTGATTTTCTTCTTTGCATTTTTACTTTCTGGATACACAGAACCGAACTTCAAAGCCATACTCAAAGAAATCGATAATATGAATAATTTTAAAGAGAGCGATTTCTCTGCTACCTATACCATTGTTTCGGAGAAGCCGGGAGAACAGACCAGTGTCATGAAAATACAGATGTTCAGAAGGGACCGGGAAGACAAGTTTCTTATGCTCATTCTTCAGCCCGAAGTTCAGAAAGGACAGGGCTACCTGAGAATTGAAGACAATGTATGGTTCTACGATCCTGAAAGCAGAAAGTTCTCCCATTCCTCTCTTAAAGAGAATATTCAGGATTCGGAGGCAAAAAACAGCGATTTTAAAGTATCCTCTCTTTCTGAAGACTATGATGTAACTTCATGGCAGGAGGATAAGCTTGGTCGATACGATGTATACGTAGTCGAGCTTGAAGCAAAGCACAGTGAAGTATCCTACCCGAAGCTGAAACTCTGGATCAGGAAAGACATGAACCAGGTTCTTAAAGTAGAAAATTACAGTCTTTCCGGTAGATTGATGCGCACAGCCCTCTATCCTCCCAGCTATATAAAACTGGGAAACCGTTACCTGCCGTCAAAGATGCTTTTTATCGATGAGCTAAGAGAGGGGGAAAAATCCCAGGTTACCCTTACGGATGCATCACTTTCAAGCCTGCCGGATTATGTTTTTACAAAATCATACCTGGAAAGGGTAAGCAGATAGGAGAAAGAGATGAGAAAGACTATTAGTTCTATTATGATTTTCCTTATCTTTACATTTCAGCTAATTGCACAGAGCTCCTCTTCTACCGACAGCTTTGAAGATCTCTTTGAGCAGGAGGAAATTGTTGAGGAAATTAAAGAAGAGGAAGAGGTGGAAAAACCCGAGGAAAAACTCTTGATAACAGAGAAAGTGGAGCTTGGAGGGAGTTTTTCTTCTTCCTACACTTCTACCTGGGAATGGCATGAAAGGTACCCTACCCTTAAAGAACTTAAGGATCTCGATGATGCCTATTTTACCATCAATCTGGGAGGTAGCCTTTTTTTTGATGCAAGACCATTTAGCAATTTCAGAGTTTTCGGCAAGGCAAAGGCTTTATATCCCTTTCATTCTTACGCAAAAACACCACAGGAACAGACAACACTTGTAAACAATATAAGGATTTTTGAGCTTTTTTCGGATTTCAACTGGAAAGATATACTTTTTTTCAGAGCCGGAAAACATACCATAAAGTGGGGGGTTGGATACTACTTCAGTCCCGCCGACGTGCTTAACCTTACCCCCATAGATCCGGAAGAGCCCGAAGCAGAAAGGGAGGGACCTGTATCCTTGAAGGCACATCTTCCGCTGGGTGTTTTTAACTCCTATCTCTACATCATAGCCAATGATATTACCAGGCCTTGGGAATTGGCTGTAGCCCCCAGGGCGGAAGTCGTGATAGGTGGTATGGAGGCTGGTATAGGGCTTTTTTACAGGTATGAAATGGCACCTCGTGGAACCATTACACTTACCGGTTATATCAAGGATTTCGATTTGTTTGCCGAAGGAGTGGTGAGCTACGGTTCGGATAAAACTTTTATAAAAGAGACGGACGATTCCACATCCTGGCCTGATGGTATTGATACCTGCAAAAGAGAAGAAGAATGGTTTTTATCAGGCACACTTGGCATTAAGTTCTACCGTTCTGATTGGGACCTTTTCGCATCTGCTCAATACTTATTCAATGGCGAAGGGTACTCAAATGAAGAACTTCTTAAAAACCCGGGAATAGCAATCCTGCTGAGCCAGGATAGGCTTTCGGCCCGTGATCTGGAGAGACCGGGAATGCATTACGGAGTTGGTAGTGTAAACTGGAAGATATTGAAATCGGACTTTTCTATCGGAGCCTTCTGGATAGGAAACTTAAGCGATTTTTCGGGTAGAATCGTACCTTCACTCAGCTGGTCACCCCTCGATTATGCTTCCCTTTCTTTTAGTGTTCCCGTTGTTTATGGAGAAGAAGGTGATGAGTTTTCCCCCCTGGGAAAGGGTCTCTCTCTTACTCTTGAAGCCAATTTAGGGAGTGGTAAGTTCTAATTCATTCAACCCTGATATAATGGTTTAATATAATATGTTCGTTCTCGCTTACTCAGCAAGCAATGGGAACAGGTATATGAGAATAGTACAGGCTGTTCGGCACGATAGGAAGGTTCGGCATCGACAGGTCCAATCTCTAGGACCATACGATGAACTGGCCTTTCAAAGATATCGAACGATTGTCACTGAGTGGAAACACCTGGATCGATCGACGGTGGTGCTCGAGGAGCTTGGAGAAGAATCTGGGCGGCTGCAGGGAAGGGGATACTTCAGGAAATTTCGGCGATGGTGAGCTGTTGGTTGAGGTCGCCCTTTCGCTGGGGTTATCCATCAACCGACCCCGTTGCCTCATATATAAAAAATCTACCAGAAATGAATTTGATGCCTCATATAAAATCTATCCCAAAATTTTTTAAGATATGCTATTCATTACAAGTACTTGAATATGAGTCAATAGACTAAGAGCCCAGCTCGGC
>QNBH01000217.1 GCA_003645645.1 Spirochaetota bacterium | reverse complement strand
GAATTTAGTATATTTAGTTAAAGAAATCTTTTAAAAAAAATTAAACTGAAAAGCTATTACCCGCATAGCTAAAAATAGTCAAGATTTCGGAGGAGAAAATCGATGAATCTTTCTGGTTTTTCCAGAAACAGCAAGAGAAGCCTTGCTTTTGTGGGCACCTATCTTCCGCATAAGTGCGGTATCGCTACCTTTACAAGTGATCTCCTTCATTCGATACGTTTAGAGAGCCCCGAATCGGATTGTTGGGCGATTGCTTTAACAAATGTTACAGAGGGATATCTCTATCCGGATGAAGTGAGGTTTGAGATAAACAGCAAAAACCTTCCAAATTACCGGTTGGCCGCAGACTATCTAAACATCAATCAGGTAGACACTGTTTGTATTCAACATGAGTTCGGAATATTTGGCGGCAATGAGGGTTCACACGTTATCGAACTGCTGAGAAACCTTCGTATTCCCGTGGTTACAACACTTCACACTGTACTCACAGAACCAAATGAGAAGCAAAGATTGGTTATAAAAGATATAGGTTTATACTCCGACCGTCTTGTAGTAATGAATGAGAAATCCGTAGCAGTACTTAAGGAAGTCTACGAAATTCCGGAAAACAAGATTAGACTCATTTATCACGGAATACCCGATCTTCCCTTTGTAGATCCAAATTATTACAAAGATCAATTCGGGTTTGAGGGGAAAAAGGTTATTCTTACCTTCGGACTTCTCTCTCCTGGAAAGGGAATCGAGTATATGATCGATGCCCTGCCCCAAATTGTAGAGAAACACCCCGATACCGCCTATGTTGTGCTGGGGGCTACTCATCCGGTTGTTAAAGTGGAGTCAGGAGAATCATACAGACATTCCCTTCAACTACGAGCAAGAAAAAACAATGTGGAAGATCATCTGATATTTCACAATCGATTTGTTACACTTTCAGAACTGTGTGAGTTTTTGGGCGCCGACGATGTTTTTGTGACCCCCTATCTTAGCAAAGAACAGATGGTATCGGGTACCCTGTCTTATGCGCTCGGTGCCGGGAAAGCCGTCGTTTCCACACCCTACTGGTATGCAGAGGAGATACTGAGCGATGGAAGGGGGAAACTCGTGCCTTTCAGAGATTCAAAGGCTCTTGCCGAAACAATTATTGAACTCTTTGATAATGAGGTGGCGATGCACTCCATGCGCAAGAAAGCCTATCTTTTTTCTAGAAAAATGGTTTGGGAAAAAGTAGCCAGAAGATATCTGGAGGTTTTTTCAGAGGTGAAAAAGGAGCTAGAGCTCCATCCAAAACCGATTTTTCGTCTTAATACCCTTAAAATCACCAATATGAAACTTCCCCAGATAAAGCTGGATCATTTAAAAAGGCTTACAGATGATGTGGGAATGTTACAGCACGCCTCATTCATAATTCCCAATCGGTTTCACGGTTACTGTACAGACGATAATGCAAGAGCCATAATTGTCGCCTTAAGTGCTTTAAACTTTCTTCCCACAGACAAGGCTCTCATCGGCCTAACCTGCAGATATATGGGTTTTATCTACCATGCTTTCAATCACGAAAAGGGCAGATTTCGCAATTTCATGTCCTATGATAGAAGATGGCTGGAAGAGCAGGGCTCCGAAGATGCTCACGGCAGAGCTATCTGGGGGCTCGGTATGGCTGTTTCACTTTCTAAAATATCCGGAATAACAAACACTGCAATTCATATTTTAAAGAGAGCTCTCCATGCTGTTAACACCTTTTCTTCTCCTCGATCATGGGCATTCAGTATTATAGGTATATCGGAATATCTTAAGAGTTTTTCAGGTGACATGGAAGCAAGGAGAACCTTTGAGATACTTTCGAGCAGACTCTTCGATCTTTACAGGAAAAACGCAACAGAAGAGTGGCCGTGGATAGAAGATAAAGTTACCTACGCCAACGGGAAAATCTCCCAGGCTCTTATTATATCGGGAAGAATACTGCAGAACAAAGAGATGAAAGAGGCAGGACTGCGTTCACTAGAGTGGCTCGATAATATTCAAACCGATCCGAAGGGATATTTTGTACCTGTAGGTAATCGCGGATGGTATCGGAAGGGAGGAGAAAAGGCCAGGTTTGATCAACAGCCCATAGAGGCTCAGAACATGATAGAGGCTTTCCTTGAAGCATACAACACTACCGGTAATCGAGAGTGGATAAAAAAAGCCAAGCAGACTTTTTACTGGTTTCTTGGAGAGAACGATTTGGGTCTCTCTCTCTATGACTATAAGTCCGGCGGCTGTTGTGACGGGATAAACTCGGATAATGTAAACACCAATCAAGGAGCAGAGTCAACTCTCTCCTGGCTTCTCTCGCTTCTAAACTTTCATGCGTTGAATCAGTCCGAGACGATGAAAAATAGAGAAGTATCACATAGCGTAATCTTCGATCGCAACTGAAAGGAAGATTGCAATGTGCTATGAGTTTCGGTAAATTTTGCTTTTTCGCATTAAATCTCGACTGTACATAACATAAGCAGCAATTTGTATCGTGACATTATCCGGTGAGGTAAATATGCGTGTTGCCATGCTTTCACCAATAGCCTGGCGGACTCCCCCGAGGCATTACGGCCCCTGGGAAAACGTTGTTTCACTGCTAACCGAAGGGCTTGTAAAAAGGGGGCTGGATGTTACCCTCTATGCAACAAAAGACTCAATAACCAGTGCAAGACTGGTTGGGGTATGCGAAAGAGGTTATGAAGAGGATAAGAGCATAATACCCAAAGTGTGGGAATGCCTACATATATCGGAGTTATTCGAACATGGAGATGAGTATGATATAATTCACAACCATTTCGATTTTCTTCCCCTCACCTATACAGGAATGACATCTACCCCGGTAGTTACAACCATTCATGGGTTTTCCGCACCTGGTATTCTACCGGTGTACAGAAAATACAACGAGAAAGTCTATTATGTATCCATAAGCAACAGCGACAGAAATGAAGAGCTTTCCTATATTGCCACAATATACCATGGAATAGACTTGAGTCTATTTAGCTTCAGAGCAGAGCCTGGCAGTTATCTTGTTTCTTTCGGAAGAATACATCCCGATAAGGGAGTTAAGGAAGCGATCGAGATCGCTAAGAAAGCAGATAAAAAACTGTTTATTGCAGGGATTATTCAGGATGAGAAGTACTTCGCTACAGAAATAAAACCCCACCTCGATGATAAATCGGTTATATATTTAGGTTCACTCGGTCCTAAAAAGAGGGATGAACTCCTCGGAAATGCATACGCCCTGCTCCATCCAATAAACTTCGAAGAACCATTTGGGCTCTCGGTAATCGAGGCAATGGCTTGTGGTACTCCTGTGATAGCCTTTCGCAGAGGAAGCATGCCTGAAGTTATAAACGAAGGTAAAACCGGATTTTCGGTCAGGTCAGTAGAGGAATCTCTGGAAAAACTTCCGGAAATAAAAAGTATTAACCGCAGGGATTGCAGGAAATGGGTGGAAGAGCGATTTAGCTGTGATAGAATGGTAGAAGATTATATTGAAGTATATAAAAAAATCATTGCAGAACGAAAATAATAAAAGTAATAATCGTTCTTTTCAAGTGCCTTCAGAGATATACGATAAAACGAGGTGTCTTAAATAATCATCCGAGAGCTTAAGATACTCGTCACAGTCGCGGCATACAAAACGACTGTCTCTTAAGTGCTCTTCCGCGCATTTGATGCAGTAGATCTTACCACAGTTTATACATCTTCCTGCAGGTGATTCGGGCGGAGGCTCCCCTCTTAATCTGAGCACCGGTTGTGCCGGAATGTTCTTATCAACCCACCATTCCCTTCCGCAGGATGCACAGGAGAGTTTTATCTGGGTTGCATCTCTGATCCTCTTAAAGACGGCCATTGCCCTCGAGTTTTCTGGACTATGGGATAGAGCCTCTTTAATCAATCTTTTGGCTTCACCGTAATTAAGCCTTTCCAGGTACAGATCTGCCAGATTTATTCTGTAATCGATCTCTTCCGGCTTAAGCTTAATCGCTTCGGTGTAGGCCTTTTCCGCACGGCTGTACTGTCCCCTTAATCGGGCCACGTTGCCGATCAAATTATATGCCGATGCTGTAGGAGATAAATCCAGCACTTTACCGAGAAGCTCTTCCGCTCTACTCAACAGATCCAGCTCAAGACAGGCTGCAGCACAGTTTTCCATCACCGTTGTATCCTGGGGATTGAGGGAAAGTGCTCTATCGTAGCATCTTACAGCCTCTGCGTAGCACTCTTTCCTTGTAAGAATATTTCCCAACTGGTTGTAAATCCTGTAATCCTTCTCCTGCTGTTGTAATATCTTAAATGCTTCCTCCTCCTCACCCATTAGATAAAGAACTTCAGAGTAGTTGATTACTATCTCTACAGCCTGGTCTTTCTCCATGGCTCGTGTAAGAAAATCTTTTGCCCTCTCAAGTTCTCCTCTACTGATACATACCTGCCCTGCAAGATTTAAAACCCAGGGGTCCTCCCCATCCAGCTCAAGAGCTCTGGAAACTTCCTCCCAGGCATCCATCCCCATGAGATGACGATTCTCCGCCAGCCTGAACCAGTAAAGCTGTGCATCGGGTTCCATCCGGCAGGCCTTCTCCAGCAAGGGTAAGGCCTCTTCTCTTCTACCCTCAGCAGTAAGAATTAATCCTGAAAGGAAATAGATACTGCTGTCATCTGTTTTTTCTTTTATAAGTCTGTTAAAAATTTTTTGTGCCTCAAATGTCCTGCCGTCGTAGAAAAACATTTTCCCCAGAATGGCGGCTGCCTCCCTGTTATCAGGCTCTATCTCAAAGATGGTTTTAAGAACTCCCTGAAGATCCTCGTATCCCTCCTGACGGAAAAGGAGACGTGCTGCCGTAAGATAATAATAGAGGGCTTTCTCTCTATCATTGAGAAGACGAAAGGCCTGTGCAGCGTTCACGGCAAATAAAGGCATTTCTGGTTCATTTTCAAAGGCCTTTACATAGGCGGAGGCAGCTATATCCCTGTTTCCCAGAGAGTATTCCGCATTGCCGTAGAGATTCCAGAGAACAGAGCTGTCTCCGAACCGGTCTTTGAACCCTTTAATGAAATCCCTCAGATCGAGAAACCTGTTAAGAAGATATAAAGCGTTTGCCTTACCTATAAGGGCTTCTTTTCTCTCTCTATCCACTTCGAGGCATTTCTCAAAGTTATTCAAGGCCTCTTCATACAGACCGAGGCTTAAAAGAGAGTCTCCTAAGAGGAGAATCTCATCCATGGAAAGTTTTTTATCTCTGGAAGCCTTTTTTAGCTGTACTACCGCTGCCGTATACTGGCCCTGCTTGTACATGGTATGAGCAAGTTTTATCCTTTGTTCCGGATTGACGGCAATGTATTCCTTCCAACGGTAATACTCGGCTTCCACCTCTATAGGCCTTGACTCTATATAAATCCTCTCAAGCCTTAATACCGCCCTGTCTTTTTCATCGTAATTCTGTCCCGCAAAGGCAATACTGCCTGCATCAATCGCCTCATTCTCCAGCTCTGCAAGCCATTCTCCGTCTACATAAAAGGAGAAAAAGCTTCCGTGTGCAATTATTCTAATTTTGTGGCGGTCCCCCTCCAGAACAGGAGAATGGGTCCAGCCTATAAGAGAAATAGGATTTGCATTAAACAGGAGATCAAACCTGAAATACCCCTTGTTGGAGATGATAAAGTAGTAATAGTTTTCCTCGTTAATGTATCGAAAGATAATACCCGCCGAGGAATAGCCGTTTTGACCGTCAAAACTCACCTCCCCTTCGAGAACAAAATCCCTGTATCTGTAAAAAGTATCGAGGGACCAGGCGAAGAGATTCTTCTTTTTAAGAGTAAGCACAAGAGCCTTCCCCTCTACTTTCGTGCAATAGTTCCGGTCTTCTTCTATCTGAAAGCGATTCTTCTTTAACCTGGAGAAATTGCTCTCCCATTTTTCCGATACTATTTCATCGGCGGCCGGTTCTCTTTTTTTTATTAAGTATCTTAGAAACCAAAACATAATTTCAAATCCGACACACAAGCTCTTAACTGTATCGAGTTAAAATATTATAACCACCTCTGGCTTTTTAAAAAGGGTAAAAACCACCGGCAAAGCCTAAGGCTTTGCAAGCCCTGTGGAATAAGCTTTAGCTTAATCGGAGGAGGCGATTATTCCACAGGGCAAGCCCTGCAAGGGCTAAGTAATTTCCGTTTTGCAGAAATTACTTAGGTGGTTGTATGCTCCGAAAGAAGGTAGACGGGCTTAAGCCCGTCTCTCCACCGATCTTACGACCGGTTGACCACCACCATAGGTATGGCCTTCTTTCGTAGTAGACTCTTATTC
>QNBH01000216.1 GCA_003645645.1 Spirochaetota bacterium | reverse complement strand
GGCCGAGTATATGGCATAACCTGCAGCACCCGCAAGCAGGACCACCACTATGGCAATAACAAAAACCTCGGTTCTGACTCCTCTTTTCTTCCGGGATTGACTCCCGTGGGTTTTAACCGGTTTTCCTATTTTTGTGCCACCGTTGCTGCAAAAGTTGCTACCCGGAGGTAAAGTTTTCTTACAGTTTGGGCAGGTTACTTTAGCGGATAGAGGCTTCCCGCAATTTTTACAGTACCTGCCCTTTGACGAGTTTATTGTTCCGCAATGTTTACATTTCATGTACTTATATTACATAAAAACTCAAAATAGTGCAAGCAAGCCGCAGCTTTTTTCTTCACCGGCGGGGAATTCTCCTACAGGATAGTGCAACCGGCCCGCTTTTTAGAAAAGTCCCTGCACTTTTCCGGTTTTAACATCCACATCGATGTATCTAAAGGCAGGATCGGAGGCAGTTCCTGGCATAAACTTGATTGCACCTGCCACTGGAACTACAAAACCGGCTCCCTTGTAAATCCATATATCTCTAACCGGCAGAGTCCACCCTTTAGGTCTGCCTTTTATCGCGGGATCATGGGAAAGACTCAGGTGTGTTTTAACCATACATGTACCTAGCTTCTTTAGTTCTGGATCCGATTCCACCTGCTTAATCCGTTCTTCTGCAAGCTCTGTGTAGGAGACACCGTCCGCTCCGTAGACCTCTTTAGCTATAAGTTCTACCCTTTTTTTCAGCGGAGTATCTTCGTCGTAGAGAAAGCGGAAGTGAGGCGTTTCCTCACAGGCTTCCACCACGGTCTCCGCAAGTTCGCGGGCGCCTTCTCCTCCTTTCTCCCAGTGGCGACTTACGGCCACCCGGGCTCCCTCTGCTTCGGCGGCCTTCCGAACTATCTGTACTTCTTCGTCTGTATCGGTATAAAAATGGTTTATACAAACTACGGGAGAAATCCCGCTCTTTTTAACTGTATCGATATGAGCAAGAAGGTTCTCTACACCTTTCTCTACCAGTGCTGTGTTTTTTTCTGTATAGGCTTTATCCAGGGGTTGGCCGGGAGCAACCTTAGGTCCACCTCCGTGCATCTTGAATGCTCTGATGGTAGCAACTATAACAGAGCAATAGGGGGTAAGTTTACTGAACCTGCACTTCAAATTCCAGAACTTCTCAAAACCTATATCAGCGCCAAATCCGCTTTCGGTAACATGGTAATCTCCCAGTTTAAGCCCGATCTCATCTGCTATTATGGAGGACTGACCTATTGCAATATTTGCAAAAGGTCCGGCATGGACGAAAACGGGTTGACCTTCTATCGTTTGTAACAGGTTAGGATTGATTGCCTTGCTCATAAGCGCAGTCATTGCACCGTCTACTTCCAGATCGCCTGTGGTAACCGGTTTGCCGGATTTATCGTAGGCAACGACAATTTTAGCCATCCGTTTTCTCATATCCTCGAGATCGGTTGCAACAGATAGGATAGCCATTATCTCGGAGGAGACGGTAATCTGAAAGCCGCTTTTCATCATAAAGCCGTCCATTTTATCTCCGAGCCCTATGATTATCTCTCTGAGTGCCTGGGCACAGAAATCAATGGCCCAGTTCATGGCTATGTTTCTTGGATCGATGTTCAGCCTTTTAAGATTCTTTTTCTGTAAAGTCTCATCTGAGTAATTAAACTCGTGCTGTAACCGGCTGGTTAAGGCAACCATGGCAAGGTTGTGTGCATTTGTTATGGCATCTATATCGCCCGTAAGGCCGAGACTGAAATCTGTAAGGGGAATACACTGGGCAAGCCCCCCTCCTGCGGCAGAACCCTTTATATTAAAAGTAGGTCCTCCCGAAGGCTGTCTAATAGCGCCTACTACATTCTTCCCTATTTTTCCGAGCCCCTCGATGAGACCCATGGTGGTCGTTGTTTTCCCTTCTCCCAGGGGAGTCGGGGTAATAGCCGTTACTTCAATATATTTTCCGTTTGGTTTGTCTTTTAACCTGTCGAGTACACTTCTGTAATCTACCTTGGCTACATAGTGTCCATAGGGAAGCAGCTCCATCTTGTCCAAATTCAACTCTTCGGCCAGTTGATAAACCGTCTTCATATCTTCCTGGGCTGCTTCTGCAATTTCCCAATCCTTCATTTTAGTTGGATCCAGGTTCTTCATTGCTACCTCTCCTTTTATTCTGGTATTATTTATGTTCTAATCTTTTGCCTAATCTATAATAATTTTTTCTCAATTTCAACGAAAAAATTAAATATTTCTCAAAATTCAGAATATATTCCAAATAATAAAAATTATTTCCAAGAAGGGTTTCACTTCCTTGATTATTATCATAGACTATATATTTATTCTCTATTGTGGTTGTTCAAGATATAATAAGATTTCAAACAATAAGGAGATAACTATGGGTGCAAAAATAATAAGCGGCACAGAGTTCAGGAAAGAGATACTTGATGAGATTTCTACGGAGGTAAACTACATAAAAGAGAAGCACGGGGTGGTTCCGGGGTTGGTTACAATTCTCGTGGGTGAGAATCCCGCTTCTGTATCTTATGTATCCCTTAAGATTAAGACTGCTAACGAGATAGGTTTTAAAGAAGTTCAGGAGAACAGACCCGAAGATATATCAGAGGAAGATCTTCTCGCCTTAATCGATAAATACAACAGGGATGATACCATCCACGGTATACTGGTACAGCTTCCGCTTCCCAAACACATAGATGAGAAACGTGTAATTTATGCAATAGATCCGGATAAGGATGTGGATGGTTTTCATCCGGTAAATGTGGGCAGGCTCATGATAGGCGGCTCTGAAGTCAAGTTCCCTCCATGTACACCTGCAGGAATTCAGGAGATGATAGTACGTGCAGGCATCAAAACGGAAGGTGCAGAGGTGGTGGTAGTGGGGCGCTCCAACATTGTGGGTAAGCCCATTGCCAATATGCTTTTACAGAAAAGCCCCGGTGCAAATGCAACTGTCACCGTGGTACACACAAGAACCAGAGATATGGCAGCCCACTGTAAGCGGGCCGACATTCTGATAGTTGCAGCCGGTGTTCCCGGGCTGGTTAAACCGGAATGGATCAAACCCGGAGCGTGTGTTATCGATGTGGGGGTAAATCGTGTGGGAGAGAAAATAAGTGAGAAGACCGGAAAAAAAGTTCCTATTCTTAAAGGCGATGTAGATTTTGATGCGGCTAAGGAGATAGCAGGTGCCATAACCCCCGTTCCGGGTGGGGTAGGGCCGATGACCATTACCATGCTGATGCGTAATACCTTACGCTCGCTTAAGTTTAAACTCGGAATAGCATAACTCGCAATTTTTTTCCTATGTTTGAATCAACGGCTCGCCTCCTCCTGTTAATAGTAACAGGAGGAGGCGATGAATCTTCGACAAACCATTTCCACAATTATTGGTGTTTTTCTGATTTTCACCCAGGTTTTATCCTGTAGAAAAACAGATGAACAATTCGACTCATTATTCTTAAAAACAATCACAGAAAAAGAGGGAGAAGAACTTCTCGAGGAGCTTCTTCTACTCGATCAGTACTATCCTGGAGAACTTAAACCCAAGGTAGTAATTGGAAGTATGCTTCTTGCCTATGGTGAAATAGAAAAAGCGGGGATCTATCTGCAGGGCGCCTTACCTCTTGCAGAGAGAAGCAAAGACAGACGGCTGCGCTATATATACTACTGTAATCTCGCCAGGTACTATCTTCTAAAGAAAGATTACGAAAAGGGAAGGAAGGCTTCGGATAAAGCACTGATTTTAAAGCAGACAAAGATAGAAGAATCTCCCCCTTTCCCTGCAACTTTAAAGAACATTCCAACCCTTAATAAGGAAACTCTCACCGGTGTTGTATTTACAAAAGCCAGGTGTCTTGCGGGCATGGAAGATGAGGAGGGAGCGATAGATGCATTTTTAGAGGGATTAAGAGGAGATTCTTACAGTGAAGAGGAGGATATTTTTATCTTTCTTTCTCTGTTGATAAGGAATAGGGATGTAATCGATCCTTCCATGGTGGAAGAGGCAATTATAGCGGTAGAAGCGTTTCACCTTAAGAATGGATATGTACCGGGTTTAGATAATGTAGAGATATCCTTTTACCTGACTTTCGGTTTCTTTAGAGAGGCTCTTCTATCATCGGTAAGGCGGATAGAGTACCTTATTTACACCGGAGCAGTGTCGCCCGAAGAAGCAATCATCCTGTTTGGGGATGTAGAGGATGGACTTCATGCCTCTCTCGGAAAAGAGGAAAAAGGTTTGGAAGAACTGCTTAAGGAGCTCAAGCTTTTTCTATCGGGGGAGCTAAAGGGAGTTTCGAAGATTATCGATTGGGGGATACGGGAATCCCCGGAAATTTGCCAAAACCGATACCTTTTCCTGTTATCGAAGATTGCAAACGGCCTGGAAGCAGGTATAATTCCCGAGGAGCACTGGGAGGATTATCTTTCTCTTGAACCCTATCTCTTTCGTTATCCTGCCTATTACTACAATCTCTGGAAATTTATGCTTGAAATCAACCGCCTTTCTGGAAAGGAAACAGTAGGCAATACTTTAATAAGAGCGTCCATGGAGAGATGCATTATTTTATCGGGAGATTCCAAATACAGTAGAGAAACAAGGGGAAACCTCGGTGTACTTCTGGAGATGAGCTTTGAAGAGGGAGAGAAGCTCATTCTTATTCCTGAAATCGAGGAAATTCTTTTAAAACTTTCTATGGGAGCGAGCGTGGATATACTCGATCCTGTTGTTAAGCTTCTTTCTCTGCCGGAAAACATCTATCAGATGGCCGCACTTCTTATCCTTAAAGCAGAAGCAGAAAGGAATCATAGAATCGCCTCTTATCTGGAGCAGAAAATGGCCGATGCACCGACAAGACTTAAAGAAAGACTTAAGACTATTCTGGGGGCCTGAAAACCAGTATTATCTTAAAGGTTAGGCACTCCCTATTTCTTTTTTCTCATACTCTCTTTGATGAGGTTCAAAGCGATTATCTCTCTCTGGATTTGATTTGTGCCTTCGTATATTTGCGTGATTTTGGCATCCCTCATCATTTTTTCCACGGGATACTCCTTCATGTAGCCGTATCCGCCGAATATCTGTACCGCATCGGTGGTTACCTTCATGGCAACGTCGGAAGCCATCACCTTGGCCATGGCCGAGATACCTGCTACATTCTTCTCTCCCGCATCGACATTTCTGGCCGCCTGGTAGGTGAGGGTTCTGGCAGCTTCTATTTGAATAGCCATGTCCGCAAGCATGAATTGAATCCCCTGAAAAGATGAGATGGGTTTACCAAACTGGTGTCTTTCCCGGCTGTATTCCACCGCCTTATCTAGTGCGCCCTGGGCTATCCCCACTGCCTGGGCGGCTACTCCGGGTCTTGACTGATCGAAGGTTTTCATAGCAATAAGAAATCCCATACCTTCCTTTCCCAGCAGATTTTCCTTCGGTACTCTGCAATCCCTGAAAACGAGCTCCCGGGTGGAGGAGGCACGGATCCCCATTTTGTTCTCCTTCTTTCCGAAATCAAACCCTTCGGTGCCTTTCTCAACAATTAAGGCAGATGACCCTCTGGGACCTCTGGTGGGATCGGTCAGACAGATGACGGTATAAACCATAGCTTCTCCGCCGTTTGTAATCCACTGCTTTGTTCCGTTCAAAATATAGTAATCCCCATCCGGTTTGGCCGAAGTGGTTATCGCTGCGGCATCACTCCCTGCATTTGGTTCGGTCAGTGCAAAGGCTGCCAGTATCTCTCCGGATGCAAGCCTTGGCAGGTATTTCTTTTTCTGTTCTTCCGTTCCGAAAAGGATGATGGGTATGGTGCCCAATCCGGAACCTGCATATGCAAGGGCTATTCCGCCGCACGCTCTGGAGAGCTCTTCCACAACGAGGGACATCTCAAAAACCCCTCCCCCCAGACCGTCGTATTCCTCCGGAATAAATACTCGAAAAAGATCTGCATCGCCTAAAATTTTTACTATTTCGCGGGGGAAGATCTCTTTCTCATCGTATTCCAGAGCAACCGGGGCGATTTTCTCCCTGGCAATTCTTGCAGCAGTTTCTCGAATCATCTGCTGTTCTTCTGTGAGAAAATAGTTCATGATACACCATCCTCTTTTTTGTATAGTTAAATAGGAACTACAGCCCTTTTTACCGATGCCCGGTTAAGAAATAAATGCTGCACATTTCAGTGAGCAGTCGAATGTAAAAGAAATAACAATCTACTGCCGGTTGAACTCTCAAATATTGGAGCTTTCCTGAAAGGATAATAGAGTAAGACCCCCCTTGCGTCAAGTGGGAGAATTGCCTCATTAAAAATCTATACGAAAAAAAGC
>QNBH01000215.1 GCA_003645645.1 Spirochaetota bacterium | reverse complement strand
TCTTAATACTACAGTTGGTCAAGAGAAAGCCAGGAAAAATAGGTTTTTTAAGGGCTTTTAGCTAACAGGCAACTACCAGGATAACCGCTTTTAATTACAGCTTTTAATTATAAACGTAATCTTTAAGCTCCTGGGCGTGGTCCCGTAATTTTTCCAGAGCCCTCTTTTCTATCTGTCTTACCGTCTCGGGAGAAATACCAAGCTTCTCTCCTATTTTTTTCAGAGTATACTTTTCCTGCCCATAGAAAGAGAAACGATAGAGCAGTATCTGCTTTTCTCTTTCCATGAGACGCTCAAGAAACTTCCTGGTTTCTTCTCTCATACTCTTTTCCATGACTTCTCGATCAGGATTGTATGATTGATCCTCACATATGTCCATAAGCCTTCCCAGCTCATTATTTGTTTCTGCTTCGAGTGATACGGTGTTATTTACGGTACTTAGAAGTGAAATCACCTCGGTTTTTCTAATTTTTAATTCTCTCGCTATCTCTTCTATAGATGGCTTTCTCATTAGCTCCTGAGTTAAAATGTTATATACTTTCTGTATTTTTCTAAGAGTCTCCTCTTTCCTGTGGGGTAGTCGGATTGTTCTTCTCTTATTTGATAGCGATCTTGCAATAGCCTGCTTAATCCACCATGCAGCGTAAGTGCTGAAACGCACGTTTTTGCGATAATCATACTTTGATGCCGCTCTGATAAGGCCGATATTTCCTTCCTGAATCAGGTCCAGAAGATTCACATCCGGAGTGAGGAAAGACTTGGATATTTTTACAACCAGCCTCAGGTTAGCTTCGATTAGACGTTGCCTGGCCTCATTATCACCCTGCTGAATTCTTCTTGAAAGCTCCAGTTCTTCTTCAAAACTTAACAGAGAGGTTTTCTTGATCTGATTGAAATAAACCTGTAGATTGTCGAATGCGAAATTTGTATCATGCTTTTTCCGGCTCATACACAACTCCTGCCATATATATAGCAGGAATCATGCCAACCACAAGAATTTAATCATTGTAAGTTAATTTTTTATATTATAAAAAATTAGTTTAAGGAGAACTGTTTTAAGGAGCTATTCTCTGTAAAATCGTATACTTTTTTATACTTTCCCTATTATGATTTTTTCTTATTTGAGAATACTCCAGAAGAAACTTCACGGTATACGGCTTCTGCTATACCAAGTCTCGTATTTCGAGAAAACAATTTTGCATATTCGGAGTAAAGCATCTCTTCAAATATATCTTCTGCTATTCCACCATTTAGAATTCCCGTTTTTGGAACTGTCTGCCGCATGGAATCTAGCATCTGTTTGACAAATAGAGCTTCAAAATCTTCGCATGCTTCGAAGAGTTTCTCGTCTCTCTTGATCTCCGGTCTCCGAACTTCTCTGATTTTGTTTAATTGCAAATATTGATATTTTAATGGCTCTATTCCCATCTTTTCATTCGATCCTTTTATTATATTAATTAAAATCTAAATCGAAGTCTTCCACTCCGAATCTCTATCTTTTGAGGTTAACGGCGATTCCCAGCATGGAATCTGAGGTTTGAATGGCCTTGGAGTTTAGCTCATAGGCTCTCTGGGCGACGATCATATTCACCATCTCCTTAACCACAGAAACATTAGACATTTCCAGAAACTTCTGAATAAGAGTGCCCATTCCGTTAAAACCCGGTCGTCCCGGAATAGGATCTCCTGAAGCATTTGTAACTTTAAACAGGTTCTCCCCTATGGCACTCAAGCCTGCTGGATTGGGGAAACGGTATATTTCAATCTGTCCTATCTCTATTGGTTCATCCGACCCCGCCACTTTAACCGATACTCTCCCATCTTGAGACACGGTGAAACTTTCACGGACAAAGTTTTCAGGCAAGACAATTTCGGGTAACACCCGGTAGCCGTTGGATGTAACAAGTTGACCATTTGAATCGATCTTGAAGGAGCCATCTCTTGTATAGCCGTAGGTGCCGTCATATAGGAGTATTCGGAAAAAACCCTCTCCTTGAATAGCGAGATCCGACACATTCTCGGTATTCTGAAGCGAGCCCTGTGTAAATATCTTCTGAGTGGCAGCCACTTTTACTCCATGTCCAACCTGAATACCGGTTGGTACCACCGTTATCTCGGTTGCAGGAGTACCTGCTATTCTCGTACTCTGATAGAGAAGATCTTCAAAATCTGCTCGATTTTTCTTAAACCCTGTTGTATTAACATTCGAAAGGTTGTTGGAAATTGTGTCAATATTAAACTGCTGTCCGATCATTCCCGAAGCTGCAGTCCATAAAGAACGCATCATTTATACTACCCCCTAAACACGCACCGCTTCATTTATCAGTCTTCCAGTAAGTGAATCATGGGTTTGAATTACCCTTTGATTTGCCTCGTAAGCCCTGTTTATTTCGATCATATTTACCATCTCGGTTACAGGATTTACATTGGAGGTCTCCAGAAAGCCCTGTCTTACCTTTGGCCCGGTATGCTCGGCGAATACTTTGGCTTCTCCCGATTCATAAGTAGCCATCCACATAGAACTACCCTGTTTTTTTAAATAGCGTTCTTCGGGAAAATCAACGATTTTAAGCCTGTCTACAAACTCCGTATTCTCCCATTCATTCTCCTCCATTGAGACAAGCCGATCGGGGTCATCCGCAAAAGTAGCATTCTGGAACACTCTACCTTCCTGATCGATTATAAAATTATTCTTCTTAATACGAATGGGCCCCTTCTCTCCGAGTACCGGATACCCCTCTTTTGTAAGGAGAAGCCCCTCCTTCCCGAGAATAAAAGAGCCGTTTCTGGTGTACCGTTCTCCTTGAGGGGTTTGTACGGTAAAAAATCCTCTTCCTTCAAGTGCAATATCAAACGGATTACCGCTCTCTTTAAAAGAGCCCTGAGTGAATACGGTGTAGACTTCGTTTTGTTCTACACCGGTACCAAGTCTACCGACAACAGGCGCTACATCCACAGAACCAAAGGGGAAAATGTATACTCCCGTATCGTTCATTCTTCTTAATAGCAGTTCGGGAAAAGCCTTATGGATGGAGGTATCTCTTTTATATCCGGTTGTATCTACATTGGCCAGATTGTTGGACAAGGCATCCATCCTATGCTCCTGGGCTACCATTCCTGCAGCCCCTGTGTATAAACCCCTTATCATCTTAAACCATTCCTCCGGAAGCCTCAGATGTATTCCTAATCTTCTCTATATAAACCTATCCCTATTATCGGTTAAGGTTAGGTAATCCTTGATTTTTTACATAATTGGGATTATATATAATCACAAACCAAAAGCCAGAATAGCTCAGTGGCAGAGCAGCTCACTCGTAATGAGCAGGTCGTGGGTTCAAATCCCACTTCTGGCTATTTTTTACGACGGGAGTTTACAAAGCGGGCAAAATCGTTTATGTTCTTAACAACTATTTTATCCTTATATATTTCTATTCTTCTCTGAGTTGCGAAATGGTTTAAAACCTGCTTGCAGTTATCGGGAGACATGCCTGCCCAGTGTGCAATATCATCCACACTGGTATTAAATACTCTCTCATCTTTATGGGGGTCGGGATTCTGTTGAGTTTCCGCTAACATAAGAAATACGTCGGCCACTCTAGCCTGTATATCATCCAGTGTAAGGATCATGAACCGTCGTTTCTGATCATAAATACGCTTTGTAAACAGTTTTAAAAGCTTTAAAGCAATTTGCGGATTACCCATCATGAGAACTTCGAAGTTTTCTCTGTTAAACTCCAGAGCTTTTACTTTTTCATGGGCAATTGCCGTTGCGGATCTCGGTGCTTCTTCCAGAATGGCCATTTCACCGAAGATCTCTCCAGGATGGAGGATATCGATGGTTTTTTCTATGTTACCAATTATCCGCACTATCTCTACAGTACCGGACTGAATAAGATAGAATGTATCTCCGGGTTCATACTCGCAAAAGATGATATCGTTTTTCTGAAAAGTTACTGCAAACCTTTCAAATACTGACAAATCGGTACTCATTTCAAACTCCTAGAGGTTCCGTGATGCCTTTTTCGCTTTTATATACACCGGTGAATCTGTGGGCCCCATCGACATGATCTTGTTATAAAAACTACCTGCCCTCTTTTTTTCTCCTTTTTTCTCGTAACATTTACCCAGATAATATAGAGCATCCAGTAATTCCTGATGCTTGGGATATTTCTGAATCATGGCTGTAAAGTGTTTGATGCACTCGTCATAATTCTGTAGATAATAAAGGCATCTTCCAATTTCATACACCGATTTTGCCGTGTACTCTTCGTCTGCTCCTTGAGTCACAATATTTCTAAATTCATTAAGAGCATTGTTGTATTTTTGCTGGCTGAACAGACTCACGGCATTATAATATTTCTTTGCCGCCTCAGAAAGCTCTTCACCTCTTGATCTTACAGGGCTTGCAGTAGATGCGGGAGTGCTCCTGGCAGGATGACCCTGTATACGCATTTCCAGTTGCTCGATATTTCGGGCGGCTGCTTCTGCATAAGCTCCGGATGGATAGTATGTAAGGTACCTTCTGAAAGCGTATAGTGCCTGTGGGAATTTTTTTACATTGAAGTAATGTTCTCCTATTTTGAACAATCCTGTCTCTGGATTTTCTCCCTGATCTTCGGCAGATAAAAGATTTTGCACCTGTTTATGTATTCTTCTCAACTGATTCGAAAATACCTTTAACATTTTCATAATAATCCTGGTATTCTGAGAAGCCAACTGCTCGAACTCGGGAACAGTAAATACCACAACCTGTGAATCCTGAAGCACAAGGGCGGTCTCTTCTTTTGGATATTTTCCAAGGGCAGACTTAACTCCAAAAAACTCCCCGGTCTGAATCATTTCCTGAAGCTCCTGACCGGTTTCGATATCGTTTGATTTCAAACAAACCCTTCCCGATTTAAGAATGAATATCTTATCGTTTAAATCTCCCTTAAAATAAATGATGGAGTTTGCTTTATATTGTACGGCTTTAGGCGACATAAATTCTCCTGCTCATTAACTTCTATTAAGAGGTATCAATGGGCATAAAATCAAATACTTTGTTAAATCCCACAGCTTTTCGGATCCTTTTTAACAAACCTTCAGGATCTCCGATTACAAGCTTCTCCTTTCCCCTGATCATAATTGTAGAATATTCAACTTCTCCTTCCCTGAATAACTCCTCATAATCTGGAGATCCAAATATGGGAGTGCCTTCTTTAATCAGAAGGACAATATCTTCGATTTGAGTTTTCAGAAGTGCTTCAAAAGGATCATCGTCTCTGGGCTTAAGTACCAGGAGATCGGCTAATTTACCTTCTTCGATTGTTCCCAGATCTTTCTCGAGTCTGAAAGCTTTTGCCGGATTTGCAGTTACCATTTTAAATATTTCGTAGGGCGGTAACTCTTCTCTGTACATTCTTCTGTACACAAATCTGGCATATCTCATCTCCTCAAGCAGATTTATCGAGCCAGTGGCGGTAGAATCAGTGCCGATTGAGACGTTAATTCCTGCTTCCAGTATTTTCTTTATCTTACAGGTAACGTTAAACATAAAGATGTTTGACCCCGGACACCACGCTATGTTTGCTCCTGCCCGTTTAGCCTTATCTATATCTTCGTCGGAAAAACCAATGCAGTGTATTAGTATATCGTGATTATCGAGGCAACCCAGCTTTTCCAGTATGGGTATACCGGACTGAGATTCCTCATCAAATCCTTCTTCCAGATGGGTTATAAAGGGTATGTTTTTCTTAACAGCTTTTCTATGCTCTGCTTCTATACCTTCTCCCCATTTTAAGTCGAAAGAAGAGCATTCATGAGCCAGTGCATAATTACGGATTACTCTTAGAGGCATAAGGGGAAGTAGTTTGTCATTCATTTCATGAGGAAAGTGGTCGTTGGTTGTGGTAACTCCCGAAAGGATATTCTTATAGGCACCAAGAAAGTAGCAATCCTCTATGGAAATTTTGGATCTCTCCATAAATACATCTGAAGATTTGAGATCATTATCCCAGTATGACCAGTTAAGGTAATAATTTCTATCTTTTGGTCCAACTCTGGGCAGGTATGTTCCTCGTAAGTGATCGTGAATGTTTATAAGGGCAGGGAAAACGAAATAGTTATTTTTAAAAGAAAAATTTTTTCCCCCTACACCGCCGATCTTACAAATTCTTTTTTCTTCTATAACTATCGATGTATGAGCGATTCTTTTCTCTGGAAGTATGAAATGAGCATCACTGAGCGAATATTTTTTAATCATCTAAGACCTTCCATATTGGATATAAAAAATCATACTTTTTTCAACCATTCACGTCAATAACGGTTCCTTTTTTTGAGTATCGGCCAGATAGTGG
>QNBH01000214.1 GCA_003645645.1 Spirochaetota bacterium | reverse complement strand
TTCTTTGGTATGCCTTCTGAATCGGCCTCTATAATAGTAAATAGATTATATTATCAACCATCATACCCTTTGAGTTCCGGAAATTACTTAGCCCTTGCAGGGCTTGCAAAGCCTTAGGCTTTGCCGGTGGTTGTTTACCAAAATTTTTAAAAGCGAAAAAACAAAACCTACCGAAACCCATGGCACATCGCAATCTTCCTTTTAAGTTACGATCGAAGATTGCGATATGAAGGAACTAATCCTTAAGCTTCGTATAGATAATAATCGCATCAATATAATACTGTGTCAAATATATTTCTAACCTGGGAAAGCCAGTAGGTGAAGGCCCAATCAGGCCTTGGTGTATCTAGAACCGGCTAATTGGGCCAACAGGCGACAGCAAGTTTTTAATATTTTTTATGCGCAGAGTGAAATTTTCTCTTGACAAAAAAACAATGACATCTTATAATGAGCAATTGTTAATAAAATGAGCAAATGTTAAATATTTATTCAAAAATAGATAAAATATTCGAAAACTCAGAAGAGGATCTCATTACCAGAATAGCCTGGTTGTATTACCAGGAAAAACTTACTCAGCAAGAAATAGCCGATCATCTATCCCTTTCCAGACAAAAGGTGCAAAGACTCTTAGAGCGAGCCAGGGATATGGAGATAATTCACTTTCATATAAAACATCCCTATTACAACCTCTTAAAAATAGAAGGTGACCTGGTAAAAAAGTTCGGTTTAAAGGATGCCGTGGTTGTTCCAGCAGCCAAACCAGAAGGCGATTTTTTAAGAAAAGCCTTCGCCAAAGCATGCAGCTCTTACCTGGAAAGGTTATTGAACAGGGTGGTGGAGAGAGCAGTAATAGGATTCGGATGGGGTAATACTACAGCTTATCTGGCAGATTTTTTCGATCCGCCCGTTGTTGAAGAGAGAAAGATCGAAGTTGTATCTCTTATCGGAAACCTGATGGTTAATGTGGCCATGAATCCCTATATTACAGGAGAGAAGATTGCAAGAAAACTAAACGCACCTTTCTACAATATCTGGGCCCCGGCTATAGCCCAGAGTAAAGAGAGGGCCGATATCTTTAAATCAGAATTATGGATAAAAGAAGTACTTGGTATAGCAGAGAGGTCGGATGTAATTGTCATCTCTATAGGAGAAGCTTCGGAGTCAGCAAGTCTTTTTAAAATGGGATATTTGAGCAACGAAGATCTAGATAGGTTAATTCAAAAAGGAGCAGTGGGAGATATTCTATGCCGTTTTATCGACAAAGAGGGAAAAGTCATCCAGGACGAGATTCACCACAGAGTAATAGGTATTCCTCTGGATGTACTGGAAGACGATAAAAAGCTGGTGATCGCTGTTGCAGGCGGGGCAAGTAAGTTCGAGGCAATCTTTGCCGCAATTCGCGGCGGATATATCGATGTGCTGGTTACAGATGAAGAGATTGCCAGGAGACTTATCGATGTCAGCACTCTATAGAGGAGGTGATGCCAATGGTGTGAATAAGAAATTTACAGTGCAAAATAAAAAACACATATAAAAGATTATTAAAGGAGAGAAAAAAGATGAAAAAGTTTCTATTGACAGGTCTGTTTTTGCTTTTGGCATTAGCGCTGGTTTTCCCGGCAGGGAAAACGGAAAAGGCAACCATAAAAGAAGGGAAGATTCTGCTGGGTTTCTCCCATGTGGCAATGAACTGCCCCTACTATCTGGCCATGGATAAGGCTGCTAAAGATACGGCAGCTGAACATGGCGCCGATATAATAGTTCTCAACGCTGAGGAAGATATCTCCAAGCAGATATCCGATATCGAAAGCCTTCTCGTAAAGGGAGTGGATGCTCTCATAGTCAATTCCACTACCGAGTACGGGACAATGCCTGTGATAAAGAAGGCAAAATCCATGGGAGTGCCTGTGGTAGCCATCGACAGGAATCTGTACGGAGATTACCTGGCCTATGTTGGAATTGATCAGTGGAAAGCAGGTCAGTTACAGGGCGAGTATATCTCCAAAGAGCTCCTGCCAAACGGCGGAAATATCTTGATGATCATAGGTGATCCAGGTTGTCCTGCATCCATTGGTCGGGGCAACGGAATGCTGGATGTTCTTGAAAAATCGGGCAAGGATTACAAGGTACTGGCTACCTATAAGGCATCTTACAACCAGATGCTGGGGATGCAGAAGATGGAAGAAGGCATCGCCGCCTTTGGTGATAAAATCGATCTGGTTTACTGCGCTAACGACTCAATGGCTCTGGGAGCACTGGCAGCCCTCAGAGAAGCCGGAATGACCGATGTTCTGGTTTGCGGGATCGATGGTCAGAAAGAGGCCTATGAGGAGATCAGGAAGGGAGGACAGTACAAATCAACGGTAATCAACAATCCCACCGAGATAACCACTAAAGCTGTAGACCTTCTGATAGATTATCTTGCAAACGGGAAAGAGCCCGAAGAGCGTGATGTTATTACAGGTACCATACTGGTGACGAAAGACAACGTGGATCAATACTACGATCCTAATTCGGTATTCTAAATATTTATAAAAACGAAGAGAATCCGCCGAAGGTATTCCAGCAAGCGAATTAAACAAGCGGGTTCTCTTCAACTATCTGTAGCTGGGGAAAGTGGATAAATGAGAATAACAAAAGAGAAACCGGTGGAATTACTCTCAAAATATGGTCTCTATTTTGTTTTACTTCTCTTGATTGTTGTATCGGCGATTTTATCACCCCTGTTTTTCTCTTACTCAAACATTGCCAATTTGCTCACTTACAACAGTTTTACCGGGCTGCTTTCCCTGGGAATGACCTTTGTTATCCTTACTGGTGGCATCGATCTCTCTGTGGGCTCCATGGTAGGTTTTTCCTCAATCCTTTATGCGACCATGCTGCACGGAGCGATTTTTACATTCATGCCGGATAATATTTTTATCTATACAGGCTCACCCCAATTAACACCCCTGTTTCCGCAGGGGATCAATATAGTTGTAGTGTTCCTGATATGTTCTGTTTTTGGTTTTATAAGCGGATCAATTTCTTACAAGTTTAGAATCCATTCCTTTATCGTTACCCTTTGCTTCATGATATTCATCCGCGGACTTGCAGTATCCTATACTCATGGTCAGCCTTTATTTGGAATGCCCGAATATATTAATTTTATAGCTTATGGCACCTTTTTATCGATACCCATGCCTGCGATTATCTGGCTGACTGCAAGTGTCTTCTCGATTTTTCTTCTTCGGTATACCAGATTCGGAAGGGGCATATATGCTGTGGGAGGTGATGAAGAAGCAGCACGCCTTTCGGGCATCAAATCGGCTATCTACAGGATTATGCCCTTTATTTTTTCCGCTTTTTTCGCATCTCTGGTTGGTATCATGATGTCCGGAAGAATGGCCTGTGGAGATCCCAAAATCGCTCAGGGATGGGAACTGGATGCCATAGCGGCAGTGGTAATAGGAGGAACCAGTCTGTTCGGAGGCAGGGGTACCATTGGAGGAACCGTTGTGGGAGTACTCATAATTGGGTTAATCATAAATATAATGAACTTACTCGAAATAGATGCATATCCGCAACAGATGGTGAAAGGTGTAATAATCATTGCAGCTCTCGCTCTCCATAATCTTCTTTCCGGGAGGAGATATTCTTGAACAAAGGCGTACCCCTTCTTGAAGCAAAAGGTATTGTTAAGCAGTATCCGGGGGTACTTGCCCTGGATAAGGTGGATTTTGATGTATTCAGCGGCGAGGTTCACTGTCTGGCAGGAGAAAACGGTGCAGGCAAGTCCACCTTAATAGAGATAATCGGAGGCTCTTACAAAAAGGACGAGGGGACTATTCGTATAAATGGTACGGAAGTGGAGTTTGCAAGCCCTAAAGAGGCTCAAGAGAGTGGGATTGCTGTGCTTCATCAGGAACTTCCTGTACTTCCCTATTTAAGTGTGGCAGAGAATATTTTTCTGGCACGACAACCACGGAATAAAGCAGGATTTGTAAATTATTCCGAAATGTACAGGCAAGCAAGAAAATGGCTCGATATCATTCAGGCGGATATAAATCCCAGGTCTCTGCTTGGCTCTCTTCCCATGTCCAAACAGCAGTTGGTAAGCATCGCCAAGGCTCTTTCTCTGGATGCAAAGATAATAATATTTGATGAACCCTCTGCTGTTTTAACGTCGGTAGAGCTTAAAAGACTATTTGAAATTATAGGTTCCGTCAAAAAGGAAGGGAAGGGCATAGTATATATATCCCATCGTCTGGAAGAGATTTTTGAAATCGGTGATCGGGTAACGGTACTTAGAAACGGCAGACTCGTTGGCACAAGGCCAATAGAAGAGATAAACAGGGATACTCTAATAAAAATGCTGGTAGGAAGGGAAATTAGCGAGGAGGTTCCGACAGAGAGAAAGGAAATAGAAGATAAAGCCGTACTTGCTGTGAAGGGGCTTTGTAGAAAAGGGATTTTTGAGGATATCTCATTTACAGTAAACAGGGGGGAGATCCTGGGAGTTTACGGTCTTGTGGGAGCAGGCAGAACAGAGGTTATAAGAGTAATAGTCGGTGCAGACCCGCTGGATGAAGGAGAAATATACATTGAAAACAGGCGGGTAAGAATCAAATCTCCCAAAGATGCAATAAAGTACGGTATATGTCTCGCTCCGGAGGACCGCAAACAGCACGGACTTATCCTGGGAAAGTCTGTTCAGGAGAACATTGTTCTTCCCTCCCTCCATAGATTCAAACGGTCCCTGTTTCTGGATTACGGGAGAATGAGGAGTTATACCAGGAAATTTGTATCGAGCTTAAGGATAGTTACTCCCACATTAAGCCAAAAAGTGCGTTTTTTAAGCGGTGGAAACCAGCAAAAAGTGGTTCTGGCAAAATGGCTGGGTATGGAGATGAAGGTGTTTATTTTTGATGAGCCGACAAGGGGTATAGATATAGGAGCAAAAGAGGAAATCCGTTCTTTAATCAGAAAACTGGCAGAAGAGGGAAGGGCGATTATAGTTATTTCGTCTGAAATACCCGAGATAATGAGTTTAAGCAATCGAATCGTAATAATGCACAATGGAAGAATCACCGGCTGTCTGTTGCGGGAGGAAGCTACTAAAGAAAAACTAATAGCCTATTCGATGGGAGCAAATCATATATGATAAAAACATTCACCGGAGTTTCGTTAGTTAAATCAAGCAGGGTAAGTCTGGGAAGATACTTTGCTCTCCTCCTGTTGATTGGAATTGCTGCATTCATGGCTCCCGGCTTCCTCACCTTACAGAATATTCTTAATCTATTAAGAAGTTTCTCCTTTCTCGGTTTTATCAGCATAGGAATGACTTTTGTTATCCTCTCGGCCGGACTCGATTTATCTGTAGCCTCTCTACTTGCCTTGTGCAGTGTTCTTACCGCACTTTTTCAACACTGGGGTATTTATCTGGGGCATACAACAACTCTTTCCTATATTTTCCCCTTCCCCTTCATCCTGATTACAGTGCTCCTGATAGGGAGCTTCCTGGGATTTTTAAACGGTATTGTAATCACAAAGTTAAAAATAACGGATTTCGTATCTACCCTGGGTATGATGGTTTTTGCAAGAGGTTTAGCCTTTGCAATAAGCGGTGGCAGGTCCATCTTCGAGGTAGGTGCCGAGACCCTCTTTATGGGCAGAGGGATGGTCGGAATTATCCCCTTTGTAGCCTGTTTGTGGGTATTTGCCATAATGTTTTGCACCATTGTTCTTAAATATACCGCATTTGGGCAGAGATTATATGTAAGCGGAGAAAATCCGGAAGCAGCCAGATTGTCCGGGGTAGACCCACACATATATAAAATAGCAGCTTATACAATATCAGGATTTTTCGCAGCTCTGGCAGGAGTATGCATGACCGGTCGGCTCAATGTGGGGGAGCCCAGGGTGGCACAGGGATGGGAGCTGGATGCAATAGCGGCAGTTGTAATCGGAGGTACCAGTTTCGCCGGAGGGCAGGGAAGTGTAGTTAAAACCATACTGGGTGTAGCAATAATAGGGCTTATCAGAAATATCCTTAGTTTGCTGGGTATTCTCCCATCACCTCAACAGATGATCATGGGGCTGGTACTTCTTTTTGCTGTAATATTACAGAGGCTGGGAGAGAGAAACAGTGATTGATGCTTATTTTTTAGGCATAGATGTGGGCACTCAAAGTGCAAGAGTGGGAATATGTGACAGCAATGGCAGGCTGATTAAGACAACCAGTAGAGCCTACCGGACATTTTTCCCCAAGCCCGGATGGGCGGAACAGGAGCCTTCCGATTGGTGGAAGGCAGTGTGTGAATCAACCCGGCGGTGCGTGGAAGAATCCGGTATTAAGCCATCGGACATCACAGGAA
>QNBH01000213.1 GCA_003645645.1 Spirochaetota bacterium | reverse complement strand
GGAGAGCTGGAAAATACTCTTTCATCGAGCTATGAAAAGACAATCCTCGATCACGAAATAATCTCAATGGCAAAGAGATTGGTTCTAGGTGTAGTGATCGATCGGGAAACCCTCGCACTCGAAGTTATAAAAAGTGTGGGTCACGGAGGAGATTATTTAAGCTCCGAACATGCGTTGACGCACTATAGAAATGAACAGTTTATGCCCCTTGTAATGGACAGGGACAGGCATGATATCTGGGTAAAAGCGGGTGGAAAGCGAGCCGAAGAAAGGGCAAAATATATGGTGAACGATTTGTTACAGAAGTGGGAGCCTTATCCATTGCCGGAGGGTGCTTCGAGGGAGTTAAGGAGAATTTACGAGTCGGTTGTCACCTCCCGATCTTGAAGTTAAAAACACACCGATTAAAACGAGGAGAGTTCCGATTGCAAAAGGAAGAGTTATCTCCTCTCCGAGGAAAATTACACCGAAAAATATGGCGGAAACCGATTCAAGATTGATAAATATTGCAGCTTTTGAGTTCCCCAGATCTTTTACACCTTCGTAGTAGAGTACATGTGCAAAAGCCACGCCAACGACTCCCATATTGAGGAGATTAAGCCATGCTTTAAGAGAATAATCAAACAGAGAGAGAAATCGGGTTTCCAGATATGCAGGAATAAAAAGCAGCAACGCTCCGAAAATACAGGAATAAGTGATTGCAAGGAGGGCGGAAACATCCTTCATAGCTGCTTTTCCAAGCAGTGTATAGGTAGCCCAGCACAGAACACCTCCCAGAATAAAAAGATCTCCGCTGTTTATGCCCTGTTTTACGATTTGTGCTGCCCTTCCACCGGTAATAACTATAACCGCACCGGCAAAGGCAAATATTACGCCAAAAATTAGAAGAAAAGAAGCCTGTTCTTTAAAAAGTATAACAGAAAATAGAGTTACCACCGTGGGAATTAAAGCCAGTATTACCGCTGCCCTTGAGGCAGTAATGGTTTTTAATCCTGAGAACAGGCAATAGTTGAAAAGAACCACTCCAGTAATGCTGACCATAAGGAGAACTACCAACTGTCTGAGTTCAGGAAGGGGAATACGGCCGTTTCTTTTTACTACTATCAGGATCAGGGATACGGCGGCAAAGGAAAATCTTAGAAAAGCAGCGGTGAAGGGGGGTATTTCCATGGCTATAACCCTGCCCGAAACTATTGCAATACCAAATAAGAGGGGCACCATAGAGATTTTAAGATAGGGTTTTTCCCATAGAGCAGATATTTCCCGAAAGAATATTCTTAACATCTGGATTCTCTTCATGCATCAAATAAAAAATATTCTCGACGAACTCAAATCATTATAGTAAATTGAATCTATGTATCAAGATGTTGGCAAAGGTTTAAATAATAATACACAATCCTATTCACCTGCCATAACTGTTCAGAAGGCCTTTCATATTCTCGAGCTTATTGGGGAGAGGCAACCACTTAGGGCCGTGGATATCGTAAAAGAGCTTGGACTTACCCGTGCAAATGTCCACAGGCTCCTGGCAACTTTAATAAGCCTCGGTTATGTTGAGAAAGTCCATGAGAACAGCTATCAATTAACCTACAAAATGTTCAGATTGGGAAGCATGGTTACAAATTCGAGAAGTCTGGTAGAAATTGCACACCCCTATCTTCTCTATCTGTCCGAAGAAAGTGGTGAGACCGTTAATCTCGCAGTAAGGTATGAGGGGAGGCTTATCTATATTGATAAGGCCGAGAGCAAGCACCCACTGGCTTCAGACCAGCCGGTGGGGCAAACCGACCCCCTCCATTCAACCGCACTTGGTAAGGTACTGCTTTCGGGTATGGATGACGAGGAGCTTGCACGTTTTCTTAAGGGGATTGAACTTAAGAAATTCACAGAGAATACTATAACAGAAGAGGAAAAGTTGATGGAGGAGATAAGGGAGGTAAGAAGAAGGGGATATGCCATGGATTTACAGGAAAACAACGATCACATCAATTGTGTAGCTGCTCCGGTTTTCAATTACGAAAATAGAGTCGTTGCTGCAGTAAGTATTACCGGGCCTGCAGTAAGATTTACAAAGGAGCAGATAGACGGTATAGTAATCAGGTTATCACAGACGACCCACCAGATATCCGAAAAAATGGGCTGCAGTGTTCCGGGCAATGTGTATTATAAGATGATGCAGAAGCAGACCAGAGAGTCTAAAAAAGTTCATTACAGCAGTAATTTAAAGTAGTAACCGCAAATATTTATTAGTGAATCCTATCTTCTTAATATAAAATGGACTTGAAAAAAAATAAATATGACAAAGTTTTAGGCATTAAAATTCCAAATCTCGATAATTTAAGGAGAAAATGAAGGATCCTGAGGGATATTACTACGCAAGTAGACTGATAAACATGATCATTGGTTATAACACAAGTGTATCCTCTCCACCTAAAGAGTGGCCCGATTTACTAAAACCGGCTTACGGTGGCAAACTGGGTTTTCCTTCTCCTTTACGTTATGTGTGGCCGGAAGACGGAGCTGTATTTATTCCAAGCCCCATTGCAATTTTTAAGGATTCAAAGAATAGTGAGGCGGCTAAGGTTTTTATAGACTATATTATTTCCAGGGAGGGCCAAAAAACCATGGTCGAACTGGGCGATTTTATTCCGGTACGAACAGATGTGGATCCCCCGGCTGGAACCCCTTCTCTGGGAGAGATCGAGAAGTTACCGACTGATTGGAAATCTGTCCAGCGGATGCGTCAGGATACAAAGGATCGGTGGACGACCCTCTTTGGCGAAGAGTAAACATTCATTGGTTGATCATTTGATAGTTCAACCTTAAGGCAATTTATCCTGCTCAGTTTGGTTAAATGCTGAATACTTCTCAATTTAGGGAAAGATTTTTACTATCTATAGTTCTCTTCATTCTGGCTGTGATTGTAGCCTATCCTCTATCCAAGATAATTATTCAAAGTTTTAAATATGATCAGATTTTTTCTCTTCAGAACTACATTAATGTCTTCTTCAAGAATGGAACTTATACGGAGCCGATGGGATTGTAACTGTAATGACATTGCATATCTATCCCCTGGTATACATAACCACGCCATTGATGATGCCTTCCATCCTTTCAGGAGCTGTTCTTGTATTTATCGCTTCAATCGCCAATTTTGGAATTCCTGCTATTTTAGGTTTTCCGGCAAACTACTACGTACTGACTACCAAGATCTGGGAAGCTGTAGTGCTTAGCTCCCAGCCCAATAGCCTGTCCCTGGCTGCCGCCCTATCGGTTTTACTAGGTCTGGTGGCCGGGGCAGGATTGATCCTTCAACATCTCTACTTAAGGCGTAGAGAGTATACGGTTATTTCCGTGAAAAGCATGCACCCGAATATTGTGTTACTTGGCAGGCACAAGGGATGGATTGTCCCATTACGTCACTGATTGTACTGATAACCAGCTTTGCACCTCTGATAGCCATTATTCTTACCTCTTTAATCAAGGCGCTGGGTATTCCTCCCATACCCCAGAACTGGACCTTACAGAATTTCTATGATGTGCTGGTAATAAACCGAACCTCGAGCAGGGCTATTCGAAACAGCCTTATACTTGCCCTTAGTTCGGCTACCATCATTAGTTTGCCTGGTGCCATGATTGCCTACATCGTGGTAAAGACCAGGTTGAGGATCAGGGGGATTATTAATTTTATTTCCAGTATTCCCTATGCACTTCCCGGCACGGTTGTCGGAGTGGCAATGATCCTTGCATGGCTTAAACCTATCCCTTTGATCGGTGTTAGTATTTACAATACTCTCTGGATAATTCTGGTTGCATATATTGCCCGTTATCTTGCCTTTGGTGTGCGCACCACATCCGCCTCTTTACAGCAAATACACGAATCCATGGAAGAGGCGGCGAGAATATCAGGGGCGACCTGGTTTCAGACCTTCAGATACATCTTACTGCCACTCATTGCACCAGGACTGTTCGCAGGTTGGTTCCTTGTTTTTATGCCGACTCTAAGGGAATTGACCATTTCAATCCTCCTGTGGTCTGCAAAAAATGAGACGATTGGAGTTATGGTCTTTAACCTCCAGGAATCGGGAAATAATGTGGCTTCGGCAGCTCTGGCGGTAATCATGATGTTGGTACTCCTCCTTGCAAACATTATTACCCGCAGATTAACCAGAGGGAGGGTAGGGTTTTGATCTCATTTTCGGGTACTATTCCTGTTATCCATGGACAAATCTAGAAGGTTATTCCTATCTTCTCGATCTTTATTCTGCAGGAGAAGCCCGCTATCTCCTTCACACAATTTTTTTCCGTGAGCAGGATTCGACGGCTGCAGCCGCCTCTGGTTTACCCTTTGCAATTTTACGTCACCGAACACGAGAAGGAAAGAGATGGGGAATGTTATGGCAAGCGGCGAAACAATATGGAGTCTCCAAGCTTGCCCTGGAGCTTGGAGGTGGAATCACTACTTATCCTGATGATATTGAGCGGGGTATTCGCGCGATTTTTTCACTACTCGCCTTTTGGGGATTCCTTCCTCAGGAATACAGGCTTAATCCAACACCACAGGATCGAATATACTTTTCCGATAAAAGAGAGTTCTTCTATGCGTGGGAGGAGGGTGCCTTTTATCCCATGGCTAAACCTGGGGAAATGTTTGATAAAGGCGAACGAATCGGGACATGGATATCCCTTGAAGTTTTTAAAGCAGTACCTGTTACAGCTGTTGTGAGTGGACTCTTAATATATTCTCGTACAAGATGCCGCAGCCATAAGGGAGATACTATAACAATGTTTTTGCCGGGAAGATAGATTTATGCGATCGATGATGAGAAGGAGTGAGACCATTGGGCGAAGTAACTTTTGACGAGATAAAAAAACCTATGTGAAAACCATAGCCCTGGATCGATTCTCTGTTACTGTGAAAGACGGCGAGTTTGTTACCTTTCTGGGGACTTCCGGGTGTGGCAAAACAACCAGTTTACGCCTCGTGGCTGGATTCATTAGAGGGGAACGAGGATCCATTCGCATAGGTGAACGTATAATCTCCGATGAAGATAAAAATATTTTTATTCCGCCAGATGAGAGAGGTGTAGGGATGGTTTTTCAGTCCTATGCGGTCTGGCCTCACATGAATGTATTTAATGTGGTGATGAGGGCAGGATTGATTCAACAGATTGGAACAGCAAGAGAGATCTATGAGCAACCAGCGAATCAGTTTGTAGCCGATTTTATAGGTACAGCGAATTTCCTCGAAGTCAATGCGGACGAGAAGGGTGTTTACTTAGCCGGCGGCCCCCCATTCCGCTTGCTGTGGAAAAACCTACTCAGGAAAAACGAGGAAGACTAAAATTGATGATCCGGCCCGAGGAGGTTCAGCTTAGCTATAGAAAAGGCACTCTTGAGGCAAGGGTCGAACAGAAAATGTTCCTTGGAGATGCTACAGTATACTTTCTAAACATCTATGGGCAAACGCTGCGGGCAAAGAGTCAACAAAGGGAGGAATTCGAAGTTGGTGATAGACTCTATATAGATATTTCCGGAAAGCACTTAACCTCAGCCTCCATGCTGCCTCGTATGATCTGAACATTACATCTATTAACTCACGAATTCGAGAAGAATCCATACGGCAAATAAAAGAGTCCTTACTGGTTGCAGCCGATCTCGGTGCCGACCCTGTAGTTGTACATTCAGGCTGTCTTTCATCCAGCCGGGGGGATAGTGAGATTTATTGGCAGATGCTTGAGGAGGCATTCCAGATCATCGACAATACAGCCGAAACGGCCGGTGTAAGGGTCGGAGTAGAGGCGATGGAAAAAAGGAAGAAGGAACTTTTTGTCTTTCCCGAAGAAATAAAGTGACTGATGAGCATGGGTTGGAAACGCCTTGGACTAACCGTCGATCTTGCTCATATACAGTCTGTAATGGACCACGAACTTTTCCTTTCATCTTTAGATAAAGAATGGATCATTCACACCCATTTAAGCGATTTTACTCTCAACTCCACTCACGTTCCTCTCGGTCATGGCTCCATGGATATTGATAAAGCGCTGGCGGTACTCTCAAAATATTATCAGGGTAATGTTATTCTTGAAGGTTTTGTCCGCGGTCAGGCGCAAAAAACAGTACAGGGGAATGTAGATTATCTTCGCACCCATGGCTGGATGTGAGCTTTTCTGATAAGCATGAATAAAGGCCGTACTATATACATTGCGGCAAAAATGATTCTATAACTTTCTTCTAAAAATAAAAGCTTCTATGTTTAGCGGTCCGGTCATTTATTCTTTTTTTTTAATTTTTTTTAAAAAAAGCTTGACAGGAGACAGAAAGCGTGAAAAAATATTATTGTGTTCCAAAATAAGAACAAAAGTTTAAATAATAGAACAAAATCTTATCCGCTTGCAAAAACAGTCCAAAAAGCGTTCAGAATTATCGAT
>QNBH01000212.1 GCA_003645645.1 Spirochaetota bacterium | reverse complement strand
GGGCTTAAAACTGTAATTACGGCTATTATCTCTACGATACGCGATCCACGAAGAGATCAGGTAAACGACCCCATCCCCCGTACACGCTCAACCCTGAAGAGAGAACCGGAAAGATTGCAGGAACTGGAAGATCAAATAGAGAAAGAGATAAACAATGTTCTCTCATCCGCCCTGGAGGAGAGGCCGTTATGAGGACCATGTTTTTCACGCAGGCCGTCGATGATGCCCTCGCCCAGGCCATGGCCTGTGATCCGCGCATCATAGTTATCGGTGAGGATATTCCGCTCCTGCGGCGTAACCTGCTGGTGCGTTTCGGCCCTGGGCGCGTTCTGGGCACTCCCATAAGCGAGAGTGCCTTCCTCGGTGCGGGCATCTCGGCGGCGATGGCCGGTTTACGACCCGTTGTGGAAATGTATATGGTGGATTTTCTCGGCGTGTGCATGGATGCGCTCCTCAACCATGCCGCCAAAATAAAAGCTTTCTCAGGCGGTAAATGGAATGCACCCGTGGTGGTGAGGGCACCCTGCAGCGGTGGTTACGGAGACGCTGGCCAGCATGAACAGTCTCTGTGGGGATGGCTGGCACACATCCCCGGTCTTACGGTTATTGTTCCCTCTACGCCGGCAGACGCCGGCGGGTTGATGCTAGCGGCCCTGCAGTGCGAGGGACCGGTCATTTTTCTAGAACCCAAACTCCTCTCGGAATCCTGGCTCGAGTTTCTTGGATCGGGCGGTCGAAAAACGGTGCAATACGATATCCCGCCTAAGGGAATGCGGGGTCCCGTACCGAAAAGATGGGAACCGCTTCCCATCGGGAAGGCGGAGTTTCGATGCAGGGGCAACGATATAACCATTGTCAGTGTCGGTGTGGGGGTGCATCGCTCTCTTGAGGCAGCCGGGAGCTTGAAAGCAGAGGGGATTTCGGCAGAGGTGCTTGACCTGCGGACTATCACACCGCTCGATAGAGAAGCCCTCTGCGAGAGTGTCTCAGGGTCAGGTCGTATGCTTGTAGTCGATGAGGATTACGAAGGGTTCGGTCTATCGGGTGAATTGGCTGCCGTCCTGCTCGAGGAAGGTATTTCTGCCAAATACGTCCGTGTCTGCACCAAAAGCACAATCCCCTATGCCCGCCGCCTGGAGGATCAGATTCTGCCCAGCGTGGAGCGTATCTGTTCAGGGGTCAAGGAGCTTTGCCTTCAGTAAGTTCTTTTCTTCTTTTCCATGGCCGTTCGGAATCGTTTCCAGGGATCGGGAGAGATGTTACGGTAAGGACAGCCAGGAGAATGGTTTTTATCTCTGTGATAAAAACCGTCATATCGATCCCCCTTGTACACGACTTCAAGACCCATTTTGTTCAATTTTTTAAGCAATACCTGCCTGCGTTCTTTAATATTCCAGCAGGCAGGGCAAACTCCTATTGTAGCAGGTTCCCGGCTTTTTATATATCTTACTCTAACCATTGCTCTTTTCTGCTGTATGGCCATTTTTCTGATAATCGACATTAAATTATCCTCCCATAGTTACTCACACCCCGGCGGAGAAGCTCAACTCCTACTATTTTTTTACCCTGTCCCCAAGAACTTTTACCATATAAAGTTCTATATATTTTTTAAGGTAATCCTTCTTGGCGATCCGATCAAAGGCCTTATTTTCCGCAAGCCTCTCTGCAAGATTCCTTACCCGTGCCAGATCCGGTGGACTTACCGCAAATCCTCTCCTCAAGCTTCTTAAAAAGTCACGTACCAGAGCATTAACATCTTCCACAAGGTTCTTTCTTGCTTTCTCCTCCAGAATGGGATTCCACTTATCGATTAATTCGTTCATACTATCCTCTATTTTTGCGTCCTTGCCGATAAGCTCTTCTTTCAACTGCAATATTTTTTTTCTGTAGGCCTCTCTCTGTTCCTTTGCGGTGGGTTCCCTCTTGCTGGTTGTTTCTGCCGAGACCCGCTTTGTAGTAACTGTAGAAGCCTTTTCTTTTTTCACCGAGGTAACTCCTGCTGTTTTTCCCTTTATGCTTTTAGAGACCATCCTCTTGCTTTCTTTAGCTGCTACCTTTGCTTCATTTGAAAAACTCTTAAACTTATGGGAAATCTTTTTGAAAAATCCCACCAGAGAACCAACAACAGGCATTATTTGCCAGATAGGCAATCTCCTCCTGGCATCATCCAGAAGTTCTTCCCTTGAAAGACCCAGAATAGAGGGTAAGGGAAGGAGCTCTTTCTTTTTGGAATCGAACCATCTGTTGATTTCAGCTTTTATCCTTCTATTCGTTTCAGATTCATGAGAGAGAACGAAGAGAAGATCATAACGTAACAGCGAGTACAGTAAGGGGTCTTCCTCCTTGGTTTTGTTCTCCAGTTCCTGGGCAAAGGAATTATCATCGATCATAATCTGTGTCTTTCTAAACTGTTTAAGCTCCTGCTCCCACAGCTCTACATACTGGTTTCTTAATTTTGAGCCAAGCTCGTTTACTCTTCTAAGACTTAAAGGGAGCACGTTGTCCTTGTAAATAAAATATTGTTTACCATCGACGGTATTTACCCGTAGGATGGATGGAAACTTACCGTTCTCCTCTTTTCTTGTATTTTTCTCAAGAAAGCTGTGGATTTTCTCCCTGGCGCATTTTTTTGTTATGGGGGTGCCCTTGTCGTCTTTTATGGTGTAAATGTCGTTAAGAGTAAAGGCATAGGGAGGTTTGCGAATCGCCTTTTCAACCTGCTTTATCGCCAGATGTGATTCCCGATCCTTCTGCAAGAATCCTTTGAAATACACACAGTAAAAGCCCGCAAGATAGGCGGCCTGGCAGAAGCTGTGCTCTTCTGCCAGCATGTTAACCTTCTTTTTATAATCACTGATAATGAGATTGGAGAGAGTCGTCCAGTATCTGAAATAAAAGTCGGTGGGAGAGCGAACGGTATTGATAACATGCATGGGTCTCTCCAGGGTCTGCTCGATCAGTTCTTTTAAGGTGATTTCTTTCTCTTTGAAGATTCCTGCCAGCTTATTCTGAATATAATAGGCATTTCTCCCTTCTCTCAGGTATGCCCTGATCTTGTACATGCTGTATTCAAGAAGCTTCTCTTTAAAAAGATGGGGTGTGATTACAACACTATTTATTCCATGGGGAAAATCCAGCCTGAATATTTTGCTCTCTTCGATGTTATCATTACCGAGCCACTGAACAAAATCGTTTTTAACATCTACCATTATCAACAGTTTTTCGGGTATCTTTATCTGCAAGCTTTCTTCGGAAGGAAAGGGCAGAGCCGAATTGTTTTCGTATTCCTGCCAGGCTCTCTCAATTTTTTCTCTGAAATAACCGGGATAGAGAATTCTAACGATGTTCTTGCCGTCATATTCAAGCTCACACCGGCCTTCTTCGGAAAGGGAGAGCAGATCGGAGGTTATAACGATATCCGTATCTTTTTCGAGTACGGCAAGCTCCTTCTTTTTGGATTTGTACTTCTCGGCGTACTTCTTAACAAATGTTAAAAACTTATCGAAATCTATGACCGGAGTATTACTCTTCGAAGCGTAGAACTTTATAATCTTAAGAGTTTCGTTATTCTCAGGCATATATTTTAATCTTAACCCCCCATATACCCCATGTCAATATTGTGGATTGGTTACTTCATCCCCAGCGCCTTAAAGAGCTCTTTGACAACTTCCTCTTTCATCGTAAAGGAGTGTTCATCTGAAGGGAAAATCCCCTTCTGCACCTCTTCTATGTACTTTTTAACCGCATTAACCTCGATACTATAAACATCTGCATAAACCTTAACAAATTTGGGAGTAAATCTCTTAAAAAGACCGAGCATATCGTGTAACACCAGAACCTGGCCATCGCACCCTGCTCCCCCGCCGATTCCTATGGTGGGTATTTTAATCCTCTCTGTAATAAGAGAAGCAACCTGTCCGGGTATCGCTTCCAGCACAATGGCAAAAGCCCCGGCATCCTCTAAAGCCTCTGCATCTTCTACGAGCTTCCTTGCCGCCTCAAGGCTCTTTCCCTGAACTTTAAATCCACCCAGGAGATTTGCCGTCTGAGGGGTTAGACCAATGTGTCCCAGAACGGGTATGCCTGCCCTGCAAATGGCGGTTACTTTATCGGCCATCTCCTGTCCGCCCTCAAGCTTAACCGAATCCGCCCCTCCTTCCTTATACAGCAATCCTGCATTGGTTACCGCCTGTTCGACCGAAATATTGTATGACATGAAGGGCATATCTCCGCATACATGTGCACGCTCTACAGCCCTGACAACCGCCTTTGTGTGATGGAGCATCTCATCCATGGTAACCGGTACGGTATCCTTATACCCGAGCTCTACCATTCCAAGGGAGTCTCCTACAAGGATCATATCAACACCGGCCTCTTCTACCACCATAGCTTGAGGAAAGGAATATGCTGTAATCATTGTGATCTTTTTCCCTTCCTCCTTCATCTTCAATAAGTCCGATATCATTAACTTATTCATCTCTGCCTCTCCTCTCTTCTTTTACAATCTGGTATCACGATATTTCACTTTTCTATTTTTCTCAATAGATTGACACAAACTTAAGCTTCTCCTATCCTTATCTTTATATGGAGAAAGAAACTTCTGTAAGTAAAAAAACATTAAAAGTTGCGGTGGTAGGAGCAGGGGCCATGGGTTCCCTGTACGGAGGGGGAATAGCTAAAACAGGGGCTCCTGTAATTCTTTATACCGTAAACTCGGTTCATGTAGAAAAGATAAACAAAAAGGGCCTTATTATAGAAGAGTCTTCATCGGGTCGTGAGGAGGTTATCCGCATTCCTGCAACCACCAATCCTGCTAAAATACAGGGTTCGGATATATTTCTTTTTTTTGTTAAATCGGCCTCGACAGAAACTGCAGCAAGACAGGTTAAGTCTTTCGCAGGGGAGAATACTCTGGCTGTAACCCTTCAGAACGGGCTCGGTAATGAAGCGATACTCAAGAAGCACTTTGGTTTTCACAAAACCGCCGTCGGGGTAACTTCACACGGAGCTACTTTTTTAAGTCCCGGGAAAATCAGACATGCAGGTTATGGGCCTACGCATATATGCATGTCCGACGGGAACAACGAGAAATTAAAGGCCTTCGTCTCCCTGCTCAACCAGGCGGGGTTTGAAACAATACTGGAAGATAATATAGAAAGCCTGATCTGGGGAAAGCTAATAATAAATGTGGCCATCAATGCACTAACCGCGTTAACCGGCCTTCCAAACGGGAGGCTCCTCGATTTCGAGGAAACGAGAGAGCTTATGCGTGAACTGGTAAGAGAGGCTGTTACAGTGGCAAAGGCAAAGGGAATAGAACTTCCATTCGGTAATCCCACAGAAAAGGTATTCGAGGTTGCACGGAAAACCGCGCTTAACCGGTCTTCCATGCTTCAGGATTTCCAGATGGGCAAAGTATCGGAGATAGATTTTATCAACAATGCAATTGTCAGGGAGGCAAAAGAGCTTAAAATCGATGTTCCTGTAAACAGAACGATCACCAGGCTCATACAAACTTTCGACAGACTTCGATAAAAGGAGGGATTTATGGTAAAGAGCTTCGAGGACCTGGAAAAAATGGCCAAGTCTAAACCATCCCGAAAGGTGGCGCTTGCCATGGCCCAGGAGGCGGATGCATTGAAGGCAGCCGTAAATGCGGCACTTTCCGGGATAGTAGAACCGGTTCTGGTTGGAGCGGAAAAAGAGATTAAAGAGATAGCAGAGCAGGAGAGCCTGGATATAAGCAGGTTTGCCATTATCGAAACCGAAGGCGAGACGGAGTGCGCAGAGAGGGCAGTGGAGCTGGTAAAAAAGGGAGAGGCCGATTTAATAATGAAGGGGAGAGTTCCCACTGCTGTAATAATGAGGGCTATTCTTGACAAACAGAGCGGATTGAGGGGGAGGGGTATTCTCTCGCATGTTACGATTCTCGATTTACCCAAGTACCACAAATTCTTAATCATGTCCGACCCCGGTTTAAACATTGCTCCTGATCTGGAAGATAAAATAGCCATAATTGATAATGCGGTGGAAGTAGCCAGAAAGCTGGGCATAGATAAGCCGAAGGTAGCTATTATCGCAGCTATAGAGAAAGTCAACCCGGATATGCCCTCCACCATGGATGCAGCAGTACTTTCCAAGATGGCAGAAAGAGGGCAAATACAGGACTGTATCATTGACGGCCCCCTTGCGCTTGATAACGCCGTATCCGTTAAGAGCTGTAAGACCAAAGGCATCGACTCAAAAGTGGGAGGCGATGCAGATGTACTGATCATGCCGAACATCGAGGCCGCCAATGTTTTCTATAAAGCCTTCGCCTACCTTACAGATTTTAATATGTGCGGCACGATCGTAGGAGCCGTAATACCCATAATACTAACCTCCAGAGCAGACAGCGATAAAATAAAGTACTATTCCATTCTTGCAGGAGTTTCTCTGGTTTAGTATTGCCTTCTTGGTT
>QNBH01000211.1 GCA_003645645.1 Spirochaetota bacterium | reverse complement strand
TGATTCATCTTGAAAACGGAGAAATAGGCGAAACTGCTGAAAATATTCTTAAAGGTCGTGTGATAAAGCAGGAGGAGCAGTTTATCTACTTTAAAAGCGGAGAATTGACTTTAATATGTTCGCACACTGAGGGAACTTTTAGGACTGCAGTGATCGATTCTGACAAAATAATCCTCTCCGATAAACCGATCAGTTCCTCTGCTCGCAACAGAACGAGAGGGGTGGTTATGGATATTAGAGCCTGTGGAAACTTAAAAGGTGCGGTAGAAGTAAAAATTGATGCCGGGGCAGAACTTAAAGTGAGAATTACAGAGCGCTCTATGGATGAGTTGCGGATAAAAAAAGGTTCTATCCTGTGGCTTGTCTTTAAAGCTTCATCGGTAAGACTCTTTTAGAGATAAAAAGCTCCAAAAAGCACTTTTTTTATCATTTTATGTGCAAACTCCTTTACATTTCTGTTTTTGCCGATATATTTAATAAAGGTCTAATATTTAAGAGGTAATACAATGGTTATTTCAGACTGTTTCCTTAACGGAACAGTTTGCGAAATTAGAAGCAGAGATAAATACGAGGCCATTCGGGAACTTATCAAAAAGGCTCCTGTTTTCAATAAAATAGAAGATATTAACGCTTTTGAAGAAGAGATTATCTACAGGGAGAAGCGTCAGTGTACCGGTTTCGGAAAGGGTGTTGCCGTTGCTCATGGTTGTACAGGTACCGATTCTGTATATATAGCCCTGGGTATATCCCGGGAAGGTATAAACTACAATGCCTACGATAAACAACCGGTGCAACTTCTTTTTGTTATTGTAAGCCCGCCCGATATGCCGGATGAGTACCTCATGGTCCTTTCGGTGCTGGTAAAGCTTGTACGGGATGAAAGATTCAGAGAAGAGTTACTCTCTTGTTTCTCGATTGAAGAGGCAGAGCAAAAATTAAGGGAAGCGTTTTTTTCTCTTCTAAAGCGAGAAAAGATTAAATGAAGAAAGGCTTAACCCGAGTTCTCAAAGCCCCGGAAAGTTCAGGGTAGCAAAGTAATCATCCACAGTTTCTGCTCTTCTAATCAGTTGAACAGATTTATTCTCTTTCAGCAGTAACTCCGCAGATCTTAGCTTTCCGTTATAATTAAATCCCATGGCATGACCGTGGGCTCCGGTATCATGGATAACCAGAATATCTCCCACTTCTATTTTGGGTAGCTTACGGTTAATGGCGAACTTATCGTTATTCTCGCAAAGAGAGCCGGTTATATCGTAGGTATACTCCACAGGTTCATTCTCCTTTCCCAGTACCGTAATATGGTGATATGCCCCATACATGGCTGGTCTCATGAGATTTGCCATACAGGCATCGAGGCCTACAAAAGTTTTATATGTATTCTTTATGTGTCTGACCCTGGAAACAAGGTAACCGAAAGGACCTGTTACCATTCTTCCGCACTCCATAACAATCTTAAGAGGGTGGAGACCTTCCCCCGCTATCATGTTCTCGTAGGCTTCTTTAATACCCCTTGAGACCAGCTCAAGATCTACCGCTTTTTGATTCGGGTGATAGGGTATTCCGACCCCTCCTCCCAGATTTATAAACTCTATTTTTATACCGTGCGTTTTATATACTTCTATCGCAAGATCGAACAAAATACGGGCCGTATCAACAAAATATTCTGGATTCAATTCGTTGGATGCCACCATAGTATGAAGGGCAAATCTCTTAACTCCCTTTTTCTTCATTATTCCGTATCCCTCAAGCACCTGCTCCCTGGTAAACCCGTACTTTGCATCTTCGGGATTGCCGATAAATACATTTCCGCTCTTAAGCCGACCGGGATTGTATCTAAAGCAGATAAGTTCCGGTATTCCCGCATGTTTTTCAAGAAAAGGTATGTGGCTTATATCATCAAGATTTATGACAGCGCCCAATTCTATGGCTTTGATAAACTCCTCTGCCGGTGTATCGTTGGAGGTAAACATGATATCCTCTCCCCTTAGCCCAACTTTTTCTGCAAGAATGAGCTCCGGCAGGGAAGAACAGTCTGCCCCCATACCCAGATTTTTTAGCAATTTTATTATGTATGGATTGGGTAAAGCTTTCACTGCAAAATAGTTTTTAAAACCCCCGGGAACCCATCTGAAAGCTTTTAAAAAGTAGTCTGCATTCTGGATAATACCCTCTTCATCGTAAATATGAAAAGGTGTAGGATGTTCTGCGGTAATGTTTTCGATATCCTGGATGGAAAAGGGAACTTTTTTTTCTGTCATAGCCCAATCCTTGGTAACCTTTCTTGCATTCTTTAAGAATTTCATATCACAATATTTACAGGAGAGGCAAAAGTCAAGTAGACAATTCCTGTATTTTGTCCAGTAATGACTCTTTTCCCTTTTTATATTAAAAACCCGCCCTCCCGAAAAAGCTTTTAAAAGAAGAGCCTTGCCTTTTTTAAAATGTTTCTCTATCCTTTTAAGGAGGTGGAAAAGCAGGGGCTAAAAAGATGACAGATGAAGAGGCAAGAGAGTTCTGGAGAGAATTGGAGAATAAAATCGGTGAGCCTATTAGTATTTACTCAATGGGAGAATATTTCACCGGTTTCGAGGAGATAAATAATCCCGTAGTGGGGCTTTTCTTTCTGACAGAGACAAGGCTCTTTTTTCAAACCTTCCCAAGGAAGAACTGGCTGGCCTCAATTTCCGAGAGCATTAGAGGAAGAAAAGAAGAGAATGAACCGAATACATATTCCCTGCCCTTAAACTGGGTAAGAAAGGTAGAGCTTCTAAAACCAAAATCATTTCTAGGCAGGATTTTTGCATCAGGAATGACAAAGGTATCCGTTGAGTATCTCGATGAGGAAAACGAAACCTGCATAATGCAGTTTACCCTCCTTTCAAAGGCAGAGGATTTTGTAAAGCAGATCGAGCTGCTCAGATAATTGTTCAATCACATACGCCGATTAAAGCCGTAAAACAGCACTATCCTGCATAAAAAAAGAGAGGAACCAGGGCGGGTACAAGTAAGGATAGGATCGCTCCACTGGTAATGGCAATTGGAACAGAGCGAGTCCCACAACTTCTTTCGATAAGTGGCAAGGTAACATCCATACTCGTTGCTCCAGCAACACCTATGGCTATGTTGGGATACCTCGTCCTTGCTATAAATGGGATAATCAAAAGGGCTATGCTCTCTCTCATCAAATTGGCAAGGAAAGCTGCTCCACCCAGAACAGGATCTCCAAGATTACTTATGATAACACCGGAGAGGGAATACCAGCCAAAACCGGAAGCAAGGGAGAGTGCCTTAGCCGGGTGAAGGGGAAAAATAACCGATAAAGAAACCCCTCCCAGGAGAGAACCAGCAACTGTACCTATCGGGAGCAGAATGGTTTCCGGATGGAGCAGAACCTCTTTCAGGTTGATGCGGTTTCGTACAAGCTTAAATCCAACTAGAAACAGAAGAATGTGAAGTATCCAGGTTGTAAGGATTTCTCCGGAAAACTCAGGTAATACCGGTATCATCAAACCCGTTAAAAATCCGGTCAGTACAATCAGGAGGAGTTTTAAAGGATCCCTGTAGTAATGAAACAAGCCGATGTTGCTTGCACTGCTTTCTCTTTTGGGAAGCATCTGCCTGGCGCTTAAATGGAGTATCCTGTAGAGAAGGATCAGTATAAAGATTGTCCCTATCACCGTGGCAAGGGCAAATGATATGGAGAGAAGTCCTATCGATGCAAGTTGTTCTCCTACCGTTCTGTTTCTTCCTATTCGAAAACCCATAAAGAAGAGAAGAGCATACAGGGATAAGTTAAGGAAATAATCAATAATCCCTGTAGAAGGAATAAATTTGAACCTTGCCAAGAGCATCCCAAATATTAGAAATAAAAACAGAAGTGCAAGTGGTATAAGGTTAGCCATAGGCTTTACTCTATATGAAAGAGAAGATACTATTCAATAGAAGGAGTTTTTAAAGGTTGGCCTCATCTTCAAAATATCAATAGAAGTATGGCGATAATTATGGTAAGAAAGTTGACTTTTTGAAAGAACTTCTTCTATTATTTAGAAAAACAAAAAGAGGAGGAAAAGAAATGAGAAAAATTTTCCTGGTGTTACTTGTCCTGTTGGCTATAACAGGGAATCTATTTGGGGAAGGGAAAAAGGAAGAAGTAGCGAAGAAGGTGGTTGTTGCCACAGATGCTACATGGCCTCCCATGGAGTTTGTTAACGAGCAGAAAGAGATTGTAGGTTTTGATATAGACCTCATGAAGGGTATAGCAAAAGAGGCAGGGTTTGAAGTTGAGTTCAGAAATACTGCATGGGATGGAATTTTTGCCGGGCTTAAGAACAGACAGTACGATGCCATCATCTCTTCAGTCACCATAACAGAGGAGAGAAAGAAGGAGATGGATTTCTCCGAGCCGTACATCAATGCAGGCCAGGTGCTTATCGTGAGAAAAGATACAGCAGGGGTTACCACTCTTAATGATTTAAAGGGTAAGTCTGTGGGGGCACAAATCGGAACAACTGGTTCTTTCGAGGTAGAGAAAGTAGAAGGGGTAACTCTAAAAACTTACGATGAGCTCGGGTTTGCCATAGAAGATCTGGTGAACGGACGGATAGATGGAGTGGTGGCCGATACCCCCATTGCCGCAGATTATGCCCTTCAGAACGAAAAGTATAAGGGCAAGCTTAAAATAGTTGGTGAACCATTTACCGACGAATATTACGGTATTGCCGTGGCTAAAGGAAATAAGGAATTACTGGATAAAATAAACGAGGGCTTGAGAAAGGTAAAACAAAAAGGATTGATAGAAGAGCTTAAGAACAAGTGGCTGAGGTAAAGAAGAAACAGGAGGGTAGATCCCTTTTTAGAAGCACAAAAATCGAGATAACCGATGGGGCATTGATCCCCGAAGTTGGAGAGAGATCTATTTTTTCTGCATGGAACATCTCCTTTTTCGGGGCTCTTACCCTCATCGTTATACTTCCACTAACCTCACCAGATCCCTTCTGGAAAATTCTCCGCTTTCTTCCTGACGGAATAGCAAGAACATTCCAAGTAACAGTTATCTCCATCGTATTTGCCTTGATAATCGGACTTTTCGTGGGGCTGGGTAGAATTTCCAGAATAACTATCATCAACAGGGCGGCTACTATTTATGTAGAAGTTATACGTGGATTACCTCTGCTGGTTCAACTATTTTACATCTATTACGGGATGGGTTTTTTAAGTCTTCCTCCTCTGTTTTCGGCAGTTACTGCAATGGCCGTTTGTTATGGGGCTTACATGGGAGAGATATTCCGTGCAGGAATTCTCTCGATCCCTAAGGGGCAGATGGAGGCGGCTCTGGCTCTGGGGATGAACAGAAGACAGGCATTGAGAAAAGTTATTCTTCCCCAGACCATGAGGGTTATCCTTCCTCCGGTGGGTAATGAGTTCATAGCACTTCTTAAAGACTCCTCTCTGGTTTCAATCATTGCGGTCTCCGATCTTCTGCGAAGAGGGAGAGAGTTTGCATCAATAACCTTCCAGTATTTTGAGACCTATACAATGGTTGCCCTATCTTATCTTGTTCTTACCCTGTTTTTTTCCCGTTTGGTTGGAATAATGGAGGCTAGGCTTGAGCGAAAGAGTGAGTAGAATAAAGATAACAAATGCCTGCAAAAACTTCGGCAGAGTCAGAGCCCTCAGGAATGTCAGTCTTGAGGTGAAGAAAGGGGAAGTGGTTTTGGTTATAGGGCCTTCTGGTAGTGGTAAAAGCACGCTTCTCAGGTGTATTAACCGCCTGGAAAATCTTACTTCCGGGGAAATCTGGGTTGATGATGAGCTGGTAACAGATCACAGGGCGGACATTCGCAGGATACGAGAGGAGGTGGGGATGGTATTTCAAAACTTTAACCTCTTTCCTCATCTTACGGCAAAAGAGAACATAATGTTATCCCCCATGACTGTTAAAAAAATCAGCAGGGCCGAAGCTGAAAAAAACGCCAGGGCATTGCTCGAAAGGGTTGGGCTTGCCGATAAAGAGAATACCTATCCCGACCACCTCTCAGGAGGGCAACAGCAGCGGGTTGCCATTGCGCGCGCTCTTGCCATGAATCCCAAAGTAATGCTTTTCGATGAACCCACCTCGGCCCTCGATCCCGAAATGATTAAGGAAGTACTTGATGTTATGCTTTCTCTTGCCCGCGAGGGGATGACAATGCTGGTTGTCTCTCATGAAATGGGATTTGCAAAGGCTGCAGCGGATAAGGTTGTCTTTATGGACGAGGGGGAGATAATCGAACAGGGAGAACCACAGCAGATATTTGAACACCCCCGGGAAGAACGAACCAGAAAGTTTCTGGAACATATTCTTTAAGGAAGAGCAGGAAACCATGTAGACTGTGGTTTATTTGTATATTCTTCAGCATTATGGAAAAATAGTCTATAAGTAAGCAAAAAAATAGTCAATTTTTTACTATATAAAGCTAATAATTGTTTACAATATAGAAAAAATATTATATGCTCTTATTTGTAATTATTCTCAATAAATAATTATTTTTTTTATTTTTTTTGAGAAACATTTTTATCTACTCAAACAATTAAAGC
>QNBH01000210.1 GCA_003645645.1 Spirochaetota bacterium | reverse complement strand
TACCTTTCTCTGGTTATTTAGAGCTCTTCAGGTAAATAGCTTGAAACCTTCCTTTCCGGCAGCTTTGTTTAATCTTGTATCATTGTAAACAAAAGGAAGTGATTGCAGATTTTCTCCGCAGGTTATTAACGCCGAAGCTATCTGTAGAGCTTCACCAGCTCTTAAGGGATGAATCCGCAACAATCGTAGAGCCCGTTGTCTGAGTTTTTTAAGTTGCCTGTATTTCGACCCAGGAAGAAGCCAGGGTTTCGAGTTTATACACAATTTGCATAAAAGAGTTTTCTTGCAATACTCCCTCCCTCAGTAACCGGTCGAGTGTGGATACACATTCGATTTTACTTCCCCACCAGACTACAATCAGAGGATCTTCTATCAATTGTTTCTTTCGTCGTTCAGTATCTGTTTCTTCTACAAGCAAAGGTAATATAGCAGAAGAATCCCAGAACCTCATCGAGCCTCTCTCCGCTCTTTAAGCAGGGTCTCTATGGCACTTACTCCTTTCGGAAGGCGAATTATCTCACCGGATAAGAATGACTCTACATCAAGTCGATGACGGGGTGCTGTTGCCAGCCCCTGGCGTACCAGATACGAAATCTGATAATCGTTAGTTTGATCATCGGTCAGCACCGGCTCCAATCTGGCAACCGGCTATTACGGTCAAGGATGAGAATTGTTGTACCGTTTTTTACTTCCTCAAGAATTTTCGAGAAATTGTTTTTAGTTTCGGTTATATTAGCTTTTTTCATAAGGCTATGATAGCTCGATTAAATAATCAAGTCGAGCACTTCATCCGGTTAGGGGCTTCCGTGCACTCAAATGCTTGTAGCTTTATTCCGGCAGAGGGTATGCTCTTTTGATCAAATTTCCGGTGAAATGAGCCTTCCTGTATCACCATCGAAAAGGAGTATCTCTTCCGGAGGAATATAAAGAAATACCTCCTGACCCACCTTCCATTCCTCTTCCCTTGTAAGAAGAATGTTAAATGTTACTTCTCGGGATTCTGAGTCAAAGTGTCTTGCCTGGATTACGGTTTCTGCTCCTGTAGGTAAAATTGTCTGTATTCGCGCCTCTAATGTGTTATCCTTTCTCTTTTGTAAAAGGGATACCATGATTTTTTTTGTTATCAGGTTTCCTGCAAGTACGATAAAAATAATAAGCACGCTTATTGCGCTCGAAAACTGGACATACCCCTGTTCCTGATAACGGAAAGTCATGGTGGTGAGTGTTCTTGTTTCCGGAGTAACCAGCAGGATGATCAAAGCGAGCTCTTTCATCATCATTATAAAGACGAGGAGAAATCCAGATAACGATCCTTTAATTGACAGGGGAAGTATAATCTTTCTAAAGCGCCTGAACCAGCGTGCACCCGTTACCTCGGATGCCTCCTCGAGCTCGTTTCCGATTTGAAGCATTGAGCTGATTCCTGCCCTTCCGGTAAAGGGAAGATTTTTAGAGATGCATACCAGGTCCACAAGGAAGAAGATCCCGTATAAAGCCGGAAAGGGCCCTATTCTGTGAGTAAAGAGGGAGAGATAGAGAGCTCCGAAGGCGATTCCCGGAACAAGATATGGCAGAAAGGATATTTGTTCTACAGAGTTTGCAAGACGTGTATTTCTTCCCTTAACTACTGCATATCCAATAAAGATACCCAGAAAACCCGCCGTCGCCGATGATATAAGGGCCAGCCGTATGCTGTTCCAGGCTGCCCTTAAAATAGCGGTATTACGCAGGATACCCGCTTCCCCTTCGGCGAATTGAGCATCACCTTTACTGATCCAGAACAATACTGTTAAGTTATTAAAAGAATAATCATTTGGATAGAGGGTGAAAGTCTGCCATAGTAAAAGGGTGAGCGGCATGAGGAACTATTTAAGACAAATCCACCTGAATCTTGAATGTTAATAGATTTTATTATTTAACGGCTGGATAAATTTTTTATAGTTTTTTTTTACAACTTATGGTAGATTTAAAGGTAAATGTCCATAAAAAAAGTTAAAATAACAAATGGTCTATACTGGGTCGAGTTCCCAGATGACGGTCTCTATATTCAATGTGGTACTCCTGCAGATAGTGTAAAACACCTGGCAAAATCCGGTTTCATTACTCTGAAAACGGAAGGGGGGAAGACTTTCGAAACAGGTCCCAATGCTGTGCTTCTCTCAGATGTTCCTGTACAAAATGGGAGTTTTTGCAATCTGGCTGAGTTTCCCGTATTACAGATGCTATACAAGCAGGGGATGATAATACCAGGCCATCCAAACAATACCGGAGAAAAACCGCTTCTGATAGGCACAGAGGAGCAGGTAAAAGCACAGAGCAAATATATCTATTATGGTAACTACGGGCTTTCTACACTCGAACAATTGACTGGTACAGGTATATACGAAAGAAATGCAAAGGGAATACTTCGTCTGAAACGTAGATTCGCCTATGGAAGAATAAGAAATACAGAAGAATTACTGGAATTAAGAATAGTAGATAACGAGAAAATACTTTTAAAAAAAGATGTATACATTAAGAGAAAGGCTTTGAATGTTTACGAGTTATCTTTCAAGGAAGAGAAAGTCTCAGTAGATCTTAATTTACGGAAAAACGAAACATATACTCCTCCATACAAGCTCAGGCACAGAGCTGCGAGCAGGGATTATTTCTCTGTTATTCACATCGGAGAGGGAGATGGCTGGGATTGGATGCGACCATGCATGTCGAGTATAATATCTTTTAAGGGAAGATTTTATCTGATTGATGCTGGTCCAAACATCATGGCAAGCCTTACCGCACTGGGCATAAATATCAATCAGATTAGTGGCATTTTTCATACCCATGCTCATGATGACCATTTTGCCGGCCTTACTACTCTGATGCATTCCGATCACAAAATACGATATTATGCTACTTCCTTTGTTCGGGCTTCGGTTGTAAAGAAATTGTCTGCTCTGATGGATATGGAGGAGGACAGGTTTGAGCGATACTTTGATATTCATGAATTGGAGTTAGACAGATGGAATAACATTCATGGGATGGAAGTTAAACCTGTATTCTCACCCCATCCGGTAGAGACTACAATACTGTTTTTCCGCGTATCAGATAACGACGTATATCGCTCATACGGACATCTGGCTGATATCACCTCTTTTCATGTATTGGAAGGAATGGTAGAGAATGATTCCTCAAAGGATGGGATAAGCAGAGAGTTTTTTGAAAAAGTTAAAAACAATTATTTAATTCCGGCAGATATTAAGAAGATAGATGCAGGGGGAGGGCTTATCCACGGAGATGCGGTAGATTTTTCTAAAGATTCTTCCAGAGAGATTTTTATAAGCCATACTTCATCTCCTGAACTTACAGAAGCGCAAAAGAAAGTAGGTAAAATGGCTTCTTTTGGGATGATAACCTCCCTTATTAAAGGTAAGGTGGATTACTGGAGAGAGGATGCCCTTAATTATTTAAGGATGCACTTTCCGGGGATGGAAGAGAAGGAGTTACAGGCTCTTTCAAATTGTGCGATTGTCTCGTACGATTCCGGATCGGTTGTAATGAAAAAGAGCTCTCGAAACAGTGTAATATCTCTAATTATAGGAGGAACGGTGGAGAGAATCGGTGAAGAAAGCGCTTCATGTGATCTTCTTGCAGCAGGTTCGTTTGTGGGTGAGCTTCCTGCCATGATGGAGGAAGAGGTCAGGAATAATTACATTGCCGCAAGTCATGTGAAGGTACTTGAGATACCCTATGATATGTACATAGATTTTATACGGAGGAATGGTCTCTACCAAGAGATGAGGAGAAACTGCGAGAAACGGAGATTTTTACAACGCACCTGGCTTTTCGGGGAGATGGTTTCCACACAGGTACAATACAGAATAGCAAAAATGATGAAAGTCAAGAGTTTTAATTCAGGTTATTTGCAACTCGAAAACAGAGGGGAGAAGCTATACATGCTATCCAACGGAGAAATCGATATCTATTTTGGTAACCGAAAGCTGGAAACACTCCGGCCTGGAGATTTTTTTGGAGAGGAGAGAAACTTAAGCGGAACAGAGAAGATGTTTACGTATTCTGCAGTTGCAGATTCGGATGTGTTTATTCTCGATAATTATCTCTTGCAGGAAATACCTGCAATCCAGTGGAAACTGCTGGAAGTTTTTGAGAAACGTATGCGTATGGCTCTATTCCCACCAGGTTAGATTTCTGAACTGAGCTTCCCTTATTACATCTCCGGGTGGGATGACTAAAAAGTCTTCATCTCCGTCGTGGAGAGTCTTTGCATTATTTAAAACGTTTTTTACATAATCCTGTGAGCCAAGCATCTCTTCGTATTTCATTTCCCAGTATTGACAGTAGCGAGCTACCTCGTAAGCCTGAGGACGATAATTCTTAAGTTCTTCTTCCGTATGTGCTACCAGAACCAGCCTTTTGTAGTGGCTGTACTGTTGATCCATTATCCAGTCTACATCTTCCTGTCCGTATCTCTGTAAGTACTCGTGGTATTCTTTTAGAGGATGACTTCCGCATTCGAGCCACCCCTTGCTCAAATAATAGGTCCCGGGATGCTTTCCGAACTCATCCAGATAGACTTTACGTGAGCCGAAAAGAATGGCGATACAATCATCGGTACGAGGAACAATAAGAGTATGTTCTCCTGCTCTCAATCCCGCAAGCCCTCCCCCGCATAGCCCATAGCCAAGAATAATCGTGCTGGGTGTAGTAATATCATCTATTTTTTCCTGCAAAGAGAGGGTCATCTTTTTGGGATGCCGGTGGAGCCCGTAATCCAGGTAGCTCGCATGGTTTACGAATCCCTCAGGCAGATGTTGTTCTATGGCATCCTGAAGTACCTTGCAGGCAAAAATAACAATTGGTTTGTTAATTATACCCGTTTCCTTTCTGCACTGTTTAAAAAGGTTAAAACACCGGCTAAAGTTTACGAATCGGCATTTTCCTAACTGTAATGCTAATATAATTATATTATTATGTCGTGTCAATGTTTTTAAGTTTATGCGGTATTTAATATATTTCTTATTTCTTCCGTAAAGCGTTCTGCAGTACTGCTCGCCTTTTCTGCATCCTCTCTTGTTGGTTCTCCGTGAGGCAGAAGACCTTCTTCGGTTGGATATCGACCCTTATAAATACTGTTGAGAAATACGGCATCATCGATAGAAAGTTCGATCTTCCATCCTGATTCTGCAACTTCATTTATTAGTTTTATTATATCGTGAGTTTTTTCAGGTTTTCTCCCCTTTTCAATCAGCAGGGCTTTAAGTCCTTTCTCCACACATTGCTGACTGTGGTAACAAGTACCTCTGTATTTACCATGTTCAAAAAGTATAAGAGCGGAAGAAAGTTCATCCTCTACTTCATCCATCCAAACTTTAGTGTTTCTTCTCATATACAGAACCCTCCCGGTTTCTATTATCTCCTCGATAAAGGGGCTGCCAATAGAAAAGAGATATCTTATCTCATCTGGAGTATAAACAACAATATCAAGGGAAATAGCCCTGTCTGCAAGTATTTTTTCCACGCAAGCTCTTCTCTCCGCAGGTCTAACTTTAGTTTTTTTCGTAACAAGGATATCGATGTCGCTTTCTTCTGTAGCTCCAGCACTTACATAAGAACCAAAAAGAACGATGCTTTCTGGATCATAAGATGTTATAAGTCTTTGTTTTATCTCCTCTATTGACTTCAACATGTTATGAGTTTAATGATAAAGATAATCTTGAGTCAACGACTGTATAAAGCTTCTGCTATAATATTGCGGATATAAGGATAGGGTTGATTTTCATATGCTACCATAATATATTAAAAAAACGCAGGGTGATTTTGCCGGAAGTCAGTAGATTTTTCGGAATAATCATTAAAATGTATTTCAATGAGCATAATCCACCTCATTTTCATGTAAGCTATAATGATTTTGAAGCTCAGTTTGATATTGAAGAGGTGCCTTTTGTGTTGGTGCTCTGTCTTCTAAACAAGCCAGGTTGGTTCTTGCCTGGTACGAGCTACATAAAGAAGAGCTTTTGGAGATGTGGAACTCGAAGCAGTTTAAGAAAATAAAGCCGTTGGAATAATATGAAGAAGGGAGTATGTATGAATAAACCAAAACCTTTTCAGGTTGTTCCCACTGATAACTATTCCGTATATCTCTATTATGATAATGGAGAGATAAGGCTCTATGACTGCACATGGATTTTAAATCAGGGTGGAGTATTTACACGCATACATAATATTGAATCTTTCAAACGTTTATGTACACTCATGAATGGCACACTCGCCTGGGACATTTCTGAGCGTCGGGATCCGTATAATTGCATTGATGTTTGCCCTGATACAGTATATGATGAGAGTGTAAGAACAGGAAAAGACCCTTTGCAAAGACTTGCCTGATGCATTTTCGAATTGCGGGTGTAATCGATTAGTTTCGAAAAACTAAAAGTTCTACTATCAGTTTAAATGGATTTTCCTATCCGATTAAAATTTCTTTCCGGCGTTTGAAGGTGCACTCCAAATCAAGGGTTGTTTTAAATACCAGCAACAAAAGGTATTTAGAACATCTCAGTTGACGTGTCGGCCTGTTGCAAGGGAAGAAAAAAGAGATTATCGGGTGTATCGGGAGAATCGGGTGAGCCATGGCCTGCAAAATAGATGGTAATCATGTCTTCTTCCAGTGGTTGCCTGAGCCGTTCGAAGAGAGCCTCTCTTATATT
>QNBH01000209.1 GCA_003645645.1 Spirochaetota bacterium | reverse complement strand
TTTAAAAAAACCGGATAAAAGAGAGTATTTATGAAGAGACTTGACGGAAAGGTTTCGGTTGTTACAGGTTCCGCCCAGGGGATGGGGTTTGCCATTGCACGAGCCTTAAGCAAAGAAGGCTCTAAGGTGGTTATCTGCGATATAAATGAAGAGAAGATAGAACAGGCTGTATCCGAATTGAAGAATGGCGATGCTGAAGCCATGGGTGTGCTTATGGATGTAACCAGAAAGGTGCAGGTGATTGATATGGTGGAGCAGGTTGTAAAGTCCTGGGGAAGCATTCACATTCTTGTAAACAATGCGGGGGGTGCGCTTAATACTCCTCACAGGCTGGACGAAATAGAAGAAGAGCACTGGGATCTAGTGGTAAATGTAAACCTGAAAGGAGCCTTTCTATGCTGTCAGCAGATTATCCCCGTTATGGTAAAAAACGGGGGTGGAACGATTATCAACATGTCCGCTCTTGCCGGGCACTGGAGAGCCTCCCTTGCAGGAGTTCAGTACACTGCAGCAAAAGCGGGGCTTGAGGGGCTGACGCGACAGCTTGCCTACGACTGGGGGCCTCAGGGGATAAGAGTCAATGCGGTTGCTCCTACGGTTACCATGACCGGAGATCGTATCAAGTCTCTGTGGGACAGCAAGAGTGAAGAGGAGAAAAGAAGAATACTGGAACAGATTCCTCTTCGCCGGTTAAGCACTCCCGACGAAATTGCGGCGGTAGTAGTTTTTCTCGCCTCCGGGGAATCGAGCTATATAACAGGGATAACCCTGGATATAAGCGGCGGCAGGTACCTGCGTTAGAAAGGGATAATTATGCAGAATGATGGCAATACTGTATTGCTTCCACAGCCCATAGGGGAAGAGGCACAAAAATACCTGGAAGAGAAGGGAATCAATATACTCCTGGCTGGAGAACCCAAACCAGAGTCGGTAGCGCCTTTAATAAAAAGGGCTAAGGCCATTGTCTTAAGGACGGGAATCGCCATAACCAGAGATTTAATCGATCAGGCAAATGAGCTTCTAACCATATCCAGAACGGGCGGGGGTGTGGACAATGTGGATATGGATTATGCCACCAAAAAAGGCATAATCGTTACCTCAAGTCTGGGAATAAATACTTCTTCGGTGGTGGAACATTGTATAGCACTCATCACAGCCCTTTTCAAACAGCTTTTTCTTATGGACCGGGAAGTTCGGAAAAAAAATTACGCCGTCAGGTATAAAAATATACCGCGCGATCTGGCAGGCAAGACCCTGGGTATAGCAGGGTTTGGAAGAATAGGCTCAGAGCTGGCCCGAACATGCCACACGGCTTTTAAAATGAACATTCTTGCCTTTGATAAATACTTACCGGAAGAGGCAAAAAGAGAATTAGATTCCTGGGTTAGATTTACCGGTTTAAAAGAGGTTTTCGGGAGCTCGGATGTAGTATCTATCCACCTGCCCCTTACAGAAGAAACAAAAGAGCTCATAGATTTTTCTTATTTCAGCTTGATGAAACCCGGCGCCTTTCTTATAAACACCTCACGAGGAGGTGTGATAAACGAAAAAGACCTTATAAGAGCCCTTTCAGAAAGCCTCATTGCCGGTGCCGGTCTCGATGTACTGGAGAAAGAACCACCCGATGAAGATAACCCCCTTTTAAAAATGAAAAATGTGATCCTAACTCCGCACAGCGCAGCATTAACCGCGGAATGTGTCAACCGAATGGCGGTTGAGGCCGCCAGGAGAGTGATAGATGTTCTTGATGGTTTTATTCCTCCCAATATAGCAAACCCGGAAGTGCTTAAGCACAAACGCTGGGAGAGCCTGAAAGAGCGTAACACCCATTCCTGAATAATACAGACAGCGGGAGCCCCTTTTTAAACTACTTTTATTTATTGCCCCCCTCCAAAATATAGTGTATCGTTAAAAATATATGAAGAGGTCCGGCATTTCTCTTGCTTCTATCTCTGTAAAAATTCCACTGATGATCCTGTTTGTTGTTATTGTAATGGTTTCGCTCTCTATTCTATTTACAAGCTACCTGAGTTTCGATCACTTCAAACATCGCCTGGAAGAAGAGTCAAAAGTGATTCTAACGACTCTTGAATCTGTCCTCTCTTCCTTGTTGAGAGAGGGAGCGATGGAAGAAATCAGGAGTTTGATAGAAAGTACAGGAGCCTTGAGTTCCTTAGAAACCATCAGATTGTACGACAGCAGTTACAAAATTATAGCTTCGAATAACAGTGATGAAGCAGGAGGGGTAAAAGAAGAAGAAATAGTTAAGGAGATAATAGAAGAGGGTAGTCCTGGGGTAAAGAATATAGATTATCGTAAAAATATTTACGTTTTTTCTCAACCTATAAAAACAGAAAGTGATGTCGATGCGGTTTTATTTTTAAGCATGGATCTTTATCATGAGAGAAAGTTTTTATCTTCCTTCAGATCTTCCGTCATACTCGAACATTTAATACTCTTTCTTGTTCTCGCCATCATACTGATTATGTATAACCATAGAGTAGTCTCTGTTCCGCTCCGTGTATTGATGAAAGCAACCGATGAGATTTCAAGAGGCAATTATCAATTTCGAGTAAAAATGACAAGAACTGATGAGTTTGGTAAGTTTTCGAACCTGTTTAACAGAATGCTCGAAGAAATTACCGAAAAAAATCATAAACTAAAAAATTATTCCCAGCAGCTTGTGAAAGAGGTCAATGAAAGAACCAGATCCCTGGAAGAGGCAAAGGAAAGGCTCGAAGAAGCGTACGAAGAGTTGAAGGCACAGCAGGAACAGTTACTGCTTTCACAAAAGATGGAGGCCGTGGGAAAGCTTGCAGGCGGCATCGCCCACGATTTTAATAATATGCTTACCGTGATAATGGGCCATTCGGAAGTGCTACTTCTCTCACTGACAGATGGTTCTCTCAAATCTTCGGTAGAGGAGATACTAAATGCAGTAAAGAGAGCAAGTTCTCTGACACGGCAACTTCTTGCTTTCAGCCGCCGACAGATCCTTCAACCGAAAATCCTTAATCTTAATGAGCTCATAAGAGAGATGGAAAAGATGCTAAAACATCTTATCAGAGAAGATATCGAATTGGAGATCATTTTTGACCCGGAATTGGGAAATATCAAAGTCGATGAAGGTCAAATTCAACAGGTTATTTTAAACCTGGTTGTTAATGCAAAAGACGCCATATCGGAGAAGGGTAAGATTACTGTTAAGACTCAGAATATATACCTGGATGAAGAGTTCTCCTACACTCATTACAATGCCGTTCCGGGAAATTATGTTTTACTCACTGTAAGGGATACGGGTACAGGCATGGACAGAGACACCCTGTCACACATATTTGAGCCTTTTTTTACTACCAAGGAACTGGGGAAGGGAACGGGACTTGGACTGGCTACAGTGTACGGTATTGTCAAACAAAGTAACGGTTACATATTTTGCGAAAGTGAGCCGGGTAAAGGCACAGCTTTTAAAATCTATTTACCGATAATTTATGAAGATATAGAGAAAGGGGAAAAACTCGGTGAGCCTTCAAAATCTTTAAGAGGTACGGAAACTGTACTGGTGAAGAAGGTGAGAGAGGTGCTGGACGGTGTTTAACCTTCTATCCGGAGGGAGAAGAACTTAGCATTTTATCCACTGCATTGAGAACTTTCTCCTTTACATCTTCCTCGAAGTCGATTCTGGGTACCAGGCGGGCCATAAAGGGTCTTACAAATTTTTCCATTCTCTGGGCTTTACGTTCGTAGTCTGTTTTTTGATCGAGGAACATCACAGTAACCGGAAGGGGTGATTTGTATTCTCCCAGAACCTGAAACCCAAGCTTCTTATACATGGCAATATATTTCTTTTCATCGGAGAATACATCCAGGAAGATTCTCTCTGCCCCTTCCGCCTTTGCATAGAGATAGGCCAGGGTCATAAGACCCAGAGGAATGATGTTCCCCCGCTCTTCGTTAAGCACAGCCAGCCTGTCGATTTCAACACACCTCTTATCACCCTTCTGCCCGTTGAGCTTAAAGTGCTTTTCTATAGGAAACTTATCGACCATCTCAGGTGTAAGACAGGAGACGGTTCCCACAGGCTGAAGACCCTTATAGGCAACAATATGAAAGGCGAACTCATCTTCTTTCCTGCGGATTGTCTCTTCGAGGTAGCCCTTCTCTCCGACCAGAATTTTTCTCTGCAGGAAAAAGACATCCTCAATTTGCTGAGGTTTCCGTGCATGGATAAATCTTATCTTCTGTTTCTCCTCTTTGGAGAGGGGTATGTTTAATTTAAACTCCGTTCCCACCCCTACCTGGCTCTCTACGCTTATTCTTCCACCCATGTTGTGGATAATCTTATGTATTATGCTTAAACCCAGGCCTGTACCCTTTCCGGGATCTTTGGTTGTAAAGAAGGGATTGAAAATATTATCCAGGTTCTCATCTCCGATACCGTGGCCCGTATCTTTTATGGAGATGAACGCGTTACCGTCCTGTTGTTTGCACTTTATAGTGAGAATACCTCCCCTGCCTTCCATAGCCTGAATGGCATTTATTATTATGTTTAGAAATACTTGTTGAAGCTCGGTTCGGTTGGCTTCTATGAGTGAGAGCTCTTCGTAATCTTTAACCACCTTAATACCTTCGAAATGCATTCCCCTTTCGGCAAGCTTAAGAGAGTTTTCAATGGTTTCTATTATATTCACATTTTGTATTTCTGATTTTTCTTTTCGCGAGTAAACTCGCAGTTCCTGGATGACTTCCGCTGCATTCTCGGCATAACCGATTATGTCCTTTGCATATTCTCTTAAGAAAGATTTAGCATCCAGCTCCTGAAGCATAATCTCGGCAGTACCTATAATTCCGGTTAAAGGATTGTTTATCTCATGGGCAATTCCTGATGCAAGAGTCCCTATACTGGCTAGCTTCTCCGATTGGGCGAGCTCTGCCTGAAGTATTTTTTGCTGTGTGATATCCTGGAAAAACTCAAGGAAAATTTTCTCCGACCCGTCAGGAACCGAGATGGGGTAGAAGTGAATTGAGAAAGTGTTGTTTGTTTTCTCATCCTTCTGTTCTATGCTGAAGGGTATCTGGGTGTGAAGGCTGTCCTGGGCCATGCAGTTGGGGCACGGCTTGTTGTGGCCGAAGAAAACGTTGTAGCACTTTTTACCGATCAGATTTTCGTAGATGTTCCTGCAGTATCTTGCAGCAGCCTTATTTATGGTTATAATATTGTAGTTTATATCCTGTATCGATATGGGAGTGGTGATCCCATCGAAAAAAGCCTCCAGTTTGTTTCTGCTTATAATTAACTCCTGGTTCATGTCCTGGAGCCTTTTCTGCTGTCTCTTAAGCCTTTCAAAGGAGATGGCGTTCTCAAGGGTAACCGAGCACTGGCCTGCCAGGATCTCCAGAATCTCCAGGTCAAATTGGTCAAAATACTCTTTATCCATGCAGTTACCCAGCGCAATACATCCGTTAACCCGCTTTTTGAATTGAAGAGGAATGACCAGAGCCGGATGGAGCTCAATAGGATTACCATCAACAGGAAGGGTAATTATTATACTGCTGTCCCGTATCAATTTTATACCGTTGATATTGCTTACGAATGACCTGACAAAGGGTGAGTTCCGGTTAAATATAATTTCCTGAGTGCGGGTGATGCTTCTGGAGAGCCCCCTCTGGGCAATTAATTTGTAATTTCTGGATGAATAATCGAGCACAACCATCATTACCCATTCGAGATTGAAAGTGTCCTGAAGCTTTTGTACTGTGGATTCTCCCAGAACATCGAGTTCTACTATGGTATTCAGCTCCCTTAAGAAACTCCTTAAGCCTGTGTAATATTCAAAACGCTTTCCTATATAGATTTTCTCCATAAAGGCCAGTGCACCGCTTCTCAGGGGCTGAAAGATAAAGGCCGCCACCACTCCCAGGAGAATTGATGGGATGATGGCATATTCAAAGGAGATGGTCCTTAAACCGGAGAAAGAGAGGAGGAGGATACCGTAGAAGACAAATCCGCTTATAACAACAAGTATGAAGTAAAGTATAGAGTTAAGCACAAAGGCGGAGTAATGTACAAGCCGGTACTTGTAGATGGCATAAAAAATAAAGAACGCATTTATGGTTGCAGAGAAAAGATCTACAGGATATCTGCCCACAGGCTCGTAGAGGTTGGCGAGAACTCCCACAAGCATCACCATCGCGCCTATAAGTGGGAGTTTAAGCTTCTTCTTAGTATACTCGTGTTCTGTTTTTTGAAGCTCCCTGGAAAGTAGAAAGATGCCTAACAATAAATAGGAGTAGCTCAATATATATGCGATATATGCACCTTTATGAAGGGAGTATCTGAAATGATTTTCCTCAAACCAGGCACTGGTAACGATTTGTCCTCGTAGATTAAGAATTATAAGGAAAAGGTATATACCGTAACCCAGGTAGAGAAGATACTGGTAACTTTTTTTCTTTTTATCGAGTAAATCCAGCAGAGAGTGAAATATGGTGATAGGGCCTCCTAACATGCCCACTACCATGAACCTGTTCCAGAACAAGACACTTGCCAGGCCGGTATTGGCATGCATCATGAAAGAACCAAAGCTCCACACAGCCATGACAAACATGTAAAGAATAAAGGACCACCGGATTTTTTCCTCTCTATGATAGTACAATCCAAAGATTGTAAAGAGGATGTAGGGGACAAAGGATATCGCCGGTATTACAGATGAGATATCAATTATCATCTATGAAATGTCCTTAAGTATTTACACAACTCATG
>QNBH01000208.1 GCA_003645645.1 Spirochaetota bacterium | reverse complement strand
TAGAGACAGCGAAGATCCCCTCGGGGGCAGAAGAGAAAGCTTAAAAAGAGAGAAATTGTTCTATCGTACGATTGTTAATATGCTTAAAAAAGATTACAAACCTGTCACTGTGTGGTGTTTTTCGCGGAAGAGAGGCTCCATAGATGAATATATAGTGGAGTACGATGAGTATGCGGGAATAGGAGCAGGCTCATTCAGTTATATAAAAGGCAAGTTGTATTCAAACACCTGCTCTGTTGAGAGGTATATCGATTATCTGCAAAGAGGGGAAAGTCCGGTTGTGGCAGGAAGAACTCTCATGATGTCCGAACGCGCACGTTACGATCTGTTGATGAGACTTTTCGGCAAATCGCTTGATCTTGAGATTATGAAAGAAAAATACGGGAAAGGATACTGGATATATCTGTGGAAAGAGCTTCTGCTCCTTTTTTTAACAGGAGCGGTAAGGAAAGAAGGCAGTAAGCTGCTGTTAAGACCCTTTGCCTACTATCCGATGGTGGTCTTGATGAGAGATTTTTTTACGGGAGTAAATAATTTAAGGGAGATTTCGAGCTCTTTTAGCAGTTAAATACTTGTAATATTTTATGGTTTATGCTATTAAATCCATAGTTTTTATCATTCTGGGGATAACTTCACAGGGTTGGATTTTACTACGAAAGAAGGCCACCACCTGTACTGGTGCTCCACCGGTCGAAAGACCGGTGGAGAGACGGGCTTAAGCACGTCTAATTTCTTTCGGATCATACAACCGCATAAGTAATTTCTGCAAAGCGGAAATTACTTAGCCCTTGCAGGGCTTGCAAAGCCTCAGGCTTTGCCGGTGGTTGTTTACCGGAAGATTCCACAAAAGGACTTTTAGGTGAGCTCAATATACAAATTATTTAAATCCATCAAGCTTGCGGTCGTACTGATACTCTACATAACAGTTACTTCCATACTTGCAACCCTCATACCTCAGGGAAAGGAATTGGGCTTTTACTATCATGCATATCCCTCCTTTCTTTCATGGATAATAATAAACACCGGGTTTAACAACTTTTTCACATCGGGATTTTTCCTTGTGCCGATCGTGGTCTTTATAGTAAACCTTTCGGTTTGCAGTATAGATAGACTCGTTAAACAGATCCGTAAAACGGGAAAGAAGAGGTTTGGCCCAGACATACTGCACATTGGCTTACTCGTTCTTGCTGTTGGTGCGATTGTTACTTTTACCGGGAGGAGAGAAGGTTTTGCCTACCTTGCAGAAGGAGATAGGGTAAGGCTGCCGGGGGACTATGTAATGGAGCTTGAATCATTCGAGTTCCATACATACGAGAGCGGCAGACCAAAAGCGTGGATTTCCACTGTAAATGTTTACGACGAACAGGGGAAGGTAATAGTCGATTCCTATCCGATAAGGGTAAATCATCCTCTTAGAATCGGTAGAATTAAGATCTATCAGTCGTCCTATTCAGAGGAGGCAACGGTTACCCTCATACATAATTCCGGGGAGAAGAAAGATCTAAAAAGGGGTTACCACATAAATGTAGGTGATGAGCTTTACTTTTTCAGAGGGGTTTATTCGGGTTCGGGTAATTCGGATGATGTGAAGGTTGTTTTTGAGAAGTGGGATGGCCAGGAGATAACCGGAATGGTCTCTCTCGGACGCAATCAACAGGTTGGAGAGTACAGGATAGGTAAGATTTCGAATCATCTTGTAACCGGTCTTCAGGCTGTGGTCGATCCAGGATATACAACTGTGCTCATTGCGGTTATTTTAATTGGGCTGGGGTTAAGTGTAACCTACATTCAGAAGTTAGGAGAGAAGCAGTCATGATTTCTACCATTGCATTTGTAATCATTTGTGCAGCCTGTATTATTCAAATCGTGTATCTTATAAGGAAGGGAGGCGAAAAGCCCGATCCTCTTTCCCATTACCTGCTTCTCCCGGCGGCAATTCTTCTATTTACAGATATTACCATCCGCAGTATTAAGATAAACTTTGTAGCCATCACCAATACTTTTGAATCTCTGGTTTTTTTCTCCGGTGTTATTTCCCTGGTTCTTTCCGTTTACAGGTTAAAAAGCAGAGAGAAGAGCCCTCCATCGGTTCTATTTGGAGGGACGGTTATCATAATAATTTTTCTAGCCATAGCATCTTCACCCCTTGCCTCGAGAGAGATAGAACCACCAATTCCCGCACTTCAATCCTACTGGCTTGTACTGCACGTTGCCTTTTCTTTTATCGGAGAGGCTTTTTTTGTGGTGGGGTTTGTAGCCGCTATATACTATCTTACAAATAAAAATGAAGATAAGCGCAGGAGTATCGACAGGTTGATGTACACCTCCATAGCTATAGGGTATCCCATTTTTACAGCGGGAGCGCTTATTTTCGGTGCAATATGGGCGGAGGTAGCATGGGGCAGATACTGGGGCTGGGATCCGAAGGAGACCTGGGCACTTATCACCTGGCTTGTATATACAGCCTACCTTCATACCCGGTTCGTGGCAAAGTTTAGAGGAAAGTTTTCTGCAATTCTCGCCATCGTGGGATTTCTGGCCACTGTTTTTACCTTTTTCGGAGTAAATTACCTCCTTTCCGGCTTGCACAGTTATGCCTGAACAGGGGTCATCTCTGCACAAAGGTTAAATCTGTAAAATAGTTCCTCCTATTCCTGGTACTTGCCGATTCTACAATTTTACCTATCAATTCAACGTAGCCGATTCCGGAAAGTTTACATACAATGGGCAAATCCGAGTGTTCGGGATTTAGACCAGCCAGTGGGTTTATCTCTATCACATTGGGAATACCGTTTATGTCAGAACGAAGATCGACCCTCCCCGCATCCCTGCAGCCTAAAGCCTTCCAGGCTCTAAGAGCAATATCCACTGCAGCCTCGGCTTCAGGATCTCTTGCAAGACGGTATATAACTCTCTCCTCGCAGTATTCCTTATTTGCATAGGAATAGACATATTGTTCAGCATTTTCTTTTAAAATTATCTCCAGAGCTCCCACCGGATAAGACTCGTTTCCTGTTCCTATTATCCCCACCGTGAACTCCCGGCCTGGTAGAAAACTTTCCACCAGAACCGGTTGATTATATTTGTTTAACAGGCGAGTGCATACCGAGAGCAGCTCCTTTTGGTTTTTTATTATCGAGTTAGAGTCAATCCCCTTTCCCGTTCCCTCTGCAACGGGTTTGGCGAAAAGGGGAAAGGATAGCTCTCTGCTCACTTCCGATGTATCCCTTACCAGGAAGAACTCCGATGTAGGGATGGAGAAAGATTTAAGAACCCTTTTTGTTATTTCTTTATGCAGACAGAGGGAGAGAACCAGCGGATCGGAAAAAGTGTAAGGTATGTGATACGCTTCCAGAACAGCAGGAATTTGAGCTTCTCTACCGAATCCACCCGTACCTTCGGCAATATTAAATACCAGATCCCATTTTTGCCCTTCTGCAAGGCGATTAACAAGATTCTTGATGTTACCAATAAGCTCGGGGGTATGGTTAAGCTCGTGCAGTGCTTCTGCAATAGCCTCTATGGTTGAAAGACTATCGTACTCAGCGGTCTCCTCCTCTGAATATCCCATGGCGAGATACTCGGAGCGTAAATCGTAAGTTACCCCTATAATCATCTTTTAAGTTCTCGCCTGAAATGGATTCAGTTTTTGCACGGAGTGGTGATATCCGGATAACGGAGTTGTTTTTCCTCGAAATTATTGAGGATCAGGCAATTACCGTCTCTGCCGAGTATCCTGTTGGGAAACAGGGGTATTTTGCCCCCTCCTCCGGGTACATCGATTACGAAGTTGGGAACGGCAAACCCGGATGTGAAACCCTGCAAGCTACTTACAATCTCCAATCCCTTTTCGACGGGTGTACGGAAATGGGAAGTTCCAGGCACGGGATCACACTGATAGAGATAGTAGGGCTTTACCCTGATCTTAAGCAAACCATGAAAGAGCCTCTTAAGTACCTCCACATTGTCATTGACACCGGCAAGAAGAACGGTTTGAGATAGCATGGGTATTCCTGCATCTGCTATCTGATTGCACGCTTCGATGGTCTCCGGGGTAAGCTCTTTGGGATGGGTAAAGTGGATACTCATCCACAGAGGATGAAACATCTTAAGCATCGAGGTTAGAACAGGTGTTATTCTCTGAGGAAGCACCACCGGAGCTTTGGTGCCGATACGGATAACTTCTACATGGGGAATCTTTCTGAGGCGGTTTAAAAGCCAGAAGAGTTTCTCTTCCGATAGAGTCAGAGGGTCTCCTCCCGATATCAGAACATCCCGTATTTCTGTGTGTGTTTCGATGTAGCTTAAAGCTCTCTCCCACCTTTCTCTCCATAGAAATGTGTCGAGCCTTCTGCCCACCAATCTGGAACGGGTACAGTAACGGCAGTAGGTGGAACAGAAATCGGTTACCAGAAAGAGGACTCGATCGGGGTATCGGTGAACAAGACTATCACAGGGGCTGTTGGAATGTTCCCCCAAGGGGTCCACCATCTCTTCCGGAAGTATATTGTTCTCCTCTGATACCGGAACAACTGTTTTTCGAAGCGGATCATCGGGATTCCATCTGTCAAGCAGACTGGTATAGTACGGAGTAATGCTTAAGGGCATGGAATGGGAGGATAATTGTGCTTTCTCTTCGGCAGATAGTTGAATTATTCGGGACAGAGAGGAGAAATCTTTTATTCGATTTCTCAATTGCCAGTGCCAGTTGTTCCAATCGTTGATCGTTGCTTCGGGGAAGAACTCCCGGAGGAAGGATTCAGACCTGGGACTTAAAGCCCTCGGTCTTACCATGCCCCTTTGTTGTTCTTCGACAACACTTCCGGAAGGGCTACCGGGAGGTTTCTCTTCATCATCCATAAGGGATAATTGTTGCATCTTTTTACTCCGTGTAAACAGGATGAGGAAAATATAACGCAAATAGAGATGTAGTCAATATATTTTATTTAAAATAAATAATTTTTTTTTCGACTTTTAATATAACAATATTTGATCTCTCTCACTCGACGGAAAGGGTTAACAAGAGGGGCAGATGATCGGAATATCCGCTTGCTTTAGAAGGATCCCATTTCCAGGGGTATCCATCGCTGTTTAGAAAAAACTCCCTAATTACAACTTCAAAACTGTTGTAAGAGAGACCTTTATTATTAAAGAGAGCAGGTGAGAGGAGTATGTGGTCGAGAGTGTTCCATTCTTGCCGGAATACATAGCTTCCCGGTTGTTCTGTATCCTTCCATGTAGAATACAGGAGTACTCTTTTATCATCGCCCCTCTTTTGCTCAACGCTGTATCTTCTCTCTATAGCCTCCCGGTTGAAAGTAAGAAAAAGGCTCTTTTCGATGAACCTTTCCGGTGTTTCCGTACCCTCCGGTAAAAGGGCAGTCTGGTATTGTTGCTTAATGCGCAGATACTCATCATGGTTTTCGTTAAGATCACCGAGCACAACTACAGCGGCTTCTCTGTTCTCTGACCGTATTTCTCGAATCCTCCTGCCTACCAGAGCTGCTGTCTCAAGGCGTATCTGTTCGGTTTCTTCTGCACCCTCTACTCTGGATTTCCAGTGATTGTTGAGAATTATTAGCTCCTCCCCACTGTAATTCAAGGAAACTTCAAGAATTGCTCTAATCCCTTTTACCAGAGGGTATCCTGTTATTTGTTCGAGCTGAAGGCGATGTACCCTTACCGAATTGATGGGGAGTCTGCTTAAGAGAGCTACACGTACCGCCACATCTTCTTCCCCTGCTATAACCTGATGCCTGTAACCAAAGTTTTTTAGATAATTATCGTTTAGGGCGCTCAATGCATTATCATTTTCAATTTCCTGCAGGGCGATAATATCCGGGCCGTGAGGAATTACAGATTCTATCACTTCTGTAATACGAAGCATCTTGGTGTGGAAAAGCCGGGTATTCCACTCTCCTTCTCCTGGATCGTACTCCCTGTACTCAGTACCATTACTGACATCGTCGAAGAGGTTCTCCACATTGTATGAAAGAATAGTAATAGAGTTATTTACGGATCGACCCGGATCAAGAGTACAACGAGAGCACGATACGATGGATAACCAGGCAAAACCCAGGAGAAATAAAACCCTTTTATTTTTCATTTTAGCCTACTCCTATCTTTTTAAAGACCATACATCGTTTTCTCCTTTTCTGATTCAAAAAACTCTGTATAAAAACAAAAAACCTATTGCTTTTTTACGGGCATATTGGCAAAATTTATTCGATGAATGAATTATCAAGACTTTTTACAGATTCAGATCTTCTCTATCTCGTTCAAGTCTTAATACCACAGGCATCAAGCCCCTCCCGTATGGTAAAGGTGTTAAGGGAAGATCAGGATATCCTGGAAGGGATGCTGGCCAATCCTGCTCTTGTGGAACATCTCATGTCGAGTGAAGAGGAGATTGTAAAAATCTCTCCTCCCTTGCTTTTCGCAGTTCTTCTGTATGCAGTGAGGAATGATCTGGAGAAAAGAGCCTTTACAATCGAGCGCTCCAGCCACGACACGGTAGCGGTGTTTGACAGAGACAGGCTTGCCACTTTTTTAGAAAAGGCTGAGATAAGATATTATCTGGTGGATATGCTTTCCTCTTTTGTGAGGGTCAACAGCATAACTATACCCGTGAGGGTAAGAAAGGGCGTCTGGCACAAGTACAGGATAAGCGATTTTGATATAGAAAGCCTGCTGAGCTACTCCGAGATGATCGAACCCGAGCACCGCTTTCCCGCATTAAAGCGTATCGCCGACCTCTGTCTCTTTCTCATCGGGGTATTT
>QNBH01000207.1 GCA_003645645.1 Spirochaetota bacterium | reverse complement strand
CTTAAGCTCATCCAGACATTCTTTAAACTGGAGAAGACCCGGCGAGTTAACTCTTCCGGGTTTTCTGGTTTTTATTCTTTTAAGAGTTTGTTTCAACTCAGAATAATTCTCATTCTTAGCAAGACCGGCAATCTCATCCTCGGAGGGAAGTGAATTAAGGGTATCCTGCAGAGTGCTGGAACTGCTCGAATCGAGGGTGCGGATCCGGTAAAATATATCACCCAACCGCCCTGTCCCTTTCTCCAGAAGCCCTTTCAGTTCTCGAATCTGTCTTTCATACATCCTGGAAAAATCTTCAGAACGTGCGATATGCAGATACTCGCTCCCCAGGGGGGAAAAAAACTCCTTCCACACTCCCTCGAATCCGATCGAGGATATGAGTTTCTGCATTATGCGATCTTCCCGGTTTTCGATTATGAACTTAAGGCTTACCTCCTGTGCTATTCTGGCAGCCTCTTCATCGTCTAGGGAAAAGTCCGAAGGTACACCGAAGCGGTGGGAACAATTTCTTACTATATCAGCACAGAAACTGTCTATGGTTGAGATATGGGCCTTTTCAAACTCTGTAAGCTGCTTGTTGATGAGAATCTCCGTCTTTTCTTCCGACAGAAGGCTGTATATCCTTTCGTACATTTCGGCGGCAGCCTTTCTGGTGAAGGTGAGTGTAAGTATCTCCTCTATTGTAGCCTTCTGTTCCCGAATCAGTCTGATATAACGCTTTACCAGAACAGAAGTTTTGCCTGAGCCTGCACCGGCGGAAACAACCACATTTTCATTTATGTTTATGGCTTTAAGCTGAGCCTCATCTATCTTTTCTTTCATTCTTACTTTAACCTTAACATAAATTTATTCCGGCATATCCTTCTGAAGCTGCAGGATTCACAGGAATCATTTTGAGCAAGAGTTCTATAATCGCCGTTCCTGATTTTAGAGCTCATCTCGTATATTTTCTCTCTCGTGTAAGATACCAGGGTGTCTATTTTATCTCTGTCTGCCCATCCTCCCGAACCTGTATCATCAAAAATATGTACATACTTTCCGTCGTCAACTCCGTAGTAGGATGCACGGTGTATCCTCTCTGCCCGGGCTTCTGATATATAGATGTAAAAGGGTAACTGAAGTGTTTGGGGGGGTATTTCGAACAAGAAACCGGTGGGTGGTTCATGATTTTTTTGCTCTTCCGGAGACAGTTCCTTGCCCAGCACATCCCTTTTACAGGGGTTTCTCTTTTTATAATCTATAAGGGCTTTTTGTCCGTCTCTTTCGGAAATTCTGTCGATACGGCCTGTTAGCTTGAGTTTCTCCTCTTCATCCATGAGACTAATAGTTTTTTCCAGGGCAAAAACCTTCCAGTCCGGAAAAGCTTCTTTTTCTGCTTTAAGAAAAACATTTAATGCTTCCATGGTTTTTTTTCTTACATCAGTCCAGATTGGACTTATAAAGAAAGGCTTCTTTCTCTCCCACTCTGTAAAACATTCGGAGGTTACCTGTTCAAGTGTCTCCATATACTCTTCGAGACTACCGGGAAGGAAAAAGCCGTGTAATTCCTTTATCTTGTTAAACAGTTCTCTTAGAATAATGTGGGTAAGTTGCCCCACGATACGAGGGTCGTAATAGAAGACATTCCACTCCTGCTCTTCTACTTCAAGCGCTGTTGAGAGAAGATATGCAAAGGGGCAACTGCGAAAGAGTTCAAAAGCGGAATGAGATATGGTGAGGTTACCCTCTTCTTCCGATAGTCTCGAAAGGATAATCTCATTGAGATGGTCTTCTACAATGGTTTCTCGTGTTAGATCGAAATCTTTCTGTCTGAAGGCGGTCTTCTCGATGTTAAGAAAACCTTCTTTCTGAACGGGTGAGAAACACGGGTTGTTTTCTTCGGACCTCTTCCCTCCTTCGTATTCTAACCAGATTCTCTCTTCGGTTGCAAAGAGGTCCTTACCGTACAGGTTATCCTCATCCCTGTATGGGAATACCATATCTCTTGATACAAAATACCCCGGAGGTAATTGCGCTCCGGAGGACATCTCCCCGCTGCAGGTAAAATAGAGGTTTTTCCCGGACAGAGAGTATAACCGCAGGAAATCATCGGAAAAATCGCTTCTCTCCATTGTCGTACCCTTCTTCTGATCTTCCCTGAAGAAGGGAAATCGATCCACGGTTACCGTGGTAAACTGATGGGTCGCTCCTGTAATGAAATGATAGTCAGGATAGACCCCTGCCGAAACACGGTATCCGTATACAGGTATCCCTGCGGTATCGGGTTTTTCTACGTATATCCGCTCTTCTATGGCTTTAAGCCAAAGGCCAAAAGGGTCGGCAATCTTTTGTTCACCCGTATATTCATTGTCTGAGATCAATTCGTTGAGAAGATCCAGGGAAGTCTGGAGTATCCTTAAGCTTTTTTCATCCCATTTATCGGTATCCAGGAATGCAGACAGAAACTTATCCACCTCTTTTTTAAGTTCTTTGAAATCTCCTGCCTTAAATAATCCGTTAATTCTTTCGGAAAGTTTTCTAAAATATACTTCGATCTTTTTTTCTCCCATCCTCCGGAGATTGTGGATCCACCATTGTGCCCCCTCGGAACAAAAGTACTTTATACCGAATAGGATAAGTTCTTCTCCCGGTTGACGATTTTTCCAGGGGAGATGCCGGTTTAGAAGGAGATTTTTTAATGCACTCATGGAAAAATCAGAAGCATGACAGGCTGACAGAGAGGGGAAGAGCCTTCCCGCTGGATATTGGGTGAGAGATCTCCCCTTCCTTATATCCAGAGGGATTCCGTAAAGCGAACATTGAGCTTCAAGCAAATTGAGCACCTCTTCCTCTGACACTGTTATTGCAATCTGTTGCGGTCTAACCCCCCCATCGAGTAGTCCTCTTAGTTTGTTTACGACCCACCTTATCTCTTTTTTTACATTTCCGAAGAAGGTAATTCCACCCCTTCCTTTTTCACCACCGCTGGAGAGTGTTTTCTGCTCTTTAGCCAGAGGGGCTTCTCCTGTCTCTATCACCTTAATGAAAGGACAATTTTTTATTTCACTCTGAAATTCGAGGAAGTCTTCGATTACATCGGGGAAGAAAATGTAATATTTCCCTTCCAAGCGGTTGAGATCGGGTTTTTCGTAGGAAGGTTCGAAGAGGCTGTTTTCTTTAAGAAACTTTCTGTATTCGTTAAGGATGAGAAGAAGGTCCCTTCTCTGCCCTTCTTCCAGATTGAGGGCCGAAGAGTTACCTTCGAGAATCTCTCTGACCGAGGGCGTCCCCAGTGAAGGCAGTATGGAGGAGATGTGCTTCAAAAAGGCTTTAGAACTATCCGCATATTCCGGGTTTATCAGATAGGAGAAAATCGGATTATGGGGATTGTTTTTCTCAAGCAGAGAGGCTGTGAATAAAAGGCGTATTCGCCGATTTACCGGCTTTTCCTCTCTTTTACGGGAGAAGACATTTTCTTTAAAGGTATCCCAGGATTGAAATCGCTCGCTTCTTACCGCTTTCCTTCGAGTAAGAGAAAGTGCCTTTTTTCTCCAGAAAGAGGCTACAACTTCGGAAGGAAATACAAAGAAGCAATCTCTGTTTTCAAGCTCATTGCTTAAGGTTTTCAGGACATCCTTCATGGTTTAAAATCGAGTGCTTCAGGAACATCCCCGGCCAGGAGTTTTTCTGTACCGGATATTATTTCTTCAACAAACTTCTCTATATCTTTTATCTCTCCTTTCTCTTTGCGAAATCCTATTGCCCCGGGATGGCCTCCGCCGTTAGTTATATTAAAAAGTGAAAGGATCTTTCTAAGATCGAAATCTCTGTATAGATGACTTCTGCGCATTCGAAATTGAACAAAATCCGACCACAGGGGATCATCATAGTAACATACCAGACTCAGATAACCGCTTTCCTCCGCCAGTTTGTCCGCTATTGCCCTTGCCATGGTAATGATTGTGTCTTTTGAGAAAATTTCTGTCAAATGCCGGCTATCCTGCCTGTTTAGCAGGGTGTAATGGATAAAGCTGGCTTTTCTTTTTCTCTCTATCATGTATCTGTAACATGCTTCTTCTTCGTCGGAAAGCCTTGCAAGTTCTCTGTAAACTTCCTCCATATTGGAGAAGTTGGAAGATCCTGAAAAAGTTTCCCTTACAAGCATACTATCGAAAAGCGAGCTAAAAACTCCATAGAACCATCTTTCTCTGTTGGATTTTAAATATCTCCCCATTTTTGAATCCCCTATTATCCCGGTAAGCACTGAAAGAACGAAATTTCGTGTAAAGAGGTTGGTTATTTCAAATTTTTGCATCAAATCGGTGCGTTTTTGCAGTTTAAAAGATAAAAAACCTATCAGCTCTGCTGTTGAAGAGGCTTCTGTTACCAGGTTGTATCCATTATCTCCCGAGTATTCACTGTCTGCTTCCAGGTGATGATCTATCTCTATCTTTAATATTTTACTGTTATCCAGATAGGGCTTAATGGATTTTCTCTCAAGAATCATGGAAGGCTTTGGAGTATCCAGGATGATTATGGTACTTATCTCTTCCATATCCGGTAAATCGGTACTATTTTCTGCGATTTCGATGGAGTTGTACCTGCAGATGTTAAGCATATACCGGTAGTTCTCATGTATATTATGACCGGCCAACAGGAATACCCGCTTTGAAAGCTTACCCAGTAACAGACCCATTGCAACCATGGATGCAATACAATCTTCATCGGGATTTTCATGACTGCACAGGATGAAACCGTCTCTTTCTGAAAAAGCATTGAGGATTTTTTCTACGATTCTGTTTTTCTCTGCAATGGATTTTATCTCCCTCTTTTTCAACACATCACTCCGGATCAGTCAAAAATCTTGTTTTTCCGCCACTACTACCCTGTCTCTACCAAGTTCCTTTGCCCTGTATAGAGCCTTATCTGCTTTCTCTTTAAGCTCTTCTGCCGATTTTGCGTGAAAAGGATGGGAAGCCAGTCCGATACTCGAAGTAATCTTTACACCGCTTTCAAGCGCCCTTAAGTTTTCACAGACCTGGTTGCACATTCTGCAGGCTTCCTCTGGACCTTTGTCGATTAAAAGAAGTGTAAACTCATCCCCACCGTACCTGACCAGAATGTCCTTCTCCTCGAATATCTCACGGAATATTTTTACAGCGGAAAGTATCACCTCGTTTCCCCTCTCCTCTCCGTATTTCTCGTTCAACTTACCAAAATTGTCAAGATCAACCATGGCCAAAGAAAGCGGTACGCTTTTTAACCTGGCCTCTGTAAACCGTTCTTCCAGTGTATCGTCGAGAAAACGACGATTAAAGAGACCTGTGAACTCGTCGGTTATGGCTCTTTTTCTTGCACCTTCCCCCCATTGAACCATGTCTGCAAGGAAATTACTGGTCTTCATAAGCCTTTCGGTTGTTATGTTTAACATGCGATACATTATTTTTATCGAGATCTCCGGGTGCCTTTTTATGAGTCTGTAAAAATCTTCTCCCTTCAAGCCGTGTAAAACGGTTTTCTCCTTGGTATAGCAGGTAGCGGAACGGGGAGCATTTTCAAAGATGGACATCTCCCCGAAGAAATCCCCCCCTGACATCTCGCTTAATTCCAGTTTCTGGCCGCCCGAGAGCTCCACCGCAATGGCTACTCTGCCGGATTCGATTATGAAGATTTCATCACCCCTATCCCCTTCACGGAACAGCGTTTTTCCTGCATCGATTTCTCTGGTTTTCATAACGGAACGGATGATTGTAAGCTCTTCTTCGGTGAGGTTGGAGAAGATATCAATTTTTCGCAGGAATAATTCAGCCATCTTTGTAAATCTTTAAAAACCTAAACTTGGGATTAATAATAAAATGTGAGAATCCATATCCACTATTCTCACATCTCTTTCGGGAAAAGTATTGTGTCTCCTCCCTGTGCTCTTCCGATCAGCGGGAGGGAATGGGCTTTATCGATAAGTGTAGCCGCATCGGTTCCATGATCGGGAAAAACCGAGATACCAATACTTACCGTGATTCTAAAATCATCCCCTCCGGTTACTTCTCTTATATCGAGATTACGCATTACCTCCCGAATTTTTTCTGCAAATTGCAGTGCCTCCTCTGCTCCTGAACGAGATAACAGCACTGAAAGTTCGTTGCCCATGTAACGTACTCCAAAATCGTGTTCTCCCAGCATATCTTTCAGCGCTCTGCTCATGATTTGAAGCACAGTATCTCCTGCTTGATGGCCGTAGGTGTCGTTTATCGCTTTGAAGTTATCCGGTTTAAACATTAATATACTTACAGCTGACTCTCCATCTTTAAGATAATCGGACAACTTCTCCTCTAAAAAGGTTCTATTGTAGAGTCCTGTCAGCTTATCACTGTAGACCTGTTTTCGAAGCTCCTGGATCCACGGAGAGTTCTCTTTTATCAGGGCATTTGCATTTCTTATCCTTCCTGCTATAAGTACAAGGAATTTGTGGAGCAACTGGGCTGAAATGGCCGGATAATTTTTTAGGACCTCACTTAAGTGTGTACCTTTCTTCGGGAAACGGAGGAGTACCGAATCGGTTTCCGCTCTGGCAACTGCATTTCTTAAGGAATTACGCATAAGATCGAGCTCTCCGAAGCACTCACCGGGAAGATACCTGGCTATAACTGTCTCTTCTCCCTTATCGGTTTCCCTGTAGATGAGGATATCCCCCTGTTCAACGATATAAAGCTCCTCTCCCGGGTCGCCCGATCGAAATATAATTTCCCCTTTTCTGAAGGAACAGTATTCACTGCTGGATGCTACTGTCCTAAGCTCCTCTTCTTCGAGCGTAGAAAAAATGGCCATTTTTTTAAGTAG
>QNBH01000206.1 GCA_003645645.1 Spirochaetota bacterium | reverse complement strand
TACAGAGTGCGGATCGGACTCCTCCCTTGCAAGCTCTGTAAAGCCAATTATGGCATTAAGGGGGGTTCTTATCTCGTGCGACATCGTGGCAAGGAAGAAGGATTTCATCCTGTTGGCTCTGTCTGCTTCCTCTGTCTTGTTCTCCAATTCGGCTTCAACCTCCTTTCTCCTCTCTATTTCGTTTTTTAAGTTTTTTATTGTACCGGTTAAAGGTTAAGCAAGATTTTCTCACTTTCTTTGCCATGGGACGAAAGATAAAGAAGGCAACAAAAACTATAATATTTGTCAAGTAAGTGTTTAAAGACCAGTTTCGGATACGTCTACTCCTCTGTAGTCCATATTGAGAGGTAGCGCTCGCCCGTATCGGGTAAGATTACGACTATCCTCTTTCCAGCGTTTTCCTCCCGCGAAGCTATCTTTACAGCGGCAAAAGTCGCCGCGCCGCTTGAGATGCCTGCAAGAATACCCTCCTCCCTTATAAGACGCTTTGCCATATCGATGGCTTCATCGTTGGTTACATGAAATATTTCGTCGATGAGTGATGTATCCAGTACTTTGGGGATAAATCCAGCCCCTATACCCTGTATCTTGTGAGGCCCAGGTTCCCCTCCTGATAGTATGGGAGATTGAGCAGGTTCTACTGCTACTATCTTTAGATGGGGATTCTTTTTTTTCAGTGCCCCCCCTGCTCCTGTGAGGGTTCCTCCGGTTCCAACCCCTGCAATAAAAATATCAACAACGCCTCCCGTATCTTCCCATATCTCCTCTGCAGTGGTTTTGCGATGGATTTCCGGATTTGCCGGGTTGTCGAACTGTCCCGGTATAAAGCTGTTTGAATGCTGTTCTTTAAGCTCGAGCGCTCTGTTTACAGCACCCGTCATCCCTCTTTCTGCCGGAGTTAAGACAAGTTCTGCTCCGAACAGAGAAAGCAGTTTTCTGCGCTCAACAGACATGCTCTCGGGCATTGTAAGAATAAGCCTGTACCCTCTCTGCGCACATACCATGGCAAGGCCGACACCCGTATTCCCGCTTGTAGGCTCTATTATTACCGTCTCTTTATTTATAAGACCTCTCTCCTCTCCGTCGGCAACCATGGATACGGCAATTCTGTCCTTTACACTGGCGCAGGGATTGTAAAACTCGAGTTTACCCACAATCTCTGCTTTTACACCCGGTGCAATTTTATTTATCCTAACCAGCGGGGTATCCCCAATGAGCTCTGTTATATTGTTGGCAATCTTCATGGTAACCTCCTATTATGATAAAGACTGTATGAATGGTAAACAACCACAGGCAAAGCCTAAGGATTTGCAAGCCCTGCAAGGTCTAAGTAATTTCCGCTTTGCGGAAATTACTCAGGTGGTTGTATGCTCCGAAAGAAGGTAGAAGGGCTTAAGCCCGTCTCTCCACCGATCTTTCGACCGGTGGACCACCACCGTAGGTTGCGGCCTTCTTTCGTAGTAAAAAACGGAACCTCGACTTGCGCATAGCACAAACTGAAAATGTCAAAATTCAAGACCTGACCCCCTACCGCTCCCAGTAGATGTAGCCGCCCTCCAATATCATGAGATCGGAGTATCCCTGTGCAGAGAGGTATCTGTATGCAATGTATGCACTTGACGAAGTTTTACTATAAAGTACTATTTTTGAATCCCTGTCAAAAGGTAGGTTCTCTCTGCGAAGATTCTCCAGAGGCAGGTTTATGCTGTTCGGGATTGAACCGGCCGAATGCTCCGATAGGGGGGAGACATCGAGAATGTTAACCTCTTCCTTAATTTTATCGAACTCCTGAATATTTATCGTTTTAACCAGCCCATTGATCTTATTTTCAAGAACATTACATGCGGTCTGTGCAATATCAACAGGGTTATTAAATGCGGGTGCATATCCAAGATCCAGTTTGAAAACCTGATCCAGTGTCAATGACTGCATGATTGCACAGGCCAATATCTCTATCCGGGGGATAATATCTCCCTTCCCGTAACCCTGGGCCCCCAGAAGCCTTCTTGTTCTTCTGTCCGCAATCACTTTTAAAATAATATACTTTGCATCGCCGGAATAGTGCGCCCTATCAAGACCGGAAACAGTAACCGTCTCCACTTCCTCAAAGCCGTTTAAAAGGGCAACGCGGCCGGTCAATCCGGTACGGCCCACATTTATGTCTATAATTCTAAACAGAGTGGTACCGATAGAGCCTTCAAACTTTGAAGCTATTCCAAAAATATTGTCGGCAGCGATTCTCCCCATTTTTGTGGAAATGCTCCCAAGAGGCCAGTATTCATGTTTTCCCGTTATGAGGTTTATACTCTCTGCACAATCACCAACCGCATAGATGCTCCTGTCGGAACTTTTCAGGAAGCTGTCTACCTTCACTCCTCCGGACTCCCCGATTTCAAGGCCGGCGCTTCTTGCAAGGGCTGCATTTGGCTTTACACCGGTTGAGAGAATAACAAGGTCGGCCGTGTAAGGACTATTTTGAGTCAATATCTCGAATTGATCTTTAAGTTTTTTTATCTCCTTTATTTCTACCTCTGTTACTACTTTTATCCCTTTTTTATTCAGCTCATTCTGAATTTTCTCTGCAATATCCGGATCGAGGAGTTTTAACAGTATGTGCGGCTTTTTCTCAAGTATTGTGACTCTAGCCCCGGTCTCTATCAGTGCCTCTGCCGCAGAGATCCCTATCAATCCCCCACCGATAATGCACACGTCTCTGGCATTCTTATCGGAGAATGTCTTTTTTATCCCCTCTGCATCCTCCAGTGTATGAAGAGTGAATATTCCGCTTTGATTGACTCCCGGAATGTCTGGGACATCCGGAACCGTTCCTGTTGCCAGGACTAAATAGTCGTAGGGGATATAGGAAGTGGGCCCTATCATTAGATCCTTAACCAGAACTCTCTTCTTATCTCTTTCTATCTCCAACGCCATGGTATTGTTCAAAGTTGTAATGTGTGATATCGATTCAAAAAACTCGGGGCTTTTCACCGCACTGTCCGAAGTTGTCATAAGCTCTCTGGGTGAGCGTACTTTACCCGAAATGTAGGAGGGAAGCCCGCATCCCGAATAGGAGAGGAAACGCCCCCTCTCTACAAGGATGATATCAACATTTTCATCCAACCGCCTCAATCTTGCAGCCACTTTGGGACCTGCCGTTACCCCACCTATAATAACTACCTTTTTTCTCTCCCTTTCGTATTTTCTATCTTCCAGCTTCACATAGGGAAGTGTTATCTCAAAGCTGGTTCCTCTGTTTTCCCCGGAAGTGAAGTGGATTTCCCAGCCGTGATTGTCTATTACCTTCTTTGCAATGGAGAGCCCCAGTCCAGTCCCGGGCACGGTGGCCTTCAGTCGGGGAGATCGATAGAAGGGCTCGAAAACCCTGTCCCTCTCTTCGGGAGCAATTCCGGGGCCTGTATCCGTTACCTTAATAGTTACACTCTTTGCTTTTCTATCTGGTGAGAGCTTTACCTCCATTTTTCCGTTTGACGGGGTAAATCTTACGGCATTATCCAGGATATTTCCGATCGCCTGTTTCAGCCTCTTCGGATCTGCCCATACTATAACCTCAGTCCCCGGTAAATCGAAGTTAAAGGTGATCCCTTTCTCGGAAGCGGAGTGGGAGAAGGAGAGGGCAAGATCATGAAGCAGCTCGGTAAGGTTAAGCTCCTGCTGTCTTCCGTTCTCCTGGGAGTAAAGCTCAAAGTCTATAAGATCGGATATTACTTCCCGGGCATCCCTGCTTTTCTCTGTGGCTCTCTCTACAGCCTTAAGTGTTTTTGTATTTACCTCTCCTGCAAGACCTTCGACTATCGTATTGAGAAGGGATTGAATGGAGTTTAGGGGTGATTTTAACTGATGTGAGAAAAGCCTTAAAAAATCCTGCTCCGATCCGTTTTCCATGGTACCAGCATTGAAAACAATTTTCATCTTAAGTTCTAATACACCGGTTGTCAATAAAAAGCTTGTAGTTTATAATATATGGAAGGGGGTAATATGATTTCTTACAAGGAGTTGAAAGAGCTCTTACAGAAGGCAATACGGTGGGAGGAAAAATTAAAGGATCTCTACGACGTGGCGGAACTGGGATTAAAAGAACCAAAATCAAAAGAGGTTGTAAAAATACTCGGTAACAAACTTAAAGAGAAACTCGAAGTCTCAGAAAACGTGGATGTGGAAAAACATGGTCGAACAGAGTGGGTTCGTTTTGCTCCCGATTACCGGGATGAAGACCTCATCCCGAAGAAGGCAATTACAAAGCACACTACCCCCGAGGAGATATTCAGGCAGTTACTGGACTTTGAGACAAAACTTAAGAGTTACTATTCGGCTATCCTTAAAAACCTGCGTACAGACAGGCAGAGAGACCTTTTCGAATCTCTTGTACGATTTAAGGAAGAGCAGGTAGCAGAAATAAAACGTTTTAAGGGAAATTATAACCTGGTAAGTTAAGTGCTTCCCGAATCAAAAATCGATTCTTCCGAGTATACAGATCTGAACAGGGTTATCGGATGGTTCATAACACTCAGGTGGATCGCCTTCCTGGGTGTTGTAGTTACCCTATTAATTGTAAACTTTCTTCTGAACTACGTCCTCCCCTACAGTATTCTCTATATTCTAACCAGTGTCCTGTTTTTAATAAACTCCTTCTTTACCTACTATTATGCGGTAGTAAAACAGAAGAATCTCCTTCGTAAAGAGATGAGTGTCTTTTTCCATGTTCAGGTCTGCACAGACTACCTTCTTCTGTTTCTCCTTATCTATTTCACGGGATTTCTGGAAAATCCCTTCTGCTATTATTTCGTCTTCCATATTATGCTTACCTCTTTTATCTTTCCCGCTTCTGTGGTATTCATCTACGTAACAATTCTTGTAGTAGTCTTTATAGGTGTAGCCTTTGCAGAATACCTGCAGTTACTTCCACACTTTGCACTTAAAGTGGCCAGGATTTCTCCAGGTCTGTATGAAGATCTTGTCATAATAAGGGTAGTCGGGCTCTGCTCTACCATCATCATCTCCGCCTACCTTATAACCAGTATTAAAAACAGAATAGTAGAGCGCGGCAAACGTGTGGAAGTGGAACTTAACCGGTATAAGAGCCTCGATAAGATCAAGTCAAACTTTATACTTCAGGTTACCCACGAACTAAGGGGCCCCCTTGCGGCCCTTAAGGGTTATCACGAGATGATAATGAAGGGAATAACCGGTGAGATACCCGAGAAAACCAGGGATACCTTGAAGAAGGCAAACCAGAGAACCTCCAATCTTCTCACCATGATCGATGAGATGATAGATTTTGCCTACATGCGCTCTGAAGAAGAAGTCGAATACACAAAGACGGAGCTAAACATTAAAGAAGCACTCGATTATAATATAAATCAGGTAGGAGCCTTCAGCCGTCAGAAGGGGATAAGGTTTATCCCATCCTGTCCCAGGGAGCTTAAGATATGGTCAAACAGGGATCTTTTAAATATAATTCTAAACAATCTCTTCACCAACTCGATAAAATACTCCCCTCCGGATACCAAAGTGTTGATCAACGCTATCGATAATGGTAAAGAAGTGGAACTTACAGTCAAGGATGAGGGATACGGAATAGAACCGGAGGAGCTGGATAAGGTATTTGAGGAGTTTTACCGCACCCGCAAGGCTCGTGAGGTAGAGAAAGACGGCACGGGGCTGGGTCTTCCTATCGTCAAGCGGGCTGTGGAATCCCTCGGAGGTAAAATAACGGTTTACTCTGAGATTAATAGGGGAACAAGCTTTCATATTACATTGCCAAAAGATAAATAATGAATAAACTTTGAATTAAATAGAGATAAAACAACGGAGGTAAATATGGCCAAGAAGAAGGTTCTCATAATCGATGACGATCAGGATATTCTTGAAACAACAGGGGCACTTTTAGGCTATGAAGGTTTTGAAGTTTACTCTGCAGACACTGTAGAGGAAGGAATGAAAATGATAGACGAAGTTGAACCTGATATCATTCTCCTGGATATTATGTTTCCGGAGAAAAAGACAAGGGGTTTTGATGCGGCAAGCGAAATTAAGGCCAAGCACCCCCACTTACCCATACTTGCCCTTACAGCCATTAACCGGGAATACGCTTTCGACTTTGCCAAAGAAGATATTCAGGCTGAAGAGTTTATAAACAAACCCGTAGAGACCGAGCGACTGATAGAGCTTATAAACAAGTACGTATAAAGGAGAGGTCGGGCCTGCACATTTGGGTAAACCTAAATATCTCCCCGTTTAAAGTGTCTCCCTGCTGTATTCCGGCAAACTTGAAGACCAGACCTCTTTACAAAATTATTGTAAAAAGATTTAATCACCACATAAACACATAAAAAAGGAGAGTGTCATGAAGTCAGTGAGAGTATTTTTTATGGGGCTTCTTCTGTTCCTCGTTCTGGGATGGTCTGTCTGGGCAGGAGGAGAAAAGGAAGTAAAAGAAGAGAAGCTTAAAGCCGGTTTTGTCTATGTTGGGCCAGTGGGAGATTATGGTTGGTCCCATGCCCACGAGCAGGGAAGGAAATATGTGATGGAGAAGTTTCCCTGGCTTGAGAGCGTATACGTTGAGTCTGTAGCAGAGGCGGATGCACCCAGAATAATCGACCGCTTCATCCGTGAAGAGGACTGCGATGTGGTTTTCACTACAAGTTTCGGGTACATGGATGCCACCATAGAGGCCGGAAATAAGTACCCCGACAAATTATTCATGCACTGCTCAGGCTTCAAGCAGTCGAAGAACGTGGGTACATACTTTGCAGAGCTGCAGGAGATGTACTATCTCAATGGGCTCATGGCAGGTGCCCTCACCAAAACAAATAAGGTAGGCTACGTGGGCGCCTTTCCCATCCCTGAGGTTGTGCGTCATATAAATCACTTCGCTCTTGGTGTAAAAAAAGTCAATCCG
>QNBH01000205.1 GCA_003645645.1 Spirochaetota bacterium | reverse complement strand
GTCGAGCCTCCGGAAGGAGCAGTCCCTCTCAAGGAGCTTACAATTTTTAATGATGACTATATATGGGGAGCCAATAATAAAAAAGAGATACTTCAGGCTTTTAATGAAAAGGTAGCCATGCAGCCGAAAGAGTAGTATAACTCGATTCAGGGGGGGTCATTGTATCCCCCCTGCGCTTAGAGAGTCGGTCTGAGCCAGGAGGAAGTTTTTCCCCCTGGAAATGCAAACAGGGGTCATGGTATCCCCCCACTATTAATTGGGAGCGGGGCAGATGAACGCAATAATTGCAGGTAGAGTACAGGAGATAAAAAAGCTTCTTAGAGAACCGGTGGTTTTTTTTATCCTTCTATTCTGTTTCATACTTCTGATCAATTTTGTAGCCTACCCTCTCTATTCGGTTTTCAGGGAGAGCCTTCGAAATGAGGTTGGTGAGTTCGTGGGTTTGAAAAACTATCTTTACTTCATTTCATCTCCCTATTTCCGCAAAGTACTCTACGACACTTTTCTTATCACCACTCTGGCCACTCTGGGTGCTCTGTTAACAGGAACCATCTTTGCATTCGGTATAACCAGAACCGATATGCCTCTTAAATCTTTTTTCATGGTGATGGCAATACTCCCCATGATAACCCCACCCTTTGTGAATGCCTTCTCTTTCATCCTTCTGCTCGGAAGGCACGGTATCATAAATATTTTTCTTCAGAATACATTGGGTTTTAAGTTTATAATATACGGCAAACACGGGGTAATAATCTCACAGATGATTACAACATTCCCATTGGGGTTTCTTATTACCTCCGCTGCTTTCAGCGGAATCGATACATCCATGGAGGATTCGGCCTACGATCTTGGAGCAAAGGACCTTCGGGTGTTGCGAACCATCACCTTTCCGCTCATTACTCCTGCTCTTATGGCTGCAGCACTTCTCATCTACATGACTAACTTGAGTGCCTTCGGTGCCCCTGCACTTTTGGGAGGGGGTCTGTCGGTTCTGGCAGTAGAGGCAGTGATGCAAACCCTGGGAGTGATGGACTGGGGGATGGGAACAACCATATCCATCATCCTGCTTGTGCCTTCCTTTCTTCTGTTTTATTTACAGAACAGCTACAAAAAACGCCGCTCCTATGTAACCGTAACGGGCAAACCTGCACATGTTGAAATTCGCTCTACCCCCCTTAAGATAAAACTGCCCATAGTGATTTTCTGTTCGATTATTTCCGTTGTCATTATAACGCTCTACGTCACTGTTTTCCTGGGCGGTTTCGCCAGAGTATGGGGGGTTGATAACTCCTTTACCCTCGATCATTACAGGCTTATTTTCGCCAATGCATTTAAGTCCATAAGAAACAGTATCTGGATGGCTTCTCTGGGTGCGGTATCCGCCACCCTCCTCGGCCTGGTGATCTCCTATTTCATGGTACGCCGGCGCTTCCCTGGTAAGAAAGTAATGGATTTTCTGGGAACCCTGCCCTACGCGGTTCCGGGAACAATGATGGGGTTGGGATTTGTAGTTGCCTTTAACAGACCACCCCTCATTCTTACTGGTACTGCCATCATCATTATTCTCGATTATACTTTCAGACGTATGCCCTTCGGATTTCGTACAGGGGTCGCCACACTCAAGCAGATCGATATTTCTTTAGAAGAAGTATCCGCCGATCTTGGCGCCCCATGGCCCTATACTTTCAGGAGGGTGATTTTACCATTGCTTAAGCCGGCTTTTATAGCTGGGGTTACATTTGCTTTTATAAGGGCAATTACAGAACTGACATCCACCATATTTCTGGTTACTCCCAGGTGGAGAGTCATGGCGGTGGATATATACAATTTTGTAGAAGCCGGCTCTCTCGGTGCAGCCGCTGCCATGTCCAGCCTTCTCATGTTTATCGTGGTTACCCTTATCATGATCCTGTACAAGGCAAGTGGGGCAACCATGTCGATATTCCGGCTATAGAGAGGTTTTAAAATGGAAGCTGTTTCTGTACGACTCGAAAATGTTACAAAGTACTTCCAGGAGAAGGATAACAGGGTGGTGGCTGTGGAGAAGTTCTCCTTCGACTTTCCTCCCGGAAAGCTCACCACCCTTCTTGGTCCGAGTGGTTGCGGAAAGACCACTACCCTTCGCTGTATTGCAGGTTTCTATGAGCCCGATGAGGGGGTTATATTTATAGGAAATCAGAAAGTAAATAAAATCCCTCCCTATAACAGACCTACAGGTACTGTATTTCAGAACTATGCACTCTTCCCTCACATGAATGTGTTTGAAAATGTGGCATACAGTCTGCGGGTTAGAAAACTCTCCGGAAAGGAAATCAGGGATAAAGTCGCCTGGGGACTTAAGCTTCTTAAATTGCGGGGGATGGAAAACCGGAATCCCGATCAGTTGAGCGGCGGACAGCAGCAGAGGGTAGCTATAGCCAGGGTGCTGGTTAATGACTGCAAGGTTTTGCTTCTGGACGAACCGCTCTCCAACCTGGATGCCAAGCTGCGCGTATATATGAGGGAAGAGATAAAGGCGCTGCAGGAAAGACTGGGTGTTACCACTATCTACGTTACCCACGACCAGGAGGAGGCCATGAGCATCTCAGATTTCATGGTGGTGATGAACGAAGGGAGAATCGAGCAGATCGGGAATCCCATGGAAATCTACAAGTACCCTGAAACAGACTTTGTTGCCGAGTTTATAGGGCTTACAAACAACCTGGAAGGGGAGGTAACCGGGGTGTCTGAGGAATATTTAAAACTTCGAACAGCAGGCAGAGAGATAATTCTACCGAATAAAAACAACTTCTTAGGTCTCTCTCCGGGAGATGCTGTAAATGCGGTTATCAGACCCGAAATGTTCAAATTTTCCCGGGAAGAAACGCCCAAGTCCCTCCATGGGGAGGTTAAGAAAGTGTTTTTCCTCGGTTCCCTGGCTCGCTACGAAATAACTCTGGAAGGAGGTAAAGACATTACCCTCGATGATCCCAATCCTAAATCGATAAAAGACCGGGGAGACACGGTCTGGATAGAGATTGATCCGGAGTCCCTCTATTTAAGAAAAACCGGATAAATGGTATAACCAGAGTTCATGGAGAAACATTCCCTCTTTGCTGTAATACTCATTGCTCTGGCAATAGCCTTCTCCCTTTTCGGAGACCAGGCTCTCTACGCCGTGTTACCAACTTCCTTTGAGAAACTGGGTCTTCTTCCCATTCATGTGGGTATTCTTCTCTCTGCAAACAGATGGATTCGCCTCCTTACCAATATTTTTGCACACAAACTATTCCACCGCCTGCCATCGGTGGTTCTGCTTTATATGGCGCTGGGGCTCGGTACACTGGTTACCTTTTCTTACGGTATTTTTACTTCCTTCTTTATGCTCTTTACCGCCAGACTGCTCTGGGGTTTCTGCTGGTCGCTGCTCAGGCATGTGGGGGTGATGACTGCATCCTCGGTAAGCACAAAAGAGAATACAGGAAGGGTCATGGGGGTTTATTCTGGTGTTGTAAGACTTGGTTTTATCGGAGGAAGCTTCCTGGGGGCACTCCTGTATGACGCTTCGGGTTTCTCACGTGCCTTTCTGATTCTGGCAGGCTTTTCCCTTTCAGGAATCCCCCTGGCATCATTCTCTGGAATAAGAGGTATAGGTGGGTCTTCTTCTGCAATACCACGGCCGGCAGATAATTCTACTTCCACCATGGGATTTATGAGTGAGAACATTCATAACTCCGGATCGGCCTCCGATCCTGGAAGATTCGTGCCCCTTTTAATCTGTACTCTGGCAGTGGGATTTACCGGCTCGGGGCTCGTAATGTCCACCCTTGGTTTTGTTCTAAAGAACAGATTCGGCGAAACTGTAACTGTTTTTCACCTGATGGTGGGCATCGCTTCCATAAACGGGCTGATTCTCTCTTTAAGGCATATCATCGGTACACTCGGCTCGCCCCTGCTGGGCCACATTTCGGACATACTGGGTCACGGCAAGGTTGTATTTCTCTGCTTTCTTCTGGCCGCCCTTTCGGTGGCTATGATGGCTGCCCCAATGCATATACTTTTATTTTCTGCTTTGATTCTGTTTTTCTATATATGTACCAACACCATCGCCATAATTCTCGAAGCCAGGGCGGGTAAAACAGGCTCCAGGATGTACTCTTTTTTCGCCAGCGCCCTGGACCTTGGTGCAGCAACAGGCCCTCTGGTTGGATGGATCATTCTGGATATTTCCCCCTTTACAGGGCTTCCCTTCATTATCGGTGCTCTCCTGTTGACTGCAGGCTCTTTCTTCTCTGTAAGGATCTTTAAGCAGCAGAGTCAGGGAGCGGATGCGGCGTAACCCTGTTTTTGAGTCATGAACAGGCTGACTACTAGTGCAGTGGCAGAGGCCCTAGCTAAGATGCGCCGCTACCCTTTTTCCCCTTAAACATATCTTACAAGCGCTAAGGGAACCATCATCGGTATGATCAACATAGAAGGGTTGCATTTACTGAAAATTTTTAAAAAAATATAAAAAAACGTTTGACTGTAAAATTAAGGGGGTGTATAATAAGAGATTGCAAATGGAGGTGAAAGCCCTGGGGGCAAGGTAGGAAAAGGAGGTCGTCCTGCGGGAGGTTGTCTTTTAGCCGGGGCAATCTCCCCCTTTTATTAAAATGCCTGATCTGCCCCGGGTTTTTATGTTTTTATAAGCAGTAATTCTTATAAAAGGGCGTCGACGCATATATATGCTTCTTTTTATCAGATTAGATGATCACCGTTAAAATAACTATTATAAGATTAAGATGGAGCTTAGCAGGAAAAAAAGCACTGCTTCTGAATACTTCTCCCTTCCCCAGGGAGCACCATATCAATTGATAGGAGGAGAGCTCACCCCGAGTCCGGCCCCTTCATGGAAGCACCAGAGAATATCGAGGAAAATCGGTACCCGCCTTTCCGAACACGTAGAAAATAATGGATTGGGTGAAGTTTTTTTCGCTCCTGTGGATGTTTATTTAAGTGATGAAAATGTATTTCAACCCGATTTAATCTTTATTGCAAAGGGGAGAGAGGATCTTCTAAGCGATAAAGGATACATAGAAGGTGCCCCCGATCTGGTTGCAGAGATTCTTTCACCCTCTACGTTAACTCTCGATGCAATAGAGAAAAAGGAAGCCTACGAAAAGTACGGGGTTAAAGAGTACTGGATCATGGATGGGGAAAGCCAGACAATATATGTGTATGCGATGAAGAAAACCGGTTTCGAGCTCGTCCAGCGTGTTTTGAAGGGAGAAAGCCTCTCCTCGGAAGTGGTCGAGGGATTTGCTCTCGATACGAAGCATGTGTGGGGGGAATAAAGAGGTATTTTGGGTTAAGAGGATAAACCACCATCAGTACAAGGCCGGAGCGTGCTATTTTAATAAAATTTTTTATGTGGTTGTTGGCATGCTGTGTCAGCGTCGTATCAGGTAATACTTAAGGTTGTACGTTATTTGCTATGAGATACAAACGCCCTTAAGTTTCGTCTCGTAGTCTCATCCTATGAGTCGACCCGTACCGTGCACTTAAGCACTGCCAAGCCCCACCCACTCAACACTACCCATCCGGACTGTAAGGCGGCAACATTTCGAAGCGATCTGCCTGCAATTCCTCTTTGAGGCAGCCCCGAATAATATCCAGGGTTATTTAAAGATTATAAATTATATCCACCAGTTGATCGGCACCGTTCTCTTCAAACTGGTATTCCAGGCATTCCTCGACGCGGCGTCGCTGATCTTCGAACCTCCTGCGCATGGGGACAAAAATAGTCTCCTTTTCGAAGTAAACTGCCTCCCAGAAGGCGTTGTACCCGGCCCCGCAGATGAGCAGGTCTACGGCGTTGAAATAGTCCACTGCGGGGAAAAGCCCTCCCCTGTAGTTGGTGGTATAGATCATATCGTAGCCTTCTTCTTCCAGGTAAGAGTACATCTTTTTGGTGCGCTCAAACTCGCCCGGTGTTCCGTTAAAGGCAAAGAGACATACTGGTTTATCTCCTCTCACTTGGAGCTGCGCCATGGCTTCTTCCCTTGAGAGGATTTCCTCTTTATTGCGGATGATGATGGGGTTTATCTGCTCCGATATTATACTACTATCGAAAGGTTCGGTTTTAAGCACGTGGTCGTACATCCCGGGATCAAAGGTAAGCCTTCCTGAAGGTAAGGGAACATTGAAAAATGCATCCGAGACCTGCATTGAAAGAAGAACTTTTTTACACGGAAGCTCCTCGATAAAGCGTTGGATCATATACCAGGATAGGTCTACAAGCAGGATTTCCGGCTCCAGTTCCGCGAGCGACTTATAGAGAAAGGAAGAGCTAAAGTTTTCCCTTGAAAGCTCCTTCTCCCCTTCGAGGGGGATTTCCCGGTGCTCCATGGAGAACCGGTCTGCAAGCTCTGCAAAGGGGCTGCTGCTTAGGATTGTATACTCCGCATCGACCCTGTTACGTAACAGGGCATTCCCAATGGAAATGCCCTGTACGATATGACCCGACCCGGTTACACCTGGCGTGTAGTAAACGATGCGCATGGAGGAGAGTTAATAGAGACCACCACCATAATAGTTAAAGAAAGAAAATGGGTCGTCGCCGTTCTGGTAGGTTTTCCAGCCGGAGCCGGTAATATCGTCGAAGGAAACCAGCCTGTTATTTATGTCGGGTTCATTTTCATCCTCGTCGATGAGGTAGAATTTTTTGTTGAGTACGGCTAGAAACCGGTGAGGGCCATGGAAATCGTCTTCTACACCTGGCTTTCCGTCAAGCTCATCCACGTAAGCAAGGTCTTTGGTCAATCGAACAACTTTCCCAGGTGAACTCGCATCGGCTGCGTAAATGTAAGTACTCTTGTAAAGGACATCCCAGGCATTATTCAAGCCCCAATACTCTAAAAGGGGGCTTCCCTCTCCGGAAGGATCAATTTTATCGATTGCT
>QNBH01000204.1 GCA_003645645.1 Spirochaetota bacterium | reverse complement strand
TGCCCGTAAAGGCCGGTGGGTTTATTATTGTAGAAAAGGAGTTTCTTATGGTTGAAGCCCTGGATATTCTTATAAAAAACGGATTGGTCGCCACCTTCGAAAGAGACTCTCTATCGGGAAAGATCATACCCGAAGGTGCGGTGGCCATAAAGGGAAATACTATCGTAGATGTTGGGGAGACGGAAGCTATTAAGAAAAAATATACCCGTATACACCGTACAATAGATGCTTCCGGTAAAATAGTAATGCCCGGATTTATCATCACCCATACCCACATGGCCTATGTGCTGGGGCATAATCAGCCAGTAGACGTTACACAGCTTAAAAGTTTCTGGGATATGCTTCAGAAAATGGGATGGGAATGGCTCGAGGATGTTACAACCGGTGAGGGCGTATATGCGGCCACAAGATACTCTGCCATGAAGATGCTTAAAAACGGGACTACAACAGTTTGTGAAATGGTGGAAGGTCCAAACGCACTTCCAGGTGTACTCGAATACAGTGCAAGAGCGGTAGAGGAGACGGGTATAAGGGCACAGATAGGATACGAGATAACGGAAAGGATACCGGGAGTATCCATACTCGATAAGGTTGACCCCGGTATGGCCGATAGGGGGCTGGAGGAGAACCTCGCTTTCATGGAAAAGTATCCTCACGGCGGGGAATCTCTCATTCGACCAAGACTGGGGGTTCATACCGCATACACCAATTCCCCGGACACCTTGAAAAAAGCAAGAGAGGCAGCAGACAGGCATGGCTGTGGGATACAGATCCATATAGCAGAAATACCCAGGGCTTTTCTTACAGAAAGATACGGAAAGTCCGCTCCTGCTATTTTAGAAGATGCAGGTTTACTGGGTCCTGATGTGGTTGCAGCCCATTGCATAGACCTGGATGAGGAAGATCTGGAGGTTTTAAGGCGCAACAGCGTTAACATCTCCCACACCCCTATGACCAACTCCCTGGGAGGAAACGGAGTGGCCAGAGTTCCGGATATGTTACAGAAAGGGATGAATGTCAGCCTGGGGCATGATTGCTTTTTTACCCTGGATACTGCTGAATACCTACGGTACACATATCTTCTGCATAAGGCGCACAATGCAAATCCCATGCTCCTTCCTCCTTTCCAGGTACTGGATATGGTTCTGGGCAATGCAGCAAAGGCGCTGGGTATGGAAAAAGAGATAGGAAGCATTGAAGCCGGCAAAAGGGCGGATATCCTTATTATCAAACCGGATTCCCCCACTCCGGTTGTGCCTTCTTCGCTCCTGTCTTACTATACCATGACTTTCACCGGAAAGGATGTAGAAACGGTGCTTGTGGACGGCAAAATAGTTGTAGAAAAAGGCACCATGACTACGGTGAACGAAGAGGAAGTTAAAGCGGCATGTATCGAAGAGGCAAAGAAACTGTGGGCAAGGAATGGAATATCGGTATAAGGATGAGAGACTATGTCAGTCGATCTAAAAGTTAATTTTTGTGAAATAAGTTTCAAGAACCCCATAATTGTTCCGGCGGGTGTGCACGGAAGGGATGGGGAAACGATAAGAGAGATCTCCAAAACAGGCGTAGCTGCTATCTGCACCAAGACCATCGTATCCCAACCGGCAACCGACGTTCTTCCATGCTTTTATTCAGTTCGGGCGGGAATGCTTAACTCTGTATTCGGTTCCGATAAAAGCTCCGAATACTGGTTTACACAGGGGATAAAAGAAGCAAAAGAAGGAGAATCCCTGGTGATTGCAAACGTAGCCGGGTTTACTCCGGAGGAGAGCGCAGAGCTTGCTCTCAAGGCTGAAAAAGCAGGAGCGGATATGATAGTTCTTCCTACCTGCTGCCCCCACATGGGAGAGATTCTCAACGCAATGTTTGAGGGCTTAAGCTTCCCGGAACCTAAACTTACCGACCTTAAGCCCATGAAGAAATCGGTAAAGCTTATGAAAGAGAGTTTGAAAATTCCTGTAGTGGTAAAACTCTCCGGAACATTCTCTCATATTGCAAGAGAATGGGCTCTCGGAGTAGAAGAAGCCGGTGCAGACGGTATTGCCTGCTCCGATGCACTGGGACCTGCTCTCTCCATTGACATAAGAACCGGCCAACCTGTGCTCGGTGGCCCGCGCGGAGTGGGTGGTCTAACCGGTCCTGCTATAATGCCGATTACCTTGAGAATGGTTCTGGATGCAGCGCTTGCCACAGACCTGCCGATAATAGGCATCGGGGGTGTAACCACAGCCGAGGATGTTGTAGAGTACCTGATGGCAGGATCGACCCTTGTAGGTGTTTGCACAGCGGGACACAAAGAAGGTCCAGGGCGGTATGCGAAAATCATCCGGGATCTGGAAAAGCTGATGGCCGATCTGGGGTATGAAAATCCTCTCCAGGCAAGAGCACTGACCATTCGAAGAATACAGGAGCGGAAGGAGAAAAAACTGACTGCTGTTACAGATCCGGTAATACCGGAAATAGTAGAAGATGATTGTAATTCCTGTGGCAGGTGTGTTAAGGTCTGTGCCTACGATGCAGTGCGAATACCTGAGAAGGCGGTAATAGATCCATATAAATGTATCGGATGCGGGTTATGTGTGAGTGTCTGTCCTACCAGGGCTATGATACAGATGTACTATTGAGGCAACACTGGTTTCGTTGAAACCATGAAAAATACAAAAAGGAGAAGGTTTATGAAACAGAAAAACTTAAGAATAATCTTTTTCGGTCTGGTTTTATGTATGATAGTTCCTTTTCTTCTAAGTGCAGCAGGAGAGAAGGAAGCAGTAGAAAAGGAAAGAGCGCCCTTCGACATTGCCGTTTTCGTACCAGGGGTAACTGCAGGAAGTCCCCTGTACGAACAAATGGCCAATGGAACAAAGAAGGCAGTGGAGGAGTATGAGAATGCCTCGGTTAAGATACTGGAAGCGGGTTTCAACCAGGCAGAATGGCAGGAGAAAATGACCTCCCTTGCAGCTACCATGGAATACGAGCTTATAGTAACTTCCAACCCTGCCATGCCCTTTATTATAGCGGAAGTTGCAAAGGATTTTCCCGACCAGAAGTTTCTGAATCTGGATGCCTATTATAAGGGCCTTCCTGCTCTTCATACAGTTCTCTACAATCAGGTCGAGCAGGCCTATTTCGCAGGATACATGGCCGGCCTTGTAACCACAAGTAACATGAAGGGTGCCAATGCAGATTTAAAGGTCGGGATGATCGTAGCCCAGGAGTATCCCGCCCTGACCAAGATGATGAAACCCGGATACATTAAGGGATTCTCTGCGGTAAACGATAAAATCACTCTGGACTACAGGGTGATAGGTAACTGGTACGATGCTACAAAGGCTTCCGACCTTGCAAATTCGATGTTCGATGAAGGGGTGGATATCATTCTAACGATTGCAGGCGGTGCGGGACAGGGAGTCATAAATGCTTCCAAAGAGAGGGGTAAATATGTACTCTATTTTGATGACAATGTGTATCATCTCGCACCAGGTACAATAGTAGGATGCAGCATACTCAGGCAGGAGAAGCTTGCACAGGAAAAGATAAAAGCAGCAATAGAGGGAAAGCTGGAATACGGGACCGCGCAGATTGTCGATACCCGGGCCGGTTATGTTGATTGGGCAGGAGATGATCCGCTGTATGTTGAAAATGTACCCGAAGAGATCAGAAAGAAGATGGATGATATTGTAAAGAAAATAAAATCTAAAGAGATAAAGCTGGAAGTTCCTGAACTTTAAAAAAAGTGTAAATGCAGGAGGCCTTAAGGGGTCTCCTGCTGTTATCTGCGACAACATGCAGCTTAAAAAGTTTCTGCACCGTCCCTTAGCCCGTTGCCCGTAGGAGGATTCCACATGGCCTATCTGGAAATGAAAAATATTACCAAAATATATCCTGCCAGAGAAATTGTGGCAAACCTCAAAGTCGATTTCTCGGTTGAGAGAAACGAGATACATGCCATAGTAGGGGAAAACGGAGCAGGCAAAACAACACTGATGAAAGTTCTCTATGGTCTCGAACAACCCGATGAGGGGGAAATTTTCTTTAACGGCAGGAAAGCAGAAATCAAGAACCCCATGGATGCAAACAGGCTGGGCATAGGAATGGTTCATCAACATTTCAAACTGATCCCCGAGTTCTCCATTGCAGAAAATGTGGTACTGGGAATAGAGCCTTTAAAAAACTGGTTTTTTTTCGACGGAGAAAAATCGTGTCTGAAAGTAAAAGAGGTAGCAGAAAACTACGGTTTCCATATCGACCCCCGGAAACGCATAATCGAACTCACAGTCGGGCAGATGCAGTTGGTGGAAATAGTAAAGATGCTCTACAGGCAGGTAGAACTGCTTATACTGGATGAACCTACTTCGGTGCTTACAGAGCAACAGGTACAGAAACTGTTCGACACATTGAGAAACCTCAAGAAAATGGGGAAAACCATCGTTATCATCACCCATAAACTTAACGAAGTTAAGGCAATATCAGACAGGGTTACCGTCATGCGAAAGGGAGAAGTCGTAACGGTAAGAAACACATCTGAGGTCGATCAGAGGGAACTCTCAAAACTGATGGTAGGTAAGTACCTCTTCTTCGATTACCGTAAAGAAAAGCTTGCCTGTGGCCGGGTAATCCTTGAGGTTAAAAATGTTACTCTCAGACAGTTCGGCCAGGAAAGGCTTCTTCTAGACAATGTAAGTTTTAAGGTGCACTCCTGCGAAATCGTGGGAGTGGCAGGCGTTGCAGGTAACGGGCTGGGAGAACTTGAAGATGTTCTGGGAGGACTGAGAAGTGTAACAGATGGAAAAATCCTGCATAACGGAGAAGATATAACAAACCTCGATGCACTTGAATTAAGAAAAAGGGGATTAGCCTATGTGCCTGCAAACAGACTACGCCGTGGCTCATGTCTTACATCCTCAGTAAAGGAGAATATGATAATTTCTCATCATCACAATTTTCTAAATAGAGGTATTTTCGATAACAAGAAAGTACAAACCTTTGCAAGGGGATTAAAGGAGCACTATTCTATCGACGGTGATACCTCTGCTCCTCTATGGTCATTATCAGGAGGTAATATCCAGAAGGTAATACTTGCACGGGAACTTGCATCAAAATCGGATTTTATAATTTTCTCGGAACCTACCTGGGGTCTGGATGTTGCAAGCAGTCAGTTTATCTATCAGAAAATACTGGAAATAAGGCGACAGGGGAGAGCCGTGCTTCTTATCTCATCGAACCTCGATGAGATACTCTCTCTGGCAGACACAATAATCGTTATGTACAGAGGAAGAATTGTTGCCAGGCTGCCGAACAGAGATATTTCCAAGGAGCTCATAGGTGAATACATGCTTGGTCTGCGCGATGATTTTAAAGAAGAGAGGATAAAAGAATCCGGTGATTAGATTAAAAAAGACGAGTGAAATTATTATTAACTCTGCAGGACTCATAATTACACTTACAGTGGCATTCCTGATTGTGGTGATTCTTATCCTTCTTCTGAGCAGTGAACCTGTAAAATCTATATATTATTTTTTCGCCGGTCCTTTTATCAATAAATACTACTTTGGCAACATGTTAAATGTATCTATACCTCTCATCTTCACAGGGCTGGGAATCGCCGTTGCCTTTACATCTGCCAATTTCAATCTGGGAGGCGAGGGTCAAACCTACGCAGGTGCGCTTATAACAACCGTGGTGTGTCTTTGGCTTCCCCAGGCAAATGGGTACGTTGGAGGCATTCTAGCCATTATTGCCGCCATCATAGGCGGAGCCTTTCTTGCCGGTCTATCGGGTTATTTCAAAATGAAGTGGGGCACCTCCGAATTGATCTCCTCTTTTCTCATCTCAAGTGCAGTTATCTTCATCGTAAACTATTTCATAACAGGTCCTCTGGATGATCCTTCAAATAACCTTCTTACCACTTATGCCATTTCCGACCAGTATTTTCTAATGAAAATTTTTCCGCCTTCCAGGCTGGACATTAGTATAGTGCTGGCAGTGATAACCGCCATATTGATGGTGTTCTTCCTCTTTCGCACTCACTGGGGATATGAAATGAGGATGTGCGGATTAAACAGGGAGTTTTCCAGATACGGGGGATTAAATGTATCGGCTTATATGATCTTCCCAATGCTTTTAAGTGGTGCCCTCCACGGATTGGCTGGAGGTATATCGATTCTCGGTACCTACTATATGTGCTTAAAAGATGTAACAGCCGGAATGGGATGGAACGGCATAGCGGTGGCTCTTATTGCCAAAAACAATCCGCTGGCCGTCATACCTGCAGCGGTGTTTTTCGCCTATATCGATGCGGGAGCAAAGGCCGCCATGCTCCATTCCGATGTAACCTTCGAAATAGCCGCAATCGTGCAATCGGTAATATTTTATCTAATTACCGCCCAGGCTCTTTACACATTCCTTAAATACAGGAAAAGGACTGCCTGATGAATGCAAGCGGTTACTCAATCCCTGTTTTACACAATGCCGTAGGCATAATGACCCCCTTTCTTCTGGCAGGATTGGGGGGTCTTTTTACAGAACTTGCAGGGATGCTCAACATAGCTCTGGAAGGGTTGATACTGCTGGGAGCATTCGCCAGTGTCGCCTTTGCTTCCGCTACCGGAAGCCTGCTCTGGGGTATCCTCCTCGGTATCTTAAGCTCCATGGTTCTGGCATATATTTTTGGTTTTATAAGCCTCTATCTCAAAGCCAACATTTTTATCACAGGACTGGCCACCAATCTGTTTGCCTTAGGTTTCACCGTGGTTCTTGCTCATCAAATATACGGCCATAAGGGAGTTGTGCCCTTTAAACTTCCTACTCTTCCGGTTATAAGTATCCCCTTTCTCCAGAAGATCCCCCTTCTGGGCGACCTGTTTTTAGGGCACGACATAATCGTCTATATCAGCTGGATTATAGTAATTATTACAGCAATAGTTATCTATAAAACCCCCTTTGG
>QNBH01000203.1 GCA_003645645.1 Spirochaetota bacterium | reverse complement strand
CTCCCATGGTAAAGTTCCTTAAACTGGATTGATTGACCGTCAAACTATTCCTCGATAGCACCCTTCATCACCTTCAGATGCTTTCTGAAAGTGTAATCAGATTCTATCTCTCTTTTTTTAAGATACTCATTAAACTTTAATTGCTCACGAAGGGTAATTCCTCTCCTGATTGCATCGGACTGCTTATGTTCGATTTCACGGATCGATTCGGCTGCCTGAAAAACCTTCTCCACACAATAACCGGGAATAAAAAGTACTCCATCCATGTCCCCGAATACCATATCGTCTCTTTCGACTACAGAATCTCCGAACATTACTGATTGGTATGTGCCCGAAGCCGGCTGATCTGATCGTCTGGGTCCGGCCGGGCAGGAACCATAACTGAAAACCGGAAAACCGATCTTTTTTAGTTCTTCGGAATCGCGATGAAGACCCCACACCAATATACCTGCAAGTCCTGTGCTTTGTGCTTCGAGAGCGATGAGGTCGCCAATGCACGCTTCATCCATTCTTCCGTTGTTATCAATTACAAGGATATCTCCGGGTTCTGCAACTCCCATGGCTTCAAGAAAGATGTCTACACTTCCGTAATGTGCCACAGGGATGACCCTTCCGGCAATACGATGTTCTTTTAGAATGGGACTGATTCCCGGAGGGGCAAGACGAAGGGAGATTTTAACCCTGAGACAGGCATCAGCAAGAAGAGGGGTGGATAATTTTTTAAAAAGATCTGCTATTTCTTTATTTTCCATTTTTTTCTTCTTCTTTTTTGTTGGCTGAGATATTGGGTGCCATATTTGTTTTTCTAAATCCGTTTGCCAGATGCAGGAGCCTCCTCATTTCCGCTTCTTTTAATAGCTCGGCCTGATGGAAGCGCATTAACTTTAGCATACTATAGTCGTTTAAAGCCATCATTTAGATTCTCCTTTTACCTTTTTCTGCATCAATAATACGAAAGGGAAAATGGATTGAACAGATACAAATAATTAATTAATATACCGGTACAGTACTTTAAAATTGTAACTGTATCGGTTAAAATATAGTAATAGTGTTTTGTATATAGAGATTTCCGGTGGGAAGTGTCAAACTGGCGTATTAACGGAGGTAAAACTAAGTGTTAACGGAGAGACTAAATCAAAAAAGACAATCTACAAACCTGTATGAACAGGTGGCTAACCATATTCAGCGGCTCATCGAAGAGGGGACGTTTTCTTCTGGAGATAAAATTCCTTCTGTAAGAAAACTCCGGGATGAGCTAAAGGTAAGCATCTCCACGGTGATGGAGGCATACCGCCTGCTCGAAGACAGAGGACTCATAGAGGCTCATCCCCAATCGGGATACTATGTGCGGACGCGTCTGCCTAAAATCCTCTCGTGTCCATCCATATCCACAATGGATATAAAACCTTCGCAGGTAAACATAGCAGATTTTGTTCGAATGGTCTTAAAGGATGTAGGCAAAAGGGATGTCGTCCAGCTCGGAAGCCTCCAACCGGATCCCGAGCTGGTTCCTTTTCAGCGGTTAAGCGCTATTCTTGCCGGTGTTATCCGTAGAAAGAAAAAAGAGAGTGTTATGTATGATCAGATCCAGGGTTATAAACCCCTGCGTGTGGAAATTGCGAAACGTCTTTTATCTTCGGGTTGTACTGTTACCCCTGAGGAGATAATTATAACTTCAGGGTGTATGGAGGCAATTCTGTTTGCCTTGCTTGCAACATGTAATCCTGGAGATACTATAGCTATTGAATCGCCCGTATTTTTTAATCTGCTGGAGCTGCTTGAGCTTTTAAGAATCAAGGCAATAGAGATTCCCTGTCATCCGGAAAGCGGAATCATAATCGAGGCACTTAAAAATTCAATCGAGGACCATCCTGTTAAAGCCTGTGTTGTGAATCCGAACTTCAGTACTCCCCTTGGAAGTCTTATGCCCGATAAGAACAAGCAAGAACTGGTGTCACTTCTTTCAGAACATAATATTCCCCTAATAGAGGATGATATCTACGGAGACCTGTACTTTACACCAAACCGACCCTGGGCTGCAAAGGCTTACGATACGAGTGGGATGGTCCTGCTTTGTTCTTCATTTTCTAAAACCCTCGCACCGGGTTACAGGGTAGGCTGGATTGTGCCTGGGAAGTTCAAAGAAAGAATAGAGCTTGCTAAATCCGCAGGCAACTACGCTACGGCCACACCTCAACAGATGGCCATAAGAGAGTTTCTTATCGACGGTGGGTATGACCGCCATTTACGGAAGATTCGCAGGGAATATGCCAGAAGGATGGAACTCATGTGTAGAGCTATAGGTAAGTTCTTTCCTGAAAATACCAGATCAGCCTGCCCTCGGGGTGGTATTTCACTATGGGTTGAGTTGCCGAAAAGTGTAGATTCGCTTGAACTTTATAAGAAAGCGCATGAGTACGGTATATCCTTTGTCCCCGGCCCCCTCTTCTCTGTAAGACGAAAATACAAAAACTTTATAAGGCTAAACAGCGCTTTCTGGTCGGATAAGATAGAAAAAGCCCTGGCAACTTTAGGACATCTTGCAGGAGAAATGACCGGTCGTTAACGGTGTAAAATTCCTCAGGGCACAAAACTGGGGTGAGAAACTTGGGCATCTGCAGATTTTGGTTATCGGCCGAAATGGCAGATGGGCGGTTGAGGATGTTGTTGCTAAAACCTACAGCATGAAAGATGTTCCTGAAGACCTGGAATATCTGAATTACATGGCAGAGTAAATTGATGGAGCCAAAAAATACGCAGCAACTCCAGTAGGAATAGCCACAGCAGACCTTCACTTCGAGAAATCCCTGTTGGAGGAAACCACCATTGTAGAGCTGATACACGAAACGCAGTTGTATTTTACCGGTGCAAAGATAAGTCTTGCGGCTTCTTTCGGTTCAGAGGGAGTTTTAATTGTCGTTGATCACGGAGCGATGGGAAAGGGTATTTTGAAAGTTGAGACGGTAAACAAATTATCGAAAGCCATGCGGATTTTAATGGCTGAGTTTTTAAAGAAAGAGAAGACCTGGGGTCCGGAAAAGATAAAACACAACTGGAACCTTTTTCCCAAAGACCTTGCAGAGAAGGCTGTTGATAGATACCTGGGCGAAAAAGTACCTGGAGCAATGTAAACAGAAGCCCTATATAGCAAGTAATATTAACTCAATCGGGATAGTCTCCTGTTGATACTATCAAGGTCGATATATTCGGGATCGTAATCGCCTGCCCACTCAAGAAAGGAGAGCTGATCTTCATCCAGATCATCTAAAGGGGTATTCAACAATTCCACCAGGGAGTAATATCCATAAACCCCTCCACAATCCTCAGGAGGGGTCGCTCTTCGTCCTGCAAGACATACTACAGAGTTTCTTTGTTCCGGAGGTATTGCTTCCTCAGGGATTACACTCTCCACTGTAATCTGGTGTGTCCAATCATCTCCGAAGTCGTAAACATAGGTAAAACTTTCTTTTGGCTGAAAAGAGAAATCATCCAGTGTGTATGCGTATTCATCAGTATATTCTATATCGTAGTCGCTGTATTTGGGATCGGAATACTCTTCATTATCTATAAGGAATAAGTGCAGGTGGCAGTTTTCCCATTGGAAAGCTTTCTGGATTGCATCATGCAAATCTCCTAAAGTGTAATTTCCCGGAACACGTATTCTCCTCCAGATTGGGGGTCGAATCCTTTTTATTGTTATTTTAAGAGTATATAGATTTTTTCGCATGTAGGGAGAATTGGATTTACCTTCCCTGTCGCTCAGGTAAGCATGAATCCTATCTTCCACTTCGTTTATTTCATCGTCCAGAATTTTTTCCATTTTATCAAGGGATTCTGTTAAACTCTGTTCCAGCTCGTCGGTTATGTGTTCCTTGCGATTTATAAGTTCGAGAAGTGCACTGATCTTACCAATCATATCCGCCAGGAAGTATATATTTTCTGCAGGCAAAGCCTCGGAAGGAATGCCCCTTGAGTCCAGGCTTCTCAGCCAGATAAGATGCTTCTGGTAAATGCGGAGTGCCCTCTCCCTCAGAGGAGCGTATTTTTCATCTTCTGCTTTATTGTATTGACCGGAAACCCTATTCCAGAGTTTTTCCAGGTACTGTATAAATCTTTCAAATTGTTTTTTATGGGCAAAGTTTAGATGACCTTCCTTAAGGAAGCGAGCCATGGCTGCATCCATATCTTCCCCCCTGTAAAGAGCACTTTGCATGTAAGCCTCGATCTCCGATGAAGTGAGGGATAAGCCCAGATCTTCCAGAATGGCATCCAGATTTCGCACTGTTCCGCTTTGTTGGTGGTAGGAAGGGATATTTAAACGGATATCCTCAGGATTAACACCCTTTCTCCACAGATAGCCACGATCATTCAATAACATAAGCTCAACCTTGTTGCTTCTCTCAAGATAACCACCCAGGTGAAGAGCTGGTTTTTTAACTGCATTACGCCCTGCAAAGAAAAAAGCATGGGCAATGAGTTCCTGTGGTTCCAGGGGATTACCGAAAAACTCGAAGCTTTTTTCGAAACCTCTATCGAGCCGCTCGATCCAATCCGCTACCGGAAGCTCTGTCGCTTTTTCTGCAGGAAGATATCGGTACGAGAATGAGCCGGCCTCCCAGGAATTAACCATGCAACTGATATAATCCCCATCCTTGAAGTTATACGATTTATAGAAGCCGCCTATATCGAATGCAGACAGACGGATAAGACCATGGTAATCTTCCCCCAAGGAATTAAGCACATGAAGATTCTCTTCCTCTTCCAGGGCAAGTAATTCGGCCAGGTTATGATGACCGAAGAGGGTGTAGAAAATAATCAGATCTTTAAGATCCCATGTGATGATTTTCTTCTGCATTTCTCTATGTTTACCTGAAAGAATAATATCTTTTGGGTTTATTTCAGGATTGTAAAAGGGGATAAAACGGTGTCCGGGAATGAGTATACCCTCTTCGATTTCCCTCCTGGTGGGGCGAATAAGAATATGACCATGGCTGAAAAAACGCGAGCGAGGATAGAATTTTTTATAGTCCGATGTAAAGACGAGTTTTTGCTCCAGTAGATAGTGTGTGAGATCATCGGGATGCACATCAAGCCCGGTTGATTTAAGTAATTGTTTGATGGTGAAATAACTGTTAGGCCACGAAGCAAGAACATATTTTAAATAATCTTCACTGTTATATTTTGAAAATTTACTCATATTTTCACGTTATACCTTTACGGAATAATGTTCAAGAGAAGGAAGTGATTGAGACTCGGGAGATAACTTTATGGATTTTAATATTTCTGAATATGCACTATCCTTCCCGAGGAAATCCCAAAACTCTTCAGCAACCTTTAACTCGTTTGGTAAATCTAACATTCCTTTAAGTGTCCATCTTTCGTAAGGTTCGGGCTCATAAGGATTGTATGGAATTGCGATATAAGAGTTTACCTTTGCAGTTGGATCTTTCGCTAGAAATATAGCTACCCATTCCAACAATGTTCTTTTGAAATCTTTAAAATTGCTGATATTTGGCTTGGCTGTTTTTAAAATCAAATAAATATACGTTTCCATCATGACTCTGAACAAATAAATCCACTTTTACAGTTCTTAATTTGTTCATTCTACCTTTATTACAGACCTTCCTTACCCTTTCAATTTCATTTTCTTTATTTGGATCTTCCCCTACAGTTAGATCATTCATAATGCTCTGAATTTCTGATTGGGCTTGTTCGCTTATTGTATCACCAACAACATACTGCTTTTGTGCAAATTGAAAGTTTAAACTTGCCAGAGTTTCGGCAACAGGTTCAAAAATAGATGTTCCAAAAGTTGTATTTAACGAATGTATGAATGAAAATAATGCCATTCTATCACGTCCAAGTAATCGATAATGAAAAGGCATACTGTGTGTTTCTGATCTATATGTTCTAAATTTTTTTCTTAAACTCTCTTTAACTGTATTTTCAATCTTCTTTATTTGTTCATCTGTGAGTGGCATTTTAATTTTCCTTTAAATGAAATATTATTTCAGCATATGCATTAGATCTATCCTTTTCCACTCTATTTAATACAGGACGCTTAAACCGGTTGACAATTCTCATTTTAGCTAATCTAGCGATGTCTGGATACAAATTAAACTTATCATTAGCCACTAAAAAAACATCATAATCTTTTTGAAGGTATTTTTTGCAGTTGTTAAGAGCATCTGCAATTCCTTTAACGTAAGAATCTCGTGCTTCTTTCCCCTGACCTTTATACAGAGGACCTATTTCTAATTCATCTTTTCTTTCAAATCCAAATAGTTCATAAGAATATGCATGTTGTTTATGATAATCAATAAGGCCAACATAAGGGGGACTTGAAAAAATACCTTTAATCTTCTGTTTAAACAATAATTCCGCAAATGCCGGGTTTTTCTTTTTTATTTTTTCATAAATATCAATAGTCCTACTGTCTCCTGTTAAACAAATTTGGCAAGTCTCAGTTCTCAACCCATCAAATTGTTTAAGACGATTCAAGGTATCAATCGTATATCTATCCCACCACCCCTTGATCGAAAATATGGGTTTACAAATTTTACTGTGTTTTTTACAATAGTAAGTGGATATAACCGGTTCTTTAAGAGTTGCAAGATCAGCATGAGTTGTTGCCCTACAAGAACGAATTGTTCTGCTTAATATTATCGACAATATTCTTCTTACTTTTTGTTTTTACAGCTTTAACATCTTCTATTTCACTACTAGAAGTAGTAGTTGCCAATCTAATAGAAATTTTTAATTGGACAAGATCAAAAGCATGCATAATTGCTGGATTATTATGCTTTATTGTCGGTATTCAAAGTGCTGTAGCTCAAGCAGGTAAAATATTTCCTCATTGGAAAGATATTTATGGGAGTAATTTCTTTGAAACTATCAACTACTTAACCGGAAGTTGGATGATGCCTTTGTCCGGATTTTTTGCTATTTTATTTATTGGCTGGATTATGGAGAAAAAGTTAGTTCATGAAGAATTTTTAAAAGGAACAGGTTTAAGATTCATATTAAAACCTTGGTTCTTTTTAGT
>QNBH01000202.1 GCA_003645645.1 Spirochaetota bacterium | reverse complement strand
CCATTTAATAGAGTATGAGTATTTACCTGATATTTATCAGATACTTTTTTATCATTCTCAAGTATTTACATCTCAATCACCTCGGTTTAACATCTGAAATTGTTGTGTGGTTTCACAGATCTGTATGTAAAGCTTCGATCCTCAAGATAACAAATAGCTGATTTGTTTTAATGGGATGGAAGGGAGGATGAAGAAATGACGGGGTTTCTTCAACATCTTGTAAACGGTCTTATCATAGGAGGTGCCTATGCTCTGATAGGTATCGGTATGACTCTTATATTCGGAATCATGCGGGTGGTAAACTTCGCCCACGGAGAACTATACATGCTTGGCGCGTACATGGTTCTTACTTTTTCTGCAATTCTGGGCATTAACTTTTTTCTGTCGATGGCGATTTCCATAATAACGACTGCGATCTTCGGGTTTCTACTGGAGAAAACGGTTTTACATCCATTGAGAGACAGGCCAATTGAGATAAGCATGTTGGCAATGATAGGTATTTCCATCGTATTGAAAGAAGGAGCTAGGTTTATATGGACTCCGGTCCCTCGTAATATTCTTAACCCTTTCAGACCAATTGCTCTGGCCATAGGCCCGGTAAGGGTAACCGAGTTGAGGATTTTCATAGCCATTGTTGCGCTGCTTCTCATTGTGGCAACTCATTTTCTGGTCCGCAGAACATGGCTCGGAAAGTCGATACGTGCAACCTTCCAGGATAAAGACATAGCAGCATTGCTTGGTGTTCGTGTAGACAGAATATACTCTTTTACCTTCGCCTTTGGTTCATCCCTTGCAGCAGTATCAGGCACACTGCTCGGCACAATGTTTGTGGTAAAGCCGACAATGGGGGAGTTTGCCATTGTGAAGGCTTTTGCAGTTGTTATTCTCGGGGGGATGGGAAGCTTTGCTGGTGCAATTTTCGGGGGAGTTATTCTAGGAGTGGGAGAAAACTTGAGTGCCGCCTATATTGCTTCGGGTTATAAAGAGAATGCTTCATTTCTGCTATGAAATGTTTCCAAGATTGTATGAGAGGAGAAATCAACTGGCAGGCACATTAAGTGGTGGTGAGCAGCAGATGCTTGCTTTTGGAAGAGCATTGATGTGCAACCCTAAGATCGTTATGCTGGATGAACCGTCCATGGGGCTGGCGCCAAACCTCGTGGAAAAAGTCATAGAGAAAGTTGAAGAGATAAACAAGCAGGGTATTACTGTTTTACTGGTAGAACAGAATGCACACGTAGCTTTAAACATTGCAAGTTATGGATATGTTATGGAGACAGGGAAGATAACACTGAAGGGAAATCCTAAAGAACTACTCAACAATGAACATGTAAAACACGCCTATCTTGGCCAATAATTGATTTTGTATTATAAAAAGCTTCGAATAAAAATACGCAAGGAGGAACAGGAATGGCCTACAATCTGAGAAACAGAAGCTTCTTGAAGTTACTGGATTTCACACCCAAAGAGATCAAGTTTTTGCTCGATCTCTCCGCGGACCTCAAAAAAGCAAAATATGCAGGTATCGAACAGCCACGCCTTACAGGAAAGAATATCGTACTTATCTTTGAAAAGGCTTCCACAAGAACAAGGTGTGCCTTTGAGACGGCCGCTTACGATCAGGGAGCCAGGGTAACCTATTTAGATCCATCAGGCTCACAGTTGGGGAAAAAGGAGTCCATGAAAGACACTGCAAGGGTACTTGGCAGGATGTACGACGGCATAGAGTACCGCGGGTTCGGACAGGAAGTGGTAGAGACACTGGCAGAATACTCCAATGTGCCGGTGTGGAACGGACTTACAAACGAGTTTCATCCCACCCAGGTACTGGCAGATCTTTTCACAATCATGGAGCACACGGATAAACCCTTAAGCCAGGTAAAGCTTGCCTATCTGGGGGATGCCAGAAATAATATGGGAAACTCCCTGCTGATAGCTACTGCCAAAATGGGAATGGATTTTCGTGCGGTCGCACCTGTCGAGGTACAGCCCAAAAAGGAGCTGGTAGATAAGGCTCGTGAAATAGCGGAACAGACGGGTGCAAGAATCATGGTTACGGATGATCTTGAGAAGGGGGTTAAAGGGTGCGATTTTATCTACACAGATGTATGGGTTTCCATGGGAGAACCGGAGGAGGTGTGGAAACAGAGAATAGAGCTGCTTAAGCCCTACCAGGTAAATAAAAAAGCAATGGAAAGGACGGGCAATCCCGATGTAAAGTTCATGCACTGTCTGCCCTCATTTCACAACAGAGAAACAACAATAAGCGAAGATATCTATAAAAAGTTTGGCCTTGAAAGCATGGAAGTAACCGAGGATGTGTTCGAATCGGAAGCTTCTATTGTATTCGACGAGGCGGAGAACAGGGTTCACACCATTAAGGCCGTTATGGTTGCCACCCTGGGAGATTAGTAGCTGTTAATGAACTGAAGGCAGGTACCTGCCGAAAGGGACAATCGGAATTGCATTTCAATCTCGTTTCAGGAATATTTAAGGCCGAAAGAAGAGTTTGTTCAAATCTCGAACAGTATCAAAAATATAATCGGGATTAACAGGAGAGTCCAGATCTTTTTGCTTGAACTCTCCTGTTTTTACCAGAGCCGATCTTATGTCGGCATTTTTAGCACCCAGGATATCGGTGCTTATTTTATCTCCTACCATCAGAATCCTGTGCTTATCTATTTCCGGCAAGGTGGAAAGAGCAATATCGAATATGTATTTGTTCGGTTTCCCGATATAGGTAGCCTTAATACCGGCCGCATCCTCAAGCATTTTACCGTAGGCTCCCACTGTAAGTTCCAGCTCTCCCATACTGTTATCAATTTTTTCTGTAATCATAACGATCAATTTTGTTCCTCTGTATAAAAGTTGTAACGCTTTATTAAGGTTAAGAAAATTGAACCCCTCACGAAAATCTCCCAGGATAATGTATTCGGGATTCTCGGAGTCGTGCCTGAAATGGGAGAACTCTTCGAGTCCATCACCTTTAAGCATAACCCAGATTGATTTTGGATTTAGACTTTTCAGATACTGTGCAGTGGCAAAGGAGGCAGTGATAACTTCTTCCTCCTTGACATAAAAACCCCTTCTTAGAAGTTTTTCTGTACAGGTTCTTCTGCTTTTAAGGGTACTGTTCGATAGAATTCTTAGGTGTATCCTTCTTTTACGAAGAGATTGGAGAAGCTCAACTGCGCCCGGATATACATTTCCTTTAAACTCCAGCACTCCGTCCAGGTCGAATATTACCGCTTTGAATTTATTATTCTTCATGGTCTGGTAATTTCTTAACAGATCATTCGGGGACGGGAATAACCTCTTCTTAGTATTCTGTAAAGCTCTTTGGGATCAATAGGCTTTGTAACGTAACCGTTCATACCGGCCTCAAGACATCTCTCCCGGTCTCCCTTCATTGCATGAGCGGTTACTGCCACGATGGGAACCTCATGGTTTAAAACAGGGGATTCTTTGTTTCGTATGATTTCGGTTGTCTCTATACCGTCCATCCCCGGCATCTGTATGTCTAGAAGAACGGCATCGAAACTCTCCTTTGAAAGTATCTCTACAGCCTCTTTACCATTACCTACAACCTTTACCCGGTAATTTATTCTTTCGAGAAGTTTTACAACGATCTTTTGATTTATAATATTATCCTCAACCAGCAGAACTTTAGCCGATGTTATTTTTTTCTTTTCTGTTCTCTTTTCTTCGCTTTCTCTTTCCTCGGCTCTATCCTCATCGCCGGGTAGAAACTCGCTCTTTGCTTTGCTTGCAGATTCAGCCGCTTCTTTAGCCTTGAGCAGATATTCTTCCTGCCGTCGAAGTGCTTTCTTACTGCGCAGACGCTTAATGTAACTCGAAATCATCTCCCCCGCAACCCGAAGAAGTCTTATATCTTCTTCCGACCAGCTTCTTGTTGTTTCTGTGTCATCAAAACCCATGAATCCGCAAAGCTCCCCCATATCGAACATAAGCGGTACGGCAATGAGAGAAAGGATATTCTGTGCTTTTAGTATTTCCTTCTCTTTATTAGCTTCCTCAGGCAGTTTGTCCACGTCGGTTATAATTATATCTTCCCCATTCTGTAGTTTTATCATCCACCAGGGAGAGTCTCTAGAACTTAGCCCCTGGAGGTCTGAAAATAGTCCCTTTACATTCAATGCATCTACTATTTCTCTGAACTTATCGGGGTTGCTCTCTTTTAATTTTCCCCTGTTTAGCTCTTAGGACACGATGATCACCTGCTGATGGAAGCACTATACTTCAGGCGGTTATAAAAAATCAAGAATATGAAGTATGTTAAGCTAATTTTCCTCCTCTAGCCTACACCATGAAGAGTGTCCTTCTTGTTGAGATAAATGCTCTTTGCGGAGTCCACATGACCTCATGCTTTAGGGTTCTTAGGACTGCCATGCAGCATGAGATGGTTGGTCTCCTGTGATAAATGCTTATCTTAAAGAAGATGATATTTTTGCCGTAATAATATAGTCTTTTATGTTAAAATGTGTTAAGTTTTTTGTTATAATCATTTAAATAATTTATCCGGATTCCATCGACGAAGGGTTTTTCAGCGGTATCCTCGGTGAGTTTACGGGAGAGACTTTTAATGTGAAAGAAGTGGATTGCTGGGCTTCGGGTGATCGGGTCTGCAGGTTTAAAGCGAAGAGGATGCCATGAAGATTGTGCTTATTATTAAATGGTCGAATTGATAAAACAGAGTGCCGAAGTACAGCTTGCCTACATAAGCGATATTTTTAAGGTGATAAAGCTGGAGAAGGGTGAGATTAAACTTAACCTTCAGGAAATCGATCTGGGAGAGGCAATTAAGAGTAGTGTTAACGGGCTAAAGGTTCTGGCGGAGAACAAAAAAATAGACCTTAGAATAGAGAACAGAACCGGAAAGGAGAAACTTGTAATTTCCTTCGAATTTCCCAAGGTGATTCAAATCCTTAATAATCTCATCTCCAATGCGCTCAAGTTTACACCTCCGGGAGGATCTGTAACAGTTTCCTATATTAAAAACGATGAAAGAGAAGTGGAGATTCATGTGCTCGATACAGGTGTGGGGGTGCCCGATTCAATGAAGAAAGAATTATTTAACAAGGGAAAGAAGGTTCATATCATGGGTACGGTTGGTGAGGAAGGAACAGGTTTGGGTCTCTTTATATGCAAGAGCCTTGTGGAGGCTCACGGTGGAAGGATAAAACTATCCAGCCGGGAAGGAGAGGGAAGCGACTTCTCCTTTATTTTGCCCTTAAAGGAGACTGGATGATTCGTCTCTCCCCGCTGTAAATGTTTAACCTGTTCCGGCGGGCAAATCCAATCAGGGTCATCCCTGTCTCCCTTGCTTTTAATACCGATTTATCGGTGGGGGCGCTCCTGGATATTATAACGCTTATGCCGCATTTCTCCGCCTTGGAGAGTATCTCCGAAGTGATCCTTCCGCTTGTAATGAGGATGGTATCGCTGAAGTTTTTATCACTCAGGAGGTAATTCCCCACTACCTTATCAACTGCGTTGTGTCTTCCTATGTCTTCTCTGAATACTAATATTTCATCGGGATTGGCCAATGCTGCACTGTGTACCCCGCCAGTCTCTTTGTGAATAATAGCCCTGCCTTTAAGCGATTCCATCAGTTTTTCTATCTGCAGGGTTGATAAAAGCGGGCCGGCAGATTCCACCTGGAATGAAGATGAAGAACTCCGGACACTCGCAAATGTTAACAAATTACCGCAGCCTGAGCCAATAACCGTGTTATAGGAAGGTGCCTGCGATTCATCGAATCCGTGGTGAATTTCGATATGGGCGGACCAGCTCTTCCGATCGATCGTAATTTTTTTTACATCTTCCGTGTTTCTTATAAGATCGGAAGTAAATAGGAAACCGAACAATAAATCTTCCAGGTTTTCTGGGGTGCACAGAAGGGTAACCACAGCCCTGTGTTCTATAAAAAGTCTTAAGGCAACTTCTTCTGCAAGCAGGTCTTCTGTTGCTTCTCCCCTCTCTCCGTGTATTTTAAGAATTTTAATTTTTTTCAAAGACTTTTTCCTGTAATTTTATTAGTTCGATAACCCCGATTAAGCCGGAACAGGCTAACCTGTACTCCACACCTCTCTTTTTACCTTTAAGAGATTTCCTTTCCATGTAATTTTACCTTCTTTTTTCAGTCTTAAAAGAAGACGGGAGAGAGTTTCCGGAGTAGTACCTATTGCGGCTGCTATATCCTTCTTGTTTAAAGGAACATTGTATTCATCTCTTTTCCCATACTGTTCAAGAAGAAAACGGAAGAATCTCTCTCCCACCGCATGGACATTGAGATAGTAGATTCTATTGGCCAGATACCTCTGCTTTTTCATGAGTATGCCGATAAAATCGTTGCGAAAACTCTCTTCTGAAAGCAGGCTGTAAAAGTGTTGCTTTGTTATGGCAAGTACCAGGCTCTCCTTCAGCGTAACTGCACTTACCGGATAGTGTTCTTCTTCGAAGAGTATAACTTCTGCAAAGATTTCTCCAGGCCACAGGACCTTAATTACTATCTCTTTACCCTCAGGGCTGTTTTTGTATAACTGGATATTCCCTTCCGCCAGAAGATATATATTGTTACCCTTCTGTCCTTCCAGGAAAAGGATCTCCCGTTTTTTGTATTTTCTGGGTATACAGATCGATGCAAGGGAGTTTAGACTTTCTTCTGAGATGCCTTTGAAGAAATTACTCTCTCGAAGGAGCTTCTTTGTATCCATCTGTTTTTTATTACAATATAATTGTAAAATTTTCAACTTCCGGGTTGATCTGCATCAATGTTTCTCACTAATTAAGATAATAAATTATGAAAATAGTAAACTATACCATAAAATTGAATTTGTGAAAAATAAAAAGACAAGGAGAAGAAAATGTCAGAGATAATCGGAAAAGAAAAAAAGAAAGAGACTGTTAAGGATATTATCAAACAATTACACAGAGGGTTATCCCCGGAAGAAGCAAAAAAGAAACTAATAGAGGAGGTGGGGAGTATAAGCTCTGTGGAGATTGCAGATATTGAACAATCCCTTATAAATGAGGGGGTATCTCCCGATGAGAT
>QNBH01000201.1 GCA_003645645.1 Spirochaetota bacterium | reverse complement strand
TACAACAGCCTCTGAGATGTAAATCGGGCATTTATCTCTTACAGCCAGAGCGATTGAATCGGAAGGTCTGGAGTCGATAACCACGGTTTCACCATTCCTGTTTAGAATAAGTTGAGCATAGAAGGTGCCTTCTTTAAGCTCGGTAATTTCGACTCTCTCTATGGTAATCCCCATCCGTTCGAGAACCGAGAGAAACAGGTCGTGGGTCAGAGGCCTGGGCATGGGTACATTCCCCATTCCTATAAGAATAGATTGGGCTTCGAGTTGTCCGATAAATATAGGAACAGCTACATCCCCTCCAACCGGTCTGATTAGTACCGCGTTTCCCTGATCTGTTCTTGCAACTGTCCAAACTTCCGCTTCTACCAACATATTCCACCCTTCATTTATTTGACACTTTAAATGTTTGTTCGGAATGATTTATCTCCGAACCCATGATATATTTTACAAGGCCGCCTGGAGTAAGGTAACCAAGGTCTACTGCAATCTCACCAAACAGTCTGTTATCTCCGTCGGTTTGCCTTTTTAATATCTCTTCTACCTGCTCTTCTGTCATATAGCCTTCTTTTATCAGAAATTTACCTATCAATTTAGCCTGCCTATAGGCGCTGCGGATCAGAGGCAAGGCGGCGATGAGCTAGTTCACCAACCGAGCTGTCCACTGTATTCGCAGCGCCGATGGCGCGGACGCTCCGCGCTGCGCCATCTGATATTCTCTATCACTTACCCTCTAGGATAAGCATTATTATAGATTTTTTCAAATTCTTTTTTTCTAAAATCAAGCTCCTTTAATCTTAAATCTTTCGAATATATTCTACTCCATTTTTAAAAATTTTTATACCCTCTCCTTCGGGTTTACTGTTATTTCTCTTCCTTGTCCAGCAGGGGTGATTTTCTCTTATCAAAAAGGCTTCCGGATGGGGCATAAGCCCCAGAATTTGACCTGTTGTATCTGTTATTCCTGCAATTCGATCTACCGAACCATTTATATCGTCTTCATAACGGAGAGCAACAAGCCCTAGCCTGTGCAATGCTTCAAGTACCGTCTTTGATTTTGTCAAAAACCTCCCTTCTCCATTTCTGATTGGTAATTCTATCTCCTCGAGTCCTGAAATCCATGGTGAAGAGCATTTAGGGTTAAACTTCAGCTTTACCCATCTGTCTTCGAACAATCCCGAATCGTTGTGTATGAGAGAAACCTCCTGCATCCAGTTGCCCTCAAGGTTGGGGAGAAACCCCATTTTTGTAAGAACCTGGAAACCGTTGCAAATACCTATAATGAGCTTCCCGGAAGCGACAAATCTGTCCAGGGATGATTTTAAATGGTTTTTTACAAGCTGTGCAAGCACCAGTCCGGAACCGAGATGATCTCCGAAGGAAAAGCCTCCTGGAAATGCAATGATGTGAAAATTGCTCATTAGCCGAGGAGAGTCGATAAACTCCCGGATATGGACTTTTACCGCCGATGATCCTGCTCTTAGAAATGCTTCGAGCAGTTCGTTATCGGCGTTTATCCCGTATCCGGTAATGATAGCTGTATTAACAGACTGCACTCTTCCTTATCTCTCCGTTGTTTTAAGGTGCTTGCCTTTTTAATTAAAACAGGCCGTTATCTTTGCTCGTCGAGCTGTTGCTTAAAAGGAGTTCTTCCACGCCTTCTCTACTTCCTCCACCGTAAGTTCTAGTATATTTTTCCCGTCCCTGGAAAAGGATAATTTTCTATCTGACTTTACTTCTCCGATTTTTTCTATGGGAAGCCCTTCGGTTTTCGATTTAAATGCCCCTTCATTTTCCGGTGCAACAGTCAGAAGGAGTCTGGAGGGGGTTTCACAGAAGAGCAATCTGCTCGATTCTGTTGACGGATCAGCTCCCGGGATCATGTCAAGAGAAATATCCGCTCCAAGCTTTCCTCCGAGTGAGGATTCCGCCACAGATACGGCGAGACCTCCGTCAGAAAGATCATGACAGGATGCAACAAGCCCCATCTGCATGCAGCCGTGAATCGCCTTGTACACAGGAACTGCTTCGTCGGGTCTTACATCTGGAGACAACCCCAATTTTTTCCCTTTGATTTTTTCCAGGATCGTTCCCCCGAGTTCTCCTCTGGTCTCACCCGCCAGGTAGATGAGATCACCGGGGTTTTTAAAATCGGTACTAACCGCTTTACCAATATCAGGAATAATACCGAGAAGTGATATAAGCACAGTAGGACGAACCGATAGCTTTTTACCGCCGATATAGGCATCGTTTTTCATGGAATCCTTGCCGGAGATGAGGGGTATTCTGTAAGCCAGGCAGATCTCCTGTAATCCCCTGCATGCACGAACAAGCTGAGCCAGTTTATACCGGCCATCGGGATTGCTTTCGGATTCGACGGGATCGGGCCAGCAGAAGTTATCGAGGGCACTTACCAGATCGGGATCGCCACCCATGGCTATGTGGGAACGGTAGGCTTCATCTACTGCGCATCGTACCATTCTGTACGTATCGGTATTCCCGTATCTAGGACAGATTCCATGGGTGATTGTTATTCCACGCAAGGAATTATAAACAGGCTTTAAAACAGCACCGTCGGATGGGCAGTCCCCCCTTATACCGATAAAGGGTTTTATTATTGAGGTTGCCTGCACTTCATGGTCGTACTGCCGTACAAAGCTCTCCTTTGATGCTACATTTAGTTCCGAGAGAATATCAACCAGAGTGGTCTTAAGGTCGGTTTCAATTTCCGACTCTTCGAAGGTGATTTCAGGAGCTTCCCACCTGGCCTTTAGTTTCATACGGGGCAGTCCATGGTGTAAGAAGGATAGTTCTATTCTAAGTACCTGTTTTCTCCTGTAGTAAGCCTCTGCGTATCCCGAATCTGTAAACTCTCCCACAACCGTGGCTTCTACATCCCATCTTTTGGCCAGGTTGAGAAACTCTTCGAGCTTAAGCGGGGAGACTGCCAGACTCATTCTCTCCTGGGATTCGGAGAGAAGAATCTCCCAGGGGGCGAGGCCCTGGTATTTCAAGGGGCAGCGATGCAGGAAAATACGCACCCCCCCGGATTTTTGAGCCATTTCTCCCAAAGATGAGGATAGCCCCCCTGCACCGTTATCGGTTATACCGTTAAACAACATCCTGTCCCTAGCTTCGATTAAAAAGTCGCTTACCTTTTTCTGGGTAAAGGGGTCTCCGATCTGTACCGCAGATATGGGAGAGGTTTCATCCATGGCAAGGGATGAGAAAGTAGCGCCATGTATGCCGTCTTTACCAATCCTCCCGCCGACCATAACGGCTTTATCTCCCGGGTAAACATGGTTGATCCAGGCCTCCTCTCCACCGATCGATGCAGGAAGGATCCCCCCGGTTCCACAGAAAACAAGAGGTTTCCCCATATAGCTGTTATCAAACAGAAAAGCCCCCGCTACCGTGGGTATTCCTGACTGATTTCCTCCGTCAACGATGCCCCTGTGTACTCCTTCCATAACCTGTCTGGGATGGAAAAACCCCTCAGGTACCGCATTTTCAGATACATAGGGATAGCCGAAGCAGAGAACATTTGTATTGAAAATCGGCCTTGCGCTCTTGCCTGTACCCATAATATCCCTGTTTACTCCCACAATACCGGTTATAGCTCCTCCGTAGGGGTCGAGAGCTGAGGGTGAGTTGTGTGTTTCTACTTTAAAGCAAATAAGGTGTTCCGGGTCGAACTGGATTACTCCGGAGTTATCTGTAAAGACGGATTTTAAGTACTTTTTCTCTGACCATAACTTTTCGGTAGTTCCCTTTATAAAAGTATTAAAGAGGGAGTCTATGGTCTCTGTTTTCTTCCCCTCTGTGTATTCGATTTCAGCCTGGAAAATTTTGTGCTTGCAGTGTTCGGACCAGGTCTGTGCAATCATCTCCAGTTCTGCATCGGTTGCTCCCGGAGGAAGTCCGTGGTTAAGGCGGTCTTCTGTAATTTTCGGATTTAAATAATAGCTCCTTATCGCCCTCATCTCCTCGAGATTGAGGGACAGGAGCCTTTTCTTTGAAAGTCCTATAAGCTCTTCATCATTCATTTCGTTAAGGTTAAACTCTTTAACTTCTGCTGGACTTGGCGGTACACGGTGGGGATAGGATAGGGGGGGGCTTTTGCCTCGTTCCCACTCCTCTCTGGTTATTATTATGGCTTGCTGGATCAGACGGTTGTGGAGTGCATTGGCGAGTCTTGCAGGGTTAGCGAATTTTGGGTTACGAACAACGAAAAGATACTGCCGTGCCGTTTGTATGATACTGTTTTCGGGTATTTTATCACCTAAAACGATTTCCAGCGTGTCTCTTATGGTGATTGCAACCGGATCGGTAACACCGGGTTTATAGGCAGTCTCTATGAGGAAGTTCCATCCGGGTAGAATATTATCAGACAGGCTCTCCAGTGAAGAGTCGACAACAAAGGCTTTCTGTGACACACTGTCTGTAAAAATTGAGCATGCCAGTTCGGGAGCCAATCCGGGAACACCTTCGGTTATATAGACATCCACTATGGCAAGATAATCTATGTATCCGTGCTGAGATTTTAGTCTACTAAGCAGATGCTTTGCTCTGCCGTCTATATCCGGTGTTTTATAAAAAACTTCTGTTCGCATGACTTACTTGAGAATAGCAGAAAAAGCGACTCTTGTAAAAGACATCTGCTTCAAGAAAACAGTGATTGACAGCCAGGGTTGTATTTGATAGCATTGCTCCTGTTGTAAAATTTCTCCGAACTGTCGACCTAAAGAAGGCGGTTATAATTATCTGTCTTCCATGGTTACCAGTCACTGGCTGTACCAATACAGCCTGAGGGTGGATATAGAAATGTATTCGCCTCCCGTGCTTGGAAAGGAGGAAATAATGAAGAGCTTCTCAATTTTCTCCCTGTTATTCTTATTCCTGCTAACCTCTCCCCTAACAGCAATGGGAGTACCGGATGGGGAAAATCTACGAATCAAGCTTGCCACCACAACCAGTACCGATAACAGTGGTCTTCTGGAATACTTGCTTCCATATTTCAAAGAAAAAACAGGCTACTCTGTAGACGTGATTGCTGTGGGTACTGGAGCAGCAATTGAGCTGGGGAAAAAGGGGGATGTGGATGTGGTCCTTGTTCATGCAAGGGAACAGGAGGATGCCTTTATAGAGGCAGGTTACGGGATAAAGAGGAGGGATGTGATGTATAACGATTTCGTAATTATCGGTCCTGTTTCCGATTCTGCCGGTATTGGGGATGCGAAAACTGTAGAAGAGGCTTTCTCTTTGATAGCAAAGGCAGAAGCACATTTTATCTCCAGGGGCGACAATTCCGGAACCCACATACGAGAAAAGTATCTATGGAGAAAAGCCAATATAAACCCGGAAGGCAAATGGTACAAAGAAGCGGGTCAGGGGATGGGTGCAGTTATCACCATAACCGATGATCTACAGGGATATACCCTATCGGACAGGGGGACATACAATGCAATGCGCAGTAATATAAATCTGGTCGTACTCTTTGAGGGAGGGGAAGAACTTTTTAACCCCTACGGTATTATAGCAGTTAACCCGGAGAGACACCCCCATGTTAATTTCAAAGGTGCAACGGCACTTATAGAGTGGATAACGGGTGAAGAGGCTCAGCTTTTGATTAAGCAATACCGGATAGACGGGCATCCCCTTTTCTATCCAATGGCAAGGTAATTTATTATTATGGATAATCCTCTCATTACGGCCATCACTCTGTTGATCTCGGGCAACAGGGAAGTATATTTTATAGCCCTCACCTCGCTCCGTTTTTCACTTACCTCCACCGGCATAGCGGCGATAATAAGCATACCTCTTGGAATTGCCCTCCATTTTAACAGATTTCCCTTTAAAAGAGCCGTTATTGCAGTTTTAAATGCCCTCATGGCCCTCCCCACCGTAGTTATTGGTTTACTGGTTTTTTCTTTTTTATCAAGATCGGGTCCTCTTGGAAGGCTGAATCTGCTCTTCAGCCCTGCCGCCATAATAATAGGCCAGGTGGTTCTTGTAGTCCCCATCCTGGTATCTCTGGTATTCTCGGGTATGTCCAAAATTGATCCGCGTTTTTACGAAACTCTCATTACCCTGGGGGCAAGGCAGGGAGATGTCTTGATAGGATCCCTAAAGGAGGCGCGGTTTGTAATAATTTCCGCCCTCCTCGCCGGTTTCGGAAGGGTAATCGGCGAGGTAGGCATTTCCATGATGCTCGGCGGAAATATAAGATGGTTTACCCGGACCATGACCACCACGATTGCACTGGAGACAAGCAAGGGAGATTTTGCCATGGGGATGGCCCTCGGTATCATACTCATGGTACTTGCACTCCTTATAAACAGCTTAATGCACATTCTTGTAAAAAATGAAAGATGATAAAGTGCTTTACTCTATAAGAAATCTTCAATTCCGGTACTCGCAAAATCCGGTTCTCCGTGTCGAAAGGCTTGAAATTGAAAGAGGTAAGATCTACGTATTTTTGGGACCTAACGGTTCCGGTAAAACCACACTTTTTAAAATCCTGAATTGTCTGCTTTACCCAGTCAAAGGCGAGGTGTTGTTCATGGGAGACCCGCTTAAACAGAGCAGTGATATAAGAGATAAAACCGTATATGTCCATCAGAATCCCCTTTTGTTGTCCGGCTCGGTAATGTATAATGTTGCCTACGGGCTTAAATTGAGAAGAGTCCCCGTAGAGGAAAGAAAAAAAATAGTTAGCAAAACTTTATCGGACACGGGCTTAAGTGGTTTTGAATACAAGAAGAGCACCCGGCTTTCAAGTGGAGAAGTGCAGAGGGTTGCTATTGCAAGAGCCCTGGCCGTACAACCAGAGGTGCTTCTTCTGGATGAGCCTGTATCAAATATAGACAGTGAAAATATATTAAAAATAGAAGAGACTCTTTTACAGATAAAGGAGAAGTACCGGTGCACCGTGCTTATTTGTACTCATAATCTTCCCTTTGCATATCGCATATGCGATGAGTTGATTCATCTTGAAAACGGAGAAATAGGCGAAACTGCTGAAAATATTCTTAAAGGTCGTGTGATAAAGCAGGAGGAGCAGTTTATCTACTTTAAAAGCGGAGAATTGACTTTAATATGTTCGC
>QNBH01000200.1 GCA_003645645.1 Spirochaetota bacterium | reverse complement strand
GAAAAGAAGACAATCTAAAATCCGGGAAGATTAATCCCAAAATATCCATCAAGAGTTCCCCTCCTCTTTCTGAAGAGGATATCTCAAAATTAGAGGTAAAAGAATCTCTCGCTAAAAATCTTACAAAGAAAGAAGAGAGCGAAAAAGCGAGAGTAATAATTGCAGATTTGCGAAAAAACGAGTTCTCTGAAAGTTCAGAAACTATATCCAAGGGTTTTGTGAAAAAAGATGCAGGTGATTTCTTAAAAGATTTCGATGAAAGGGGAGGTTACAGGTTTTTTACTACCGGAAATGAAAATGAACCTGCGCATTCAACCGGAAAAGGCAGCCTTTCCTCAAATCTTTCAAAAACCGACCAGGCTGCTGTTCTTAAACAGTTTCAGGAAGCCCTTAATCATCAGATTGTGCGACAGGCTGGATTCATTCTTAAAGATAACAACAGCGGAGAGATTAAACTGTTGTTGAAACCCGAAAAACTTGGTCAGGTAAACATAAGGCTCAATTTAAGTGAAAATAATATAGTTGGTAAAATAATAGTCGAAAATAATACTGTCAGAGAGATTTTTGAGAACAATATGGAGGCCCTTTCGAGAGCATTCCGTGAAAACGGATTTTTAATGGGTGGGATGGATGTTTCGGTGGGAAACAGAGAGAATAGCAGGAGGGGTTTATCAGGCAATTTTTTTAAAAGGGCAGCCAGAGGAATTAAGGGAATTGAGAATAGTATGCATTATTTTGAGGATTTCGTGGGAGAAGAGGGGCATATAAGTGTATATGTTTGATAGCAAGGAGGAGTAAAGAGAAATGGATTTTTCCCTAACCCTTTCTTCGGCAGAAAGAGCAAAAGTACAGATGCAGGTAGAGAACATCAATGCAGCCCTTGGGAATCGTTTTAAAGAAACCCAATCACTCGGTAAGGATGATTTTTTAAAAATACTCCTTACACAGTTAAAACATCAGGATCCTACAAAACCGATGGAAGATAAGGAGTTCATTGCACAGATGGCACAGTTCTCTACACTGGAGCAGATAACGAACATGAGCGGTGAGTTTAGAGAGCTTAAAGGCCTTCTTGCAGCCGGGCAGGCTATTTCCCTTTTGGGAAAAACCGTAACTGTTACAGAAGGAGATAAGAGTATAACCGGTATTGTGGAAGAGGTGGCAGGGAGGGATGTACCACGTCTTCTCATAACTGGGAAGTATTTCGATTATTCTAAAGTTGTAAATGTCAAGGATTGAGGAGGCAGCATTATGATGCGCTCTTTGTATTCCGGTGTTTCCGGACTGCAAAATCATCAGGTAAGAATGGATGTAATTGGTAACAACATCTCGAATATTAATACGGTTGGTTTCAAGAAAGGGCGGGTTAACTTTCAGGATCTTCTTTCCCAGACCATGGCGGGTGCGTCCAGACCAACAGTAGAAATAGGCGGTGTAAACCCCAAACAGGTAGGGCTGGGTATGAACATAGCTTCGATAGATACTATTCATACCCAGGGTTCACTACAGACGACCGGAGTTATGACAGACCTTGCTATTCAGGGCAGCGGCTTCTTCGTTATGCGCTCGGGAGATAAGCAGTTTTTCACCCGTGCTGGAGCCTTTGGTCTGGATGAAAATGGCACTCTCGTTAATCCGGCAAACGGCATGAGATTGCAGGGGTGGATGGCAGAAACTATTGGGGGCGAGACACTGATCAATACAGCCGCAGAAATTGGGGATCTTATTATCCCAGTAGGTGGTAAGGATGAGGCATCTCCAACAACGGAAGTTTATCTGGCATCAAACCTGGATAAACGAACGCCCCTGATTCCCGCAGGTGCAGGAGCAGAGGAGATACTGGAAGGAACCTGGAGCACCTCTTTCGACATATACGATTCCTTCGGGAATATCCATACCCTGCAGATTAACTTTACCCGTGTACCCGGTGTGAATAACAGATGGCAGGCCGAAGTTATTGTAGATCCCGAAGCAGAGGAGCCTACAAACACGCTGATAGAGATAGGCGAAGAAAACAACGAGACAAATACCTTTTTTATCGATTTTAACAACCTCGGCACACTCGCCGCAATTTCCGATGCCCAGGGAGATACCCTAAATGAGGGCAATCTTCAGGTGCAGGTAGGGTTTGATGTACCAGAGGCTACTATACCACCCGGAGAAGCGGCTGTAAGGCAGAACTTTACACTCAATCTTGGAGAGGTGGGCAGTGCTGTAAATGCCGTTACCCAGTTTGCCTCAAAGAGCACCACAAAGGTTTTCGAGCAGAACGGATATCCCATGGGTTACCTGGAGAGCTTTAAAATCGACCAGAACGGAATTATAACCGGTGTTTATTCCAATGGCACAAACAGGGTTCTTGGACAGATCGCACTTGCCGGCTTTATCAACCCCGGTGGTCTTGAAAAGGCAGGGGAGAACACCTATGTGGTTTCCAATAATTCGGGAGAACCCCTTATAGGTCCTTCAGGGGCAGAAGGGAGGGGAAAGTTTATTGCAGGGGCACTGGAGATGAGCAATGTGGATCTGGCAGAAGCCTTTACGGATATGATAGTAACCCAGCGTGGCTTCCAGGCCAACTCCAGAACCATTATTACTTCAGATCAGATGCTTCAGGAATTGTTGACATTAAAGAGATAGAGGGAGTAACATAATGGATGATTGAGGTAACCGGACTGGGCGGAAAAGTATTTTATGTAAATCCTCATCAAATTGAGTATATAGAGGCAAATCCGGATACAACTCTCGTTATGATTTCTGGTAAAAGGCTCATAGTCAGGGAGGACTACGAGTGTATTTTTAACAGGATAGTGGAATACAGGAGACTTATAGGCGCCTTTAAAAACGAGGAGTAGGGGCAATGGATCTCGGAACGATTGTAGGAGTCATCGCCGGCGGGTTGATGATCATTATGGCTATTCTCACGAGCGGAGGAAATCCACTCAGTTTTGTGGATATTCCTTCATTTTTTATGGTTCTGGGGGGGTCATTTTCCGCCATGCTGGTGGCCAACCCCATGAGCAGGATGCTCGGTCTGATGAAATTTCTTAAAAACGCAATTAATATGCCCAACTACGAAGAGGAGAGGATAATATCCAGTCTGGTTAACTTTTCGGAAAAGGCAAGGAGAGAGGGTCTTCTTGCCCTGGAAGACGATCTTGAGGAGGTGGAAGAGGAGTTTATGCGCAAGGGTATTCAACTGGTGGTGGATGGCACGGATCCTGAAATAATAAAGAGCATCCTTTATAACGATCTTAACCAGATTCAAGAGCGTCATCAAATAGGAATAAAACTTTTTGATGACTGGGGTAAAATAGCCCCGGCCTTCGGCATGATAGGAACCCTGGCGGGGTTAATTTCCATGCTTGCAAACATAGAAGATAAATCGGCAATAGGCCCCGGAATGAGCCTTGCTCTGGTAACTACCATGTACGGAGCAATCTTTGCCAACCTCGTTTTGATTCCCATAAGGAGCAAGCTTGAAGACAGGGATAAGATGGAGACCCTGGTAAAAGAAATTATTATAGAAGGGATTCTCTCAATTCAATCCGGTGATAACCCGAGAATCCTCGAAACTAAATTGATATCCTTTTTACCTCCTAACAGGAGAGAGGCTGTACTGGCGGAAGCGGCAAGGGAGTAGCTTAAAGGTAGAGTTTGCAATGGCTTTACAACTTAACAACAGAAAAAAGAAGAAATGTCCAGAAGGGGCTCCCGACTGGATGCTGACTTACGGGGATATGGTTACCCTGCTTTTAACCTTTTTTGTACTGATGTTTACTACGGCAACCATCGATGAGTATGAGCTGAGAATGATTCTGGCTGCTTTTAAAGGCCTGGGTGTTTATCAGGGAGGAAGAACTCTACAGGCGGGAAAACTGGCGGAGCTCGGAAATACCGTAATGTCTCTTCCTTCCGTAGAGAGGGGGAGAGCTCTCGATAAGGCAAGAAAAAAGGCCATATCGCTGTTTCAACCCGAGTTAAAAACTCAGATGGTTCGAATAAAGGAGGATGAGCGAGGTCTTATTATTTCTCTGGCAGGAGATGCTTTTTTCGAACCTGCAAGTGCTGAAGTACGAATGGAAGAGTCCCGTACGGTCTTGCGTAAGCTCGCAAGTTTACTCAATTCTCCCGAGTTAAAGGATAGGAAGTTTCGCATAGAAGGGCACACCGATAATATTCCTACCGATCCGGGGGGCACCTGGCCGACCAACTGGGAGCTTTCCACTGCCAGAGCCAATAATGTTTTGCACCTGCTTGTAGATTACGGCGTAAACGAAAGTCAATTCCAGGTTGCAGGATTTGCCGATACAGTGCCGGTTGCAAGTAACGATACACCCGAGGGTAGAGCCTATAACAGAAGAGTTGATCTGGTAATAATAACAGAGGGGCATATGTAAATAATGGGGGTAAAGTGTTTGCAAAATTATTCTTTTTTTGATAAATTTAAACTTAAGAGGTAGAAAAGTGTATGTCCGATGAAGAACAATCCTTTGAAGAAGGGTTGACGGGAGAAGCCGATCTTACTACTCAGGGTAAAACGGGTTTCTTACCCAGCATTGTTCTTAAAATACTCAAATGGGCGGCGCTGATTGTAGCTGCTGTGATTTTTATAGTAACCGTAGTTGTTGTTACCATGAAAGTAATGGAGAGGGGAAGAGAATCTCAGAGTGCAATTCCGGTTTCAGAAGCATACAGAGAAGGTCCTCCGCTTCTGGCGTGGTACGGCGCCATTGATGAAATCAGAGGAAGAACATCCGATGAAAATCCCAATACTGTTGTGGTCAAGGTAAGTATCGGATACGATCAGGGGAACAAAGCAGTGCAGTCGGAGTTGATTCAGCGTACACCGAGAATAAGAGATATGATTCGAAGTTATTTTAGCAGTAAAACTGCCAGGGAGCTTGAGCCCAGGTACGAAGAAGAGATAAAACAGGAGCTTAAAGAGAGAATAAACCGGATTATGACTCAGGGTAAGATAAGAGAAGTGATCTTCCTGGAGTTTAATGTTATTCCTTTTTAACCGGGTGGTGCAGAGCCAATGAACGAAGTTTTATCACAGGATGAAATTGATCAGCTTCTAACCGCCATCTCCTCCGGAGATGTAGAGACCGAAGAGGTAAGCCAGGTATCCGATCAGCGTAAAATAAAGATTTACGATTTTAAAAGGCCTGACAAGTTTTCCAAAGAACAGATAAGAACGGTATCCATTATGCACGAGACTTTTGCCCGGCTTACCACCACTTCACTCTCCGCTCAACTGAGAAGCCTTGTACATGTTCATGTAGCTTCGGTGGATCAATTAACATACGAGGAGTTTATTCGCTCTATACCAAATCCGACGACTCTTGCAGTTATCAATATGGATCCTTTAAAAGGATCGGCGGTACTGGAGATAGATCCTTCGGTTACCTTTACAATAATCGATCGATTATTCGGAGGAAAGGGGGAAGGAGCAAAAATCACAAGAGATCTATCTGATATTGAGCAATCGGTAATGGAGGGGATAATCGTAAGAATTCTTGGTAATATGCGTGAAGCATGGAGCCAGGTAATTGATTTGAGACCCAGACTGGGACAAATCGAGACAAACCCTCAGTTTGCCCAAATAGTACCACCCACAGAGATGGTAGTGCTTGTAACTCTGGAAACCAAGGTGGGGGAAATAGAAGGGATGATGAACTTCTGCATTCCCTACCTGACCATAGAGCCGATAATTTCCAAGCTTTCAGCACAGTACTGGTACTCATCGGTACGCAGGGGCGCAACTACAGAGAATCTCAATATTTTACGGGAGCGCTTAGCAACTGTAGAGGTAGCTCTGGCGGCGGAAATAGGGAATATCGAGCTAAAAGTCAGGGATGTGCTTTCATTGAAAGCCGGTGACATTATAAGGTTAACGAACACCCGGGTCGGGGATCCGATGATCCTTAAGGTTGGGAACCGAGCAAAGTTTTACTGCAGGCCCGGAATTGTTAAAAATAAGCTTGCAGTTCAAATAATAGAAAAACTTGAAGAAATGGAAACCGACGAGTTTGAAGAACTTGCAGCAGAAGAAGAGGGGTAATTTATGAGCGACGGATCTCTTTCTCAAGACGAAATTGATGCCCTTTTGCAGGGCGGAGTTAGTCCGGACTTTAGTTCAGACATGGACAGCTCGGAGCTATCGGAGGATGAGAAAAAAGCTTTTCTCGATCTAATAAGGAGTACATCGGGAGCACAGTCTTCCAATCTCTCCGGTCTCACAGGAGAGAAGCAGGTCAGAATTGGTGTACCCAAACTCGATGTCGTAAGTACCGATGAGTTTACCGGTTCTCTAACGGAAGAAGTTGTGTATGTAAACATACCTTTCAGCGAAGGTTTCAGCGGTTCTCACATGTATGTTCTTTCTACCGAACTGGCTACAAAACTTGCAGGACTTATTGTGGGGCAGGAGCAGGTAGAGTTGGATGATATGACTCTGGAAGCTCTTAAGGAGTCTTTTTCCACCATTACGGGAGTCATTTTGACTGCAATAGGAGATAGAACGGGTAAAACTATTATGCCTTCAACAGGAGAAAGCGAGAGGACTTCGAAAGATTCCATTCCTCTCCCTCCCGAACCCTTTGTAAAATTAACCTACCCGTTAAATATTGAGGGAGAAACGCCCGAACAGATTCATGAAATACTAGAACTTTCTATTGTAAAAGAGATTGCATCAAATCTTGTACAGACAACGGGACAGGCTCGACAACAGAGCAAAGGTACCCAGCAGCCTGCGGCAGGTGCACCAGGGATGGGGCCACAGAGTCAGCCAACACAACAGCAGGGTTTTAGCCCCCAGCAGAGTCCTCCTTTATTCGGACAAGGGCAAGCACCGCCCAATGTGCAATCCGTGCAATTTCCACAGTTTAATCAACAACAGCAAATATCCGCTGAACAAGGAAATATAAGCCTGCTCATGGATGTTTTCATGGAACTCACCGTAGAGCTGGGTAGAACCAAAAAGCCGATCAGGGAAATTCTTGGAATGGGAGAAGGGACTATCATTGAGCTGGATAAACTGGCCGGTGAGCCAGTTGATATTCTTGTGAACCACAAACTAATTGCTAAAGGTGAGGTAGTGGTAATTGATGAAAACTTCGGAGTGAGAGTAACAGAAATTGTTTCACCTATGGAG
>QNBH01000199.1 GCA_003645645.1 Spirochaetota bacterium | reverse complement strand
TTATATTAGTTAGCATTAACTTATTATTGATGAGTCTTTCTATATGCACATTCATCGACAAACTCTATTAAACAGGAGGGATAAATGAACAAACACAAATTTATTATTACCCTGGCCGGCTTGATGCTGGCAGCTTCCATGGTCCTTGCCGGCGGCAAGAGAGAAGAGCCTGCACCGGAAAAGGAAAATTTAACCATATATTCGGGCAGGAGCGAAGAGCTTGTTGGCCCGATTATTGACCAGTTTTCCGGCGCAACCGGCATAGAGGTTCGAGTGCGTTACGGCAGCACATCAGAGATAGCTGCTACCATACTCGAGGAAGGCCGTAACAGCCCCGCAGATGTTTTTTACGCTCAGGATCCAGGTGTACTCGGAGCGGTTGAGCAACTTTTTACGCGGATTCCGGAAAGTATCCTCAACCAGGTAGAACCACGTTTCCGTTCCCAGACGGGCAAGTGGGTCGGAATCTCGGGACGAGCCCGTGTGGTTGTATACAACACTGAAAGATTCAATGAAGCCGACCTCCCGGATGATATATGGGATTTTACCGACCCTGAATGGAGAGATCGCATAGGCTGGGCACCGACCAATGCCTCCTTCCAGGCAATGGTTACCTCTATGCAAGTTTTGTGGGGAGAGGAGAAGACCAGTGAGTGGATTATGGGCATCCAGGCGAACCAGCCGAAATTGTATCCCAAGAATACCCCCATCGTTGCCGCAGTTGGTGCAAGTGAGATCGATGTGGGCTTTGTCAACCACTACTACCTGTATCGATTTATTGCCGAAGAGGGTGAATCGTTCGCCGCTCGTAACTATCACCCCAGAGGCGGAGGACCCGGTGCGGTAATCCTGGTATCGGGTGCCGGTATACTGAATACATCCCGGAACAAAGAAACAGCCGAGCGTTTTATTAAGTTTATGCTCTCTAAGGTGGCTCAGCAGTATTTTGCCGGACAGACCTTCGAATATCCCGTGATTGAAGGAGTAAAGACACACCATCTGCTCACACCTGTTAAGGAAATCAACAGCCCCGAAATTGCCATGAGCGATATGTCGGATCTTGAAGCGACACTTGCCCATATAAGGGAAACGGGAGTGTTTCCCTTATATGGTAGTAATGAGGGGCGAAGCCTCAAGGCTAAAGGCTAAATCGGTCAGTATCGGTTGGGGGGCTCATGACTCACTGCCTCCTGCAGTTATATGGATGCCTGTTCTCCTTGTATCCCTGGCAATACTATTACCCCAGGTCTACCTGGTGTTGCGGGCACTGGGGGCAGGAACAGAGATATGGGCGCTGTTATTCCGCATTCGTACCCTGGCTATTCTGGGACGGACAGTAATACTAATGACAGGGGTAACTGCCTTCTCTCTGGCCATATCACTGCCACTTGCCTGGCTCACTACACGGACCGACCTTCCGCTGCGTCGACTATGGTCGGTAATTACAACCCTGCCCCTGGTAATCCCCAGCTATGTAGCCGGTTTTATCATCATAGCTGCACTGAGTCCGAGAGGAATGCTTAAGCAATTACTGGCCGGAGCCTTCGGCCTGGAACGGTTACCCGAAATTTACGGTTTCTCCGGTGCTTTGCTCACCATTACGGTTGTAAGCTATTCTTACCTTTTACTGGCTCTTCAGGCATCACTTCGCGGTATTCACCCATCCCTGGAGGAAACCTCTCGCAGCCTGGGGCATGGTTCATGGGCGACTTTTCTCCGTATTACATTACCACAGCTTCGCCCGGCCATAGCCGCCGGCGCTCTGCTGGTCTCGCTCTATACAATCAGAGATTTCGGTGCTGTATCTCTTATGCGTTACGAGACCTTCACCTGGGCTATTTACCTGCAGTACCGGACATCCTTTGACCGGATGGGGGCCGCTGCCCTCTCACTGGTACTGGTGGTGTTGTCGGTTTTTATCTTACTGGTTGAGGCTCGCACCCGTGGCCGGGGCCGGTACCATAGAAGCACAGGCGGTGTCTTCCGTCCGCCGATGCAAATACGATTGGGACGATGGCGCTGGCTTGCCCTGGGCTTCTGTTCTTCCGTTGTTCTGATCACCTTGATTATGCCGATGTCGATTCTCGGCTACTGGGCTATCCGTGGCATTTCCGCCGGGGAGCCGCTCATTTTGGCATGGAACTACGCCCTCAATTCAGTATACGTTTCCGGGCTGGCTGCAATAATCATCCCATTGGCAGCTTTGCCGGTAGCTTTCCTGGCTGTCCGTTACTCAGGACTTGTGGGAAGATTGCTTGATAGAGCCACTTATTTAGGCTCTGCACTGCCGGGAATAGTCATTGCTCTGGCACTGGTTTTCTTTAGCGCCAATTATGCCACAGCCATCTATCAGACATTGGCTATTCTTCTTTTTGCCTACTTGATTCTGTTTTTACCCCAGGCAGTAGGCCCTGCACGGTTGTCGTTGCTTCAGATAAATCCTCGTATCGAGGAGGCTGCCCACAGCCTTGGCCGAAATGCACGGCAGACTCTGCTCACCGTAACTCTTCCCCTGGTCAGGCCAGGTGTATTTACCGGAGCGGCAATGGTATTTCTTACCACCATGAAGGAGTTACCGGCAACCCTCCTGCCGAGCCCGATCGGCTTCAGAACGCTGGCCACATCGGTATGGTCGGCTACCTCTGAAGCCTTCTTTGCCCGCGCTGCCGTGCCGGCCCTACTGCTGATTATTCTCTCTTCGATACCGATGGCTCTACTGGTTATCAGGGAGAGGCAAGAGGGGAGGGAAAGGACATGAGCCGAATTGCAGTCCGCTGTAAAGAGTTAAGCAGGAGCTATGGAACTACTGCGGCACTCAGCGGGATAAACCTGGAAGTGGAAGAAGGGAGTTTTCTTGCTCTCCTTGGTCCCAGCGGCTGTGGCAAGACCACACTGCTGAGACTCATTGCCGGGTTTGAAAGGCCTAACGGGGGGGTTGTGGAGGTAGGAGGAAAAACGGTTGCAGCCCCTGGTCTCTTTGTTTTCCCTGAAAGACGAAAAGTGGGCATCGTCTTTCAGGACTATGCTCTCTTCCCCCACCTCAATGTCGGTGATAATATCGCCTACGGCCTGATTCGGGGCACCGATCGAAAGGAACGCGTGGAAGAAATGTTGTCCCTGGTGAGGATGAAAAACTATAACTCACGGATGCCTCACGAACTTTCCGGAGGGGAACAACAACGTGTGGCTATCGCCCGGGCGCTGGCTCCTGGCCCGGAAGTACTGCTCCTGGATGAACCCTTTTCCAATCTGGACGCAGACCTGAGGACCCGTATAAGAAGCGAGGTCAAGGGCATACTTGCCTGCGCCGGTGCTACCGTTATTTTTGTCACACATGACCAGGAAGAGGCGTTGTTCATGGGCGACCGCGTTGGAGTAATGAACAGTGGGAAGCTGGAACAACTTGATACACCAGAGGCTATTTTCCATACACCGGCTACTACATTTGTAGCCCGGTTCATAGGCACAACCGATTTCCTGGATGGGAAAACCGAATAGGGGTCAGTTGTTACTGAAATTGGGAAATTACCACTTTACGGGAAGTTTCCTCGTGGCACGGTTGTGAAGGTCATGCTGCGCCCAGACTACTTCGATATCAAACCTGCGATTAACGGTATAGGCGAAGTCGTGGGCCGCTTTTTTCGGGGAATGCATTATCTATACCGGGTACGTCTACCCTCAGGAGCTGCCATTTGGAGCTTGCAGCATCACACACGAAACTACCCGGTTGGCACGAGGGTTTCATTGCAAATAATGTCCGGCCATAAGGTGCTCTGTTTCGGTAATAACCCCAAATTGGCAAATGTTGAGTAGTCTGCCTGACTTTGCATTCTTACCAGGAGTCGAGATCCCACCCAGCAACTCTCGGTGCAACCATGTAAAGAGGATCGGTACCCCAGCCTCTGCGGGAGTCGAGATCCCACCCAGCAACTCTCTGTGCAACCCTGGTCTTGGATGCTAAAAAATTTGTTAGATACTCTGCGACCTGGAAATGGCAACGCCTCCGGCCATGATTTGAAGAGGCGCTGGCGGAACACATCCGAAAGGTCGGTATTAAGCTTCTTAAGGCCGACTCTTTCCAGGCAACTCCTGGAAAGAGGGTCAGTACCAGGCTGGGAAACCGGGTGCTTCTTGGAATGCGCCTTGTACCGGGGGTAAGAAGAAAATCGGCTAAAAAGTTGAGATTCGAATGGCAACACTTGTATGCAGCAACAAGCTTAAAAATCACTTACCATATTGTCTGCACGTGGCTATACTTTCTAATTTTCAAGTCTGAAGTAATAAGAGGAACACCATAACGTCTTGCCATTGCAGTTATTATTCTATCAGCAGGATCTCTATGAAAATTACCTGGAAGCCTGGTACTCTCAATAGCATCTTCTGCAGAAATAGGCTCTATAACCATGCCCGGATATACAGATGCCCGTTGAAACCATTCATGTATTTCAAGAGGTAGCTCAAGTTTTCCAAGCTCATTTTTTACAGCTATCTCCCATACAGAAATTGTTGAAACCCTGATTCCTCCATTTGCTTCTGCAGCTTCTATTGCCTGCAATGCTTTTTTTGTAAGCTTGGAAGGATCGTGAAGCCACCATATCCAGATTTGAGTATCCAATACTATTAATGTTTCAATGCTTCCCATATATCTTCCAGAGGCTCATCAAAATCTTCTGATATGCGAACAGGTAAGCTTCGCAGTGAATACCTCTCTTCTTTACTTCCTTTGCTTCGATATGGAGTTATCCGGGCAACCGGCCGCCCGTATCGTGATACAATTACAGATTCACCTGTTTTTTGTATCTCATTCAAGATAATTGGAAGCAGCCGTCTAACTTCGGATACATTCATCCTTTTCATACAATCCCCTGTTAGTTTTAACACTTTTATTTTGTACAACAAATGTAGTACAAAACATATTCTTTGTCAACCTGGTAAACAACCACCGGCAAAGCCTAAGGCTTTGCAAGCCCTGTGGAATAAGCTTTAGCTTAATCGCAGGAGGCGATTATTCCACAGGGCAAGCCCTGCAAGGGCTAAGTAATTTCTGCTTTGCGGAAATTACCTAGGTGGTTGTATGCTCCGAAAGAAGGTAGAATGGCGTAAGCCCGTCTCTCCACCGGTCTTTCGACCGGTGGGCCGCCACCATAGGTGGTGGCCTTCTTTCGTAGTAAAAATATTTAAGAATATTCGATATTAGATCCAGCTATCGACGACACCACTCCGGCAGGGCTGGTACAGGTAGAGCCTTCCCTGTTGGGCAGACAAAGAAGAGAATGGGATTTCAACTTGCAGGGGGACGATACTAACATTCAGATGGTGCTTTATCTGGTTTCCTAGCTGTATTTTCCACAGAATTCCTCGGTAATTTCCCACAGGTCCGGTGTAAGATACTCCCTCACCTTTATGCGAATCTCCTCGGGGATACCTCCGTAGAAGGCCTCTGCAATTCCGCCTGTGATGCATGCAAGGGTATCGCTGTCCCCTCCGAGTGAAATTGCGTTTCGCACTGCATCTTCATAAGACTCGGAATCCAGAAACGCTACGATGGCTTCAGGCACCGTGCCCTGGCAAGAGACATCGAAGGAGTAATACGGACGGATGTCGTTAACGCTACGGTTTAAATTATAGCCGAACTGCTCTATTATTCGTTCTTTGATGTGCTCTTTTCGGTTTCCTTTAAGCCCCATGAACACTGCGAGAGCCGTGGCCTGGGCTCCTTTGACCCCTTCAGGGTGGTTGTGAGTGATCTCGGCAGTCTTCTTCGCCTCCAGAAGCACCTCCTCTTCGCTTCTAAAAGCGAAACCCACTGGACTGACACGCATGGCCGAGCCGTTTCCCCAACTGTTGTAAGGTCTGGAGTCGTGGGAGTAGAGCCACCGAATAAAGGAGCCTCCGTAACCTGAATTGGGATAACGACGACCGATTTCTCTGACCGACTCCAGATAGGAGCGTCCCGTAAGGATAGCCTCGGCTATGGCCACGGTGAGAACGGTATCGTCTGTGAAACTGCAGTGAGGTTTAAAGAGAGGAAAGTTTTTAGTCTTTATTTGCCTGTGCTCATAAACCGAGCCTATAATGTCTCCTGCAATTGCTCCTATCATCTTTTCTCCTCTCCGGTAATTGTGGCAGATATGCTCTAATCCCACAACCCCTCATTTTTAAGCTTAAAAAAACGGCGGTGTAAACAGAACAAGAGGAAGTTATAAAATGGTAAAATCTCCAGCGCGGCATAGCCGCAGACAACTAAAAAATTTTCTAAAATAACGCGACTCGGTGTCTTAAAAGCATAGAATGAAAGAAAACAAGAGGAGCATCTCCCCCTGAAAGTTTAATATGGCACGGTTGAAGGGAGAGAAAGCATACTCTCTAACTCCCGCTAATTCTTTTTTCTATATCCTGCCTGAGCCACCCTGATGTTTTGAAGTGAAGAGTCAACCCACGAGAATCCCGGTAAAGCCGCTCCACGATATAATCACGGCAGTATCCATGGTCCCCCATAACCTGGATTGCTATATTCGCCACTTCAACGGCATTTTCCGAAGTTGTACTCCGTAAGCCCATTTTTATACACCTCCAAAATTATTGAAAAATTGAGGCAGGGCTGAATTACACCCCCACCTTCTTTTCGAACGACCTGGCTCCTTTCCCGGAGCTCCTGCTTTTTGGTCGTTCTGGTTTCTTTTGATGCGTTGCCCTTGCAGCCGCAATCGCATACCTGCCTAGCCATTTCTATCACCTCCTCTCCAGATGGATTTAAACCTCTCTATAATAGAAAGGCCTTAAGATATTAACTATTTTAGTAACTGCTTTAATGTTATTCAAAAAAAAATTACTCTCTTTTACCTCTTCCTTCCCTCCATCTTTTCAATCCTCTGACGCACCAGCTTAAGCTCTCTTGCAAGCTCCCTTTCGTACTCTCTAAGCGATTCCAGGTTCCCCTCTTCAGGCTCTTCTTCTCCAGGTCCTGCTGTATCTTTACATCCGCATTTACAAATCTTATTCAACAAAACCCTGCAATTTTCGAGAGTATCCTCATCGATTGCGTAGGGTACCCAGTAACCTTTCCGCTCACTCCTTACAAGCCTTGCATGCTTTAGAACCTTTAAATGTTGTGAAACTGCAGCTGTTGTTATCCCAAGAAGTTCTGAAATCTTCTTGGACCCCATAGGGCCACTTGATTTGAGAAGTTCAATAATCTTAATCCTTGTATCAACA
>QNBH01000198.1 GCA_003645645.1 Spirochaetota bacterium | reverse complement strand
TTGGGGAAGAAAATTGAGCTTGCCTAAAAAGGACATTTACCTCTACCCTATAAAAGAGAATTTTAAACAGTTTCTCTGCTCATGATAGCTTATTTGGTTTTGACGGGTTCACCGAATATTTACTACTCAAAAGAATCTTCTCCTTTAACCATAGACAAATCCTCCATTACTAGTATATCTGAAGAAAAAAAATCAATATAGAAAATATGCAGAAATTATTCACCACCTATATCAATGGGATCGAAGAACGCGATCTCTTCTCCTCCGATCATGCTCTTGCAAAAAGCCGCCTATTCAAGTATAAAAAAACCGTTTTGGAAAAGAATATCTCCTCCATCGTTAAAGACATACAGAAAAGACTTATTAAAAAGTGCGGAAATAATCTCAAAGCAATTATCCTCTACGGTTCCTGGGCTAAAGGAACTGCAAGCAAACATTCCGATATAGACATTTTCGCTCTATTCGAAAAGGCAGATAAAAAAACTAAAGAATTCGTTAACCAAATTACTTCCAGTGTGAAGGAAAAATACAATTGGGAGAGAGATATCACAACAGTTATATCCTCGCTCGAAGATTTCCTAAAAGAAAAGAATCCCCTCTACACTGCTGTGAAAAGAGAGGGTATGGTACTCTGGGGGGATACCGATCTCTCTGTAAATCCGGAACCTCCAGAAAAAAAGTATTCCGATTTCTTTGCTAAATCCCGCCAGTTCGAATCAAGGAAGGTTTCTATGGCGGAAGAACTTCTAAGAAAAGGGTACCATTCGGGTATAACCGATTTATGCTTTATTCCGTCAAAGCATGCCATTCAGGCATCTCTGGCTATGAAGGGTGAGGGGTATTCCAGCAAAGTGGCAGTACTGCTACCTCTTGCAAGAAGATATTTTGGTGAGAAGATAGGTGATCACTTTAATGCTTTATTCAAAATTTACACAAAATCGGAATATGAGATGGAGATACTTTCACCGGAGGAGGCAGGAGAAGCGGTAAAACATGCTAAGGAGATTCTTAAAGTATACGATGCAATCTAATCTGAAAGCAGTCTTATACGGGTAAAAATATAGTTGAGGTTGTCTCTGTTTAACACTACTCGGTAGTAACTACTGTCATCCAATTGTTCCGGTTCCCGGTCATAATAGTTAAAATACTTACTGGTTCGATCTAGATCGAACCAGTAAACCAGGGCAATATCACCGTCTTCTATTTCTATGGCGGTTATGCCTCTCTTACCTATTCCACAGCCTGAGTTAAAGAGACAGGGAATATGCATCTGCGGTGCATAGGTGCTTCTCTGAATGTACCCTCTGTGGTTTTTCTGGTTAGCACGCTTGAGCTCATTTTTATAATGGTTTATTTCTTCGGTTATTTTCTTTTTCCTTCGTTTACCCGACTCGGTATATTCCCTGCAGAGTTTCTCTATTTTAAAACGTAAGAAATCTACCTTCGATAGTGATTCGAAAAGCGGCCTGTGTGTATGTCCCAGAATGGATACGAGCCCGTTGTCATGAGAAAAAGTAAAAACTCTTCGTTCCACCCTGTATTGCCTGGTCTTGTTATGTGAAACCGAATAGCTCCTGATATTAAGCGGTCTGGCAATATAGCGTACTAGCAATCCACCCAGCATGTTGAATTTGGTTTGAAATCCGGAAGCCTGATGACCGTGAAATACAAATAACGTATTATCATCATAATAAAACTTAATTGCCTCATATAATTGCTTTTTAAGTGGATACTCCTCATGAAGGGGAAGAACAATATCATGATTTCCTAAGGTTTTGTAAAGCCTTTTACTTCGAGCAAAACAGTCAAATAGCTCGTAAAGCTTCTGCCATCCCCTCTCTATCTCCTGCATGGTAAATCTGTGTAATTCTTCTATGTCACCGTTTAAAACAAGGTGGAACCCCTGTTTAAAATAATAATTCTGAAGAACATACATGAAGAGAGATGAGTTTTTAAGAAAATCGTCCTTTTTTGTATGATCTCCAATATGAAGATCGCTGAAAATTACAAGTTTAGTCCTGCTGCCAATTTTTATACTCTGAGCTTCTTCAAATACCGGATATAGAGAAAGAATGAGGGGATCCTGCATGATTATAGATTAACTGGGATCAGATGATTAAGCAACGCTAGTATGTATATCTTGAATCAAACAGGCTAGTTTCGTAACATAAAGGGTAGATCGCACAAAGGGTATAGCATATTGTTGCAAGTTCTGTAAAAAAGGAGTTAAATGCTTTTACTGAAACAAACTCCAAAACCGGATGATGAATACAGGCGCCTTCAGCATTTTCTGGCAAATCTCTACGTTTCCACTCCCAGACAGATGGTAGAATCACTTCGTCAGGAGGGCTACGTAGGCCAGGACAATGCGGTAAAGGCAACCTGCCTGTTTGCATTCAGACATATTTCAAGACTTAAAAAGTTGTATCTGCACAGGATAGACCCCCGGCTTCTGCCAAAAAAGAATAATATCCTCTTTGTCGGGCCAACCGGTTGCGGAAAGACTTACCTGGTGGAGCTTCTTTTCCAGAAGGTAATAAAACTTCCACATGTGATTGTGGATATGACGGGGTATTCCGAAACAGGGTATGTGGGACAGGATGTAAACTCTGTACTGACCAGACTCCTCTATGCTGCGGATATGGATCCATCACTTGCCGCCATTGGGATCGTCTGTCTTGATGAGTTTGATAAACTTGCCTCTTCTCATAACAGAGCGGTTTTTGCAGGAGCGGGGACCACAAAGGATGTATCAGGCCTGGGAGTACAGAGAGAGCTGCTCAAACTTTTAGAATCCTCCGATGTGCCGGTTCCTGTAGAGCTTTCACACTCCGACTACGCGCCCAGAACTGTTATTTCTACCGAAAATATTTCCTTTATAGCTTGTGGTGCATTCTCCGGCCTTAAAGGGCATATAGGGAGGCTTAAGGGCGAGTACATCGGATTTGGCCGAACTCCGCTGGAGAAAGGCATCGATGCCATTGCTGTGGATTATTCGGATGAGGAGGTTGAACCGGTACGTAATTTCCAGCAATTCGGTTTCTTACCAGAATTGATAGGAAGATTTGACCGCATCATTCCTTTTCACGCTCTTGGGGAGAATGAGCTTACCCAAATTCTAAAGGAAAAGGTTTCTAAAAGATGGGCTTATGAGTTCGGTCTTCACGATATACAGTTTGAAATAGATGAGGAAGTGGTGAGGCACATAATTAAAAAAAGTATTACCAGAGAAACGGGGGCACGGGGTGTGGAGGCAACCTGTATAAGGTATATAGAAGACGCAGCTTTTGAAGCCTACTCTTCGCCAGGAACAAAGAAGATTCGCCTTAAAATGAAAAACGACGAGGTGGAATACGAGTTAAGTTGATAGCTTACGCAAACCTCTCTGCATCACTATTATAATCTGCTATATCACCGTCGAATATTTCGAACATACGTTTTGCTCCGATAGCAGTTTTAACTCTTACCAGATCGGAGACATACCATACTTTCTCTGGCGGATAAAAATCATCGTAACAATCGGGTACCTCCACGTGCTTGAGCTCTGTACGGTGAGGAGGGTAGTCGCTGTATTTTGGTATTCTATCAGTAATCAACAAACCCATATTTGTAAGATTTTTCTGTATCTCTAAAAGCCCCTGCGGAGGACAGGCGATCAGAGAAATACCGCAGTAACCAATCATACCCGGACTCTCTTTTAGCAATTCCACCCCCCTTGATACAAACAGCGAGATGCCTGTAACTGTATCTGGTGGTTCGGTAATAAAAACATCGAACCTTCCTTTTAAATTCTCAGGAACGGGTTTGCATAGATCGTGCTCCCGCGTATCTATCCTGAGCCGGTTCTTCTCTGAATACTCTTCTATTGTTTCGAGCAGGTATTTATCTATATCCAGAGCAAGAACATTTCCAGGTAATCCGCTTAAAGCAAGTATAACGGAAGTAAGATCATCATCTCCGATGCACACCACATCCTTACCGGTAAAATCTCCTTTCTCAATTCCATAAGCAACTTTATATACAGCGGCTTCAGGAACAAGAGGAGCCTGATCATACTGATACTGTGGATTTACCCGTTTATAAAGCTCTTTTATGATTTCAAGTATTTCTTTATACTCCGGTGTTAATTCCCATCCGTACCACTGCTTTTTTTCTATGAAAGGCTTAGCTGTCTTTCGTATGCCCAGAAAGTCTGCAAGAGAGCCTCCCCTTTGAGCAAGGCTCATCATACCTGCCCCATCTATATAAAGAAATTTCTCTCTCTCAAGCGCATAAAGCAGGGAAAGTATTGTCCTGATGTATAAGTCCGACTTCCTGGTGTAATCCCAAAGGTCTATTGGTTGTTCATCCAATAATAAAGCCAGGAATCTTCTTAAATCAACTATATTTATCTTATACCCCTGATACTCCCCGGCAATTCTTAAAAGTTGATCGAGATCAAACTCTGCTCTATTCATCTTTTAATGCCATTCCCCTGTTTTTCTTTGGAAAGTTTCCTCTTTTTAATTCAAACACATTGTAGATTCCTGCTTGAAGAATATCACGTATAAGATCCAGAGCCATATAATTATCCATTTTATCGCCACATGTAAAGATATCCACCGCAGCATAACGGAACTCAGGCCAGGTATGAATGCATATATGCGATTCAGCTATTACCACCACACCCGAGACTCCCTGAGGTGTAAAATTATGAAAGACAGAGCGTATTACCGTTGCACCTGATTTACCAGCAGCTTCGGATAGTTTTTCCTGTAGAAGGAAAGAATTGTTTAATAATTCCTGGTTGCACTCATAAAAATCAGCTATAATATGTTTACCCAGAGAAAACATGGCAATTCTCCCTCCTACCGGTTCTTTTACCTGCCGTCAGGGGGACAACGTCCACCAGCGCTTAAGTTATTAAGTGCAAGTACTTATAGAATATAAATGTAAAGATAAAAATGCAATACCTTTTTAAATCTATGATTTTCTGTCAAAGTATATACTCTTTCCGGTGGCAGAAATAGGAATACCTACTACAACCTGCCCCTCTACCAGCTTCATTCGTTTTGCAGACACTCCTATTCTGTACATAATACGGTTATCCGCATTCAGTATGCTCGCAGTTTTAACAGCAGAGCCTATGGCAATACCCAGATCAATCACCCTCCATGCACAGGCAGGGCCATCAAACTCAGAACCTTCTTTGAAGGACTTCTCCAGCTCCGAGCATTTGGGATACCCGCAGGCTCCGCAATTAAGGCCTGTAGTTTTGGGTTTATTCAACGCGATGAGAACAACGACATCGGAATTACGTACATTATCCGCATCCCTGTCAAAGTTCTTCTTTCCGCTCTCCTCTCCGTATTTAATCATATCATCGGCAAGTTTATCCAGCTCATCTCCTTTCTTTATCACCTTAATCTCAACAAAATCTTTACCAGCCGCTTTTGGTGCAGTTCTGGCTGAAAGTGCCATCAAATCCGCAACGGTCGCCATTACCTCTTTCATCTTAACTGCCTCCTGAAATTATTATATTAACAAGCCTATATCAAATATATAATATATTAAAAGCTATATAGTATTCAACACGCAAGAGGAGATTAACACATGGATGTTAATGTACAACGGGGTATTGGGGCTTAAGCATCTCGATTTTATCAGTACTCAGACAGGATAGAATAAATCTCGTTCTCGATAAAAATATCAACCAGTTGCGGATCAAACTGAGTCTCCCTGTATCGAGCCAGCTCATCGATTGCCTTTTCCTTTGAGAGAGCCATTCTGTAGGGTCTTGTGGATGTCATTGCATCAAAGGCATCTGCAACAGCGACAATACGCGCCAGTAGATGGATCTTTTCCCCCTCAAGTTGGTCTGGATATCCTGATCCATTAAACCACTCATGGTGATTTCTTATAACCGGCAGGCAGGGTTTGAAAAACTCCACATTATTGAGAATACGTTCTCCTATCACTGGATGCATCCTGAAAATATTCCTCTCCTCCTCGCTCAAAGAACCATCCTTGTTGAGGATTGCCTCAGGGATTCCTATTTTTCCAATATCGTGTAACAGTGCACTGTATTCAAGAAGCTCTATTTTTTCCTTCTCAATATCGAGATTTACAGCAATTTCTCTGGAAATGAGCCGAACTCTCTGGCAGTGGCCCCTCGTGTAAGGGTCTTTTGCCTCTATGGTCTCTGCAAGCACCTTAACCGTTTCAAGGTTGGTTGTCTTGAGTTTCTCATAGGCAAGAAATAACTCCCTGGTGCGCTCTTCTACCTTCTTTTCCAGGGATCTCTGGTACTCCCTGTTCTCCTGCATAAGCCTTTCGTTTTCGAGCAAAGTCCATCTGTATCGAATCGCTTTTTTTATAGTTTCAACAAGCTCTATCATTCTTACCGGCTTGGTAAGATAGTCGAAGGCTCCCTTGCGCATGGTATCAACTGCAATTTCCAGATCGGTAAGAGCTGTGAGCATTATTACCGGTATAAGGGGGAACTTCTCTCTTAATATGGGAAGGGCTTCCAATCCGGTCATCTCAGGCATTCTTATATCCAGCATTATACAGTCCGGAGCAAAGTAATTTCCTCTAAGAATATCTAAAGCCTCTTTACCGGTGCCGGCTACCTTTACCTCAAAGCCAGCTTTCTCAAGGCCAATGCTAAAAGTCTTCTGTACGGCCTTATCATCATCGGTGATCAGCACTTTATTTTTCGAGCTCTTCATCTACTATCTCCCGCTAACTGCTTCTTCTCATCCTGGGGATCAGAAAGGGCACTTCTTTCTTGTAATCCTTATAGTTACTGAAAATATGGGGAAAGATAAAATGATCTTCTATGAGTACGAGTAAAAAATCCATTGTAACCAATGAGGCGGAAATGATGGTAAAATGAATCTCTCTGTATATTAAAATGAGTGAAAGATTAAGAAAAAAAAACCAGAGAAAACCCGGGTGTCTCACTATACCATATGTTCCTTCTGAGCGTGCAATTCTTATTTTTCTCCCTACGATAGTATTTTTTAGAGGAATCTCAAAAAATAACGAATACAAGAGCAGAAGAAAGAAAATTACTGCCATTACTGCTTTCAGAATAAAAGAGAACATCGGCTCAAACTTCGGTTTAAAGGAGAAAAGGAGAAAAAGCATTGAAGAAAAAATAGCAGTATAACCGATAATTGAAAAGATTAGAGCAAAAGTTTTCTGCTTATATTTCTGGCAGAGGTCATATAAGAAAAGGAAAATAAAACCTGTACCGCCGATCAATATAATAGAAAACATTTGC
>QNBH01000197.1 GCA_003645645.1 Spirochaetota bacterium | reverse complement strand
CTCCTACCTCGGGACTTAAAGAGTACCTTCCCTCGGGTAAGGTCATGTGACAGGTTACACAACTGTCTGCAATGATTCTACCGTGGGGTGTGCTTGAGTAGCTCTTTCCAGGATATTCATACCCGTTGGTACCCAGCAGAAGATCGGCTTCAGGACCGTGATGGGGACCCCAGTATGGAGCTATCCTGTTGGCAGGTGTTGGTTTTACCAGATCGGTTGCTCTACTGCGTGCTTGATGGCAATTTGCACACAGGTTACCAGCCCCTTTGTCGAAGGTAGTGCCATCAACAAGAATTACTGTTGCTGTTGTTCTAAGAGAGAAGTCTCCCCTTTCGTGTGGCGCATGGCAGGTATAACAACCCGGCTGAGAGGGATTGGCTACATATGACTCAGCGTCAACAGAACCCGTTGAAACGTACTCTATGAATCTCTCGTTCGTGTGGCACTGCTGACATCCCCTACCATTTGCGTAGTATGAGTTTTGAGCATGTTTCTCGAAACCCAGATAATGACCGGAATGTTCGTATGCGAGTTTTGTACCTAGAAGAGGATACTGGGGTTCACTGCCGTGGCAGGAGAGATAGTTGTCCTTGAAGGCCTTCATAAGCTCCATTTGCAGTGCACCCTCTTCCCTTACTCCCTCCGAAAAAAGAGAGAAGGGTACCACGAACAGAACAAAAGAAGCTGCAAGAAATAGTGTAAACGAATTGGCATGTAGTACTTTTTTTAAGCTTTCCACATTTTTTATTTATTTATACAATACTAGTTGATATAGTTTAATTTAGTATTATAATAATCATTAGCAGTTTTTTTAGCATATTTTAAGGATAAGAATTGCAATCAAATTATACGGCTGCCTCGGAGGGAAGAAAGCCTTTCCAGGTTAAAACTTTCATCTTAATATCTTCAGTAGTATGGACAATACTGCTTCTCCTTACTCTGAGCATAAGTCTCTATGTACAAAAAAGAGAATCCCTTAAGATAGCCCTCGGTCAGGCTCGCCCCGCCTACTTGAGAGATGTCATCTACAGAAAATGGTCTGCCAGCCACGGGGGAACCTATGTTGAAACAGGAGAGGATTTGCAACCAAACCCCTACCCCTATAAATCCGGTTAACGCTCCTGATCCATGGGAAAGGGAGGCCTTAGAAAGTATCTTCGAAGGCGTTGAGGAGGTAAGCGAAATCACAGATATAGACGGAAAGCGGTATCTTCGCTTTTTAAAAGCCACTGCGAATAGAAGAAGAATGCCTTCGGTGCCATGCCCGGCACGGTTATAAAGTAGGAGATATTAAGGGTGGGATATCCATAGACATACCCATGGAGCCCATCTCTCAGGCAAGCAGGATGCATTTAAGGACAATTGTTTTAGGCCATTTTTTTATATGGGTTACATGTATGGCGGCAATTCTTACGGCTCGCTCTATATCCGGAAAAAAACGGATGAGCAGGCAGAAGCTGAATTACAGATAAGAGAATCTCTTAAAGAGAAGGAGATTCTATTAAAGGAAGTTCATCACAGGATAAAAAATAATCTTCAGCTTATGTCGAGCATGCTTAGACTCCAGGCAACCTATGCCGGGGATAAGCTTACCGGCGATATCTTTAGAGAAAGTCATACTCGAATACGCTCCATAGCCATGATTCACGAACAGTTGTACAGTTCCCAGATCTTAAGCAGTATCGATATAGGCAGTTATCTGTTCCGACTTGCATCGAATATTATTACAACATATCAAAACAAAAAAACTATTACCCTTATCGACGATACCGAACACATCTATCTTCCCGTAAATCAGGCTATACCCTGTGGATTAATAACAAACGAAGTTATAACCAACATTTTAAAACATGCCTTTTAAAAAAAGCGATTCGGGAGAAGTGAAAATTTCCGTTCATCCAGTAGAAAAAAAAGTGTGCAAATCTCTATTTCCGATAACGGTAGCGGACATTCCCAAAAAGATGAATAGGAGAAAGAAGACTCTCTTGGAATAAATCTAATCCGCGTCCTCATAGAGCAGCTTAAGGGAAAGATGGAAATAAAAACAAATGGAGGTACTCTGGTCTCGCTTATCTTTCCCGTAGATTTCTCTGGAGAACCGGTTTTTAAGCCAGCTTAGTTAATGATCACAAATGTTATCCCCTACTTTAAGAGTGCCCTTCATATAGTTTAAAACAATTTCTTCTGGATCCGAACCTTGTGTGCCCACTACTACCTCGATGCCATTTTGGGCAAATAAATTACGCGCTCGAACTCCCATCCCACCTGCTATAATAACCCGGGCTCCCTGTTCTTTTAACCAGCGGGGAAGCAATCCAGGCTGATGTTCGGGAGCCGTAATTCTATACTTTCTGAGAATCTTTTTTTCTTTTGGATCCACATCTGCCAGTTCGAAATGCTGGCAGTGTCCGAAATGGGGAGACAACCTCCCGTTTACAACAGGTACTGCTATGCGCATAATCTTCCTCCTTTCAATCTTGTGTTAATATAATCCCATATCTTCTTTATATCTTCCGATGCCGGAGTATTGGTTTCAACCGCTGTTTTGCCCTCAAGTTGCGCACCGGTAACTCCCCTGTCGTACCTCACCCTGCCCGCAAAAAAGGCACCCTTCGAAAGTGCAAGTTCTTCGATTTCTTCGGATAGCTCTTTGTTTATATCCCACTTGTTTACACATACAAATGCAGGGATACCAAAGTGAATTGTAAGGTCAAGTACCCGCTTGAGATCGTGCAAACCCGAAAGTGACGGTTCTCCCACCAGTAAAGCCGCATCTGAACCGGTAATCGATGCTATAACAGGGCAACCGATGCCGGGAGAGCCGTCCGCCAGCAGTAGCTCCCTATTACTCTCCTCGGCTATCTCTCTAGACCGCTTTCTCACAAGCGAAACGAGCTTCCCTGAGTTAGAAGAAGCAACACCCAGTTTTGCATGAACCATGGGGCCACACCTTGTCATGGATATAAACCACTCTCCACTTGTTCGCGTCTTAAAATCTACTGCACAGGCCGGACAGAATCTCACACACACAGAACATCCCTCACAGGAGAGAGGATCAACAGAGAAAACTCTCTCGCCTCTGCCGTTTCTGTATGCACGAATTGCATCGAAACGGCAAAGCTTAAGGCACTCACCGCATCCCCTGCACTTTGACTGTAATATTTGAGCTACCCGTCCGCCTATAAACTCGTGGTGTTCCTTTACATCAGGCTTCAGAAGGAGATGCAGGTCTGCTGCATCAACATCGCAATCGGCAATAACCGCGTTCGATGATAAAACGGCGATTGAGGCGAGCAAACTGGTTTTTCCCGTGCCGCCTTTTCCGCTTATTACAACAAGTTCGTGCATGAGGGCTCCACTTTACCAGTCTGACTGCTCAATTCTTTTTTAATTCGCCCTATCAGCTCTCTGAAAGCCGTAGTTAGCTCAGGAATTACATCAATTAGAGCTACCCCTCGGGAATAGGCTTCTGCAATTTTGCGATCTTCAGGGATTTTTAAAAAAATCGGAATGCCTTCATTTAGACAGTAATCCTCGATTATAGTTCTCTCATCATCCCATCTGTTAAGCACAACACCACAGGGTATGGCCAGCTTTTTTACCATTTCTACAGAAAGTATGAGATCATTCAGTCCGAAAGGAGTTGGTTCTGCCACAAGGATTGCATAATCACTCCCTCTGACACTCTCTACTGCAGGACAGGTAGTTCCAGGCGGTGAATCTATAATCACAGTTTCGCCGGTGTTCTGTTTTTGTTTTATTTTCTTTATGATGGGAGGGGATATGGGCTCTCCTACGCTCAAGCTACCGTGTATAGAATGGATTCCCATACCCCACCCTTCTTCTACAACTCCGATTTTCCGCTTCTCTTCCGAGATAGCACCTTTGGGACATACCATTGCACATCCCCCGCAGCCATGGCAGAGTTCCAGGAAAAGAAGTGGTTTATTTTTAGGCACAACAATGGCATTAAACTGACATATTTCACTGCATTCGCCACATCCGTTACACTTCGACTCGTCTATCCGGGGTACTGAAATATACACATTCTCTTCTCCGGCAATTATCGGATGCAAGAAAATATGAGAGTTCGGAGCTTCCACATCACAGTCCATTAGAACTACTGAACCTTCCAGGCTCAGTGCGAGACTCACTGCTACTGTGGTCTTGCCCGTTCCCCCCTTTCCGGAGGCTACTGCGATGGTCATCTCCTGCTACCCTCTATCTCATCGCTGTGCCCGGAAGAAAGTCTCCCGCTTTCTAGTGCTTCGATAGCCTTACGAACCGTCCCGGTTACGCCTGTATAAACAACTATTCCTGCTGCTTCAAGCGCACTTAATGCCTTTGGTCCGCAATTTCCCGTTATCACTACTTCTACACCAAGCCTGCTTACAGTTTCTGCAGCCTTAATGCCTGCTCCGTGAGCGGCATTAAGGCTTTCACTGTTGTCTACAGCCTGTACCTCTTTGGTTTCGGTATTGTAGAGTATAAACTTTCCCGCACGTCCGAATCTGGGATCTATGGAGTCATCGAGGGTCTCTCCTTCTGAAGTTACAACTATTTTCATAATCTAAATCCTCTAACTACGAAAATAAAGCCACCGGCTTTGCCCTGGTTGACAGCGGCTACGCCACTAAAGCCACCTGCATTGCAGGTGGCTTCTTACTCTTCTTTCTCCTCCAGTTCACTTATTCTCTGTCGTGCCTTTTCAAGGCCCTCCTCCATCAGTTTTACCTGATTACGAAGAGCTTTCAGTTCCTGGTCTGGTGTTATATCATAGGATGGATAGGGAGGTACCTGGAAATAGGCTCCCGGCCACCCCATGGCCGCCCTCTGCCAGCCTGTTAAACCGGTGGCCCAATACCAGTGCCTGTAACCCCTTCCCCATCCACCGCCAATTCCACGTACTCCTCCATAGGGGTTCATATAACCGGGTACGGGGTAACCGGAACAGAATCCTGCTCCTCTTCCTGTTCTCGGACCCAATCCTGCCGGCCCTGTTCTATCACCATACGGCATAATTAACCTCCTAAGTTATGGGAATATTCTCATTAAAAATATAGTGAGAATATTCTCATTTGTCAAGATGAGACTAAAACATTTTTTATTTAGGATTATTCTCTTTCCCGGTGTCTATGGGGACCCCTCCCCCTTTTCATCCGCTCCATTCTTGTGGGATATGCCCCAACTTCCCTTCCAAGATCGACTACCCGATCGCTCTTACATTTCGGACATGTTTCCAAAGTCGTCTCCTCATCACCTGCCGATCCCCAGAATGTATCACAGTTGCGGCACCTGTAACGGTTGCGGCCCAGAACTACACTTCCACCTTCGATCTTTATTGCCTGCCCTTTTGTAATTGCCTGGGCTATCTTCTTGTGAGCACTCTCTAAAATCCTTGCGCATGTAGCACGGGATATTTTCATCTTCTCGGCAGCTTCCTTCTGCTGCATTCCCTCATAGTCAACGAGGCGAATCACCTCATACTCATCGATTCCAAGTACTACCTGAACCAATCGGAATAGAGGTATTCCCTGCGGCTTAAAGAAGAATACTGAAGGAGGCTCTTCGACAAAACGGTTTTTTTTCGGCTTGGGCATCTGTAAAAGAGTATTCGAACTTTCTGCAAAAATCAACCTTGCTTTTAGAGAGCGGATTTTTTTATTTCACCTGGCTTTAAGAGGTATATTTACTTTCCTTGTGCTCTTTTTAAATTCCCGGAACCCTCCCCCTTCACCGATAACATCCATAACCTCTTTACCATTATCAATTTTAACACCGGATAAAATTGTAACCGGTGTATTTAAAAAAGCCCCGGGTATAAAGGGAGTAGAGGGGCCCAGGATTGCAACTTCCCTGCACGATGTAGAAAGTTCAAGAAGATGATCTATGGTGTGATTGATAATACTTGTAGCGGTTATAAGTGCTATATCGCTTTGTGGTAAATACCTCTCTGCCTCCTCCGGTGGTCTGCTTCCCGGTTTAGGAGTTTCATCCAGCGCTACTACGCCTATCCCCCTTTCCTTGAGTAAATTAAGAAGGGGAACAAAACAACCGACCATACAGACCTTATCTGTTGGCTCTGTCTCAATGCAATCGAGGACATCACCTTCAAAAACTTCTTCCTGCAAGGGCTCCGAAGCCTTAAGTGCGTTTGCCGTGGCCATCCCAATGGAGGCACCTATCAGTTCTTTCTCTCCGAGAAGAGATAGCAATACCGAAGCTTCCTTCCCTGCAAAGGGCTTATACTTTCTGAGCGTCTCTGTACATCCACCCCTTGCCTGTGGGAAGTTAAAGGCCACTCCAATTGCAGAATCCTCGAGTTCGACTGCTGTATAGGAGAGCCCCACCAATACTGTCTTTATAGTGTGAGTGCGGGATTTTTCCTTCAGAAGCTCCGCAATCCTATCTGCAATGCTATAACCCATCGCCATTTCCTATTTCTTTGCTTATTTGTTGTATAAAAAGTTTTTTAACGTTTCTCTATCATCCACACTGGTAAACTCCACACCAACATCGTAATAGCCTCCTTTTATGGCATCACAGCGAATAACCACTCCCTCGCAGCGGATCTTCTTCTCCCCTTCTTTTGTAGGAACACCGATTAGCAAGAACATCCTGGAATAGGGCTCAACACCCTGTTCCGTCCGGCAGAGAATTCCCGATTCGCTCAAATTAACTGCTTCCGCGGAAACGTAGTTTTCTTTCCCTATGGAAAGCTCTATCATCTGATGAATATTAAAACGGGGGTATTTTCTTCTCTCTCTCATAAATATTTTACCGCTTCCTTTTACAAAGATTAAAGAGCTATTAATTATAGCACAAACTGTAATTGTCGGCACTGTTTTTTTGTAGAATCGGAGAAAAAACAAGCTGACTCCTACCATACTGCCTCGGGATAATACCTCTCTATGTTCGCATCTTTAAGTATCTATAGAATGTCCCATTCCACTGAAATCGTTTAAACTTGACCAGAAAAAGCCTGAGCAATCTTCTTTCCGTACTCAAAACACTTATTCCTTGCCTCTCTGTCAGGTTGCCACTCCATCTTAATGCCATCCCCAATCAAATCACATCCTGCCTCTGCCATACTTTCACCCAGAACCTTGATCGACTCTCCACTCCATCCGTAAGAACCGAATACTGCAGCTTTCTTGCCTTTAATCTTTAGCCCCTTTATCATCTCCAACAACCCTGACAGTGAGGAAAGAATTCCCTTATACACGGTAGGAGAGCCAACAACTATGCCTTTTGATTTGAATATCTCGGTTATGAT
>QNBH01000196.1 GCA_003645645.1 Spirochaetota bacterium | reverse complement strand
GTAAACGGCAAGCTCCAGGGTCCGCCAGAGATTTTCCTCCTCTATGGGCTTAACTTTAAACCCATATGGATTTGTCTCCTTTACCTGCGAAAGAGTCTCCTTATCGGAATAGCCCGAAATATAAACAACGGGAATATTAAGTCTGTTGTATATCTGTTCTGCGGCTTCTATGCCGTCGCTTCCGCCTTTAAGGCTTATATCCATTAAAACTATATCAGGTCTCTCCTCCATTGCCTTCTCTACAGCCACTCTACCGTCTGCAACTATACCGCAACAGGAATGACCAATGTTATTAAGCATCATTTCCACATCCTGGGCTGAGAGCGCATCGTCTTCTATTATAAGAACACGTAAAGATTCCATTGTACTGTTAAAATTATAATGCATCGTAAAAGATTTTAAAAGTTGTCGAAATAGATAGTGTTATCTAATGAGGCTTAACTAAATATTAACCTCTCTCCATTTCCTGCAATAACTTTAAACAGCAGTACCATTTATAGATAGAGACCCTTCTGTCTTTACTGTCGAACCGAAAGAGATTGTCTTTGTGGTAAAACTCGAGTTTTTCTTCGTTTTGAACATTCAAGCCTGTTATCTCGTCTATAGAAAAACTCAAGTCTCCTCCAGAAGCTGAAAACACAATGCCATCCGTATATAATTGCAGGGTACCCTTGCCGGATTTAACCATGGGTTCATCTCTGTAACCTATTCTGCAGTCTATCCTGCTGTCTTCAATAATTGTTTCCAGGCAATTCTGTCTTTTTTTCTCCTGAAGAAAAGTTTTTAGATAATTCAACTGCCAAACGTTCCAATCACGGATCGTTTCGAAAGCAACTTCTTTGTTGGAGTTTTCGAAGAATCCGTAGTTGTTATAAAAGGTAATGTAATTGCACTTTTTACAGGTAAAAACCCGTCCCAGAGAGTACATACTTCCTATGCTCTTACATTCTGGACAGATAAACAGTACAAGCTCAAGGTATTCGGCCAGATCTTTCCCTTTGTAAGGGATCATCTCTTTTCGTTGAAACTCATACTCATTGTAATCGAGAAAACCGGATAGCCGTGTATAGATTTCATCTGTAGAAAGCCTCTCAATCTCTTCGCCGGTAAAGGCTAACTTGAAATCGAGGGTTATTCGGCCTCTCCTGTTTTTCTTGGCCCACCGTGGGATGGAAAGAAAGGCACCGCGTTTTTCGGGAATAACCACCGGGATCTTTAGATGCTTTATGAGTTTGGCGGTAGCATAAATTACCGGAAGGGAGTGCCCGTCCCAGGTGTTGTGCCCCTCGGGGAATATTCCAATTACCCCACCCCTCCTTTTTATTTCCATGATCTGCTTAACAGTGCCAAAATCGGAAATCGCCTTGGTTTTTGGTATCGAGCCTACCAGCCCAAGGAGAAACCTCATAAAAGGGGATCGAAAGCTGGCATCGGTTACCACAAAGTAAATAGGATCTGGCACAAAATTGCTGATTATAAAGGGGTCCCAGAAACAGGAGTGATTTGCCATCATAATATAGGGCGGCTTGAGGTTTTCAAAAACAGTGAGATTATAAGCTTTAAGATTATAGCGTATGGTCAGGTACTTGCCCAGAGTCAACTTTAGAAGACGGTTGAGCCATCTATAAGCCCTGATCTGTCTTCTCTCTCTTCTGCTCTCTCTTCTGCTCTCTCTTCTGCTCTTTCTTCTCTTTCTGGCTCTTGCAATTTTACCGATACGGTCTTCCAACTCCTGTTCCTTGTTTTTAGTTATCTACGCTGCGGATCAGCTGCGGTCGTCCGCTGCATCTGCAGCGCTCATGGTGCTGCACAAAGCGTATGCACCATCAAAGTTTTATCAAGACCAATAAAAAACACCGGCCGGTCTTCTTTAAAACCCTATTGGACGCTTATAATATCGCCTTCGACTTCATACGTGCCCCAGCTTACAACCGGGACAATCATCGTAAGTAGATAGTTTACGAAGGTAAATCCGTATCTGAGTTCTAAATTTTTTACAGCATTTCCTCCGGCCCTGGAAAGTTCGGGCTCGATGACATGCTCGAGAGTCTCCCATGTCTTTCCACCGAAGGTGATTAGATCGGGATGGATGATGTACATAAATGTTTGAGATCTCGACAAATGTCCCTTTGAATCACCGTTTAAGCTTGCATAGGCCAATTTGCCGTTTCCCGTGGAAAATTGCGTCATGCAGCCGCCTAAGATAAAGGCAGCTACAAGCAGAGCCAGTATTCCTAAAATTGTTCTTTTCATATTGCTCTCCTTTTGTAATAAAATCTATTTACCGGCCGGTGTTAAGTTTTTAATACCGAATTGAGCTGGTAGTGAAGCACAGCAAAGATTGTCTACTTCAATTCAGGTTTAGAAGGCTGCTCGAAGTGTCAGCCTTCGATTCTATTATAACCGGAAACAAACCAGTCATATAGCATATTTTAATAAAAAAGTCAGCCCTCCGGGTTATCCCTGCACCAATACTCACCCCACCCACTCCGGTTAAAGGCAACAGAAGAGAAAGACTGTTGTTAAACTCTAAATCCAGGATCCTTTTGTAGGTGACGGCAAAATCACTTATAAGGTACAGACCGAAAAACTTGGCTTTGCTTATATTTAATTTTTCAAAGATTGGAAGCTCCATACCGAAGATAAAACCGAAGGGATTACCGGGGAAATACCCAAGACCACCACGCAGGCGAAGAGGTTTTACCACTCCGGGACCCCAGGTAAAAATAATACTTATCCTCTCCAGAGCCAGCCTGTCCCAGAAGGCAGGCATCTCCTCTTTACCTATCAGTATATCGAACTCCGTATTAAATCCATAGAACGACTCGCTGTAATCCAGAGTAAAGGCAGACTTGCAAATCAGGATAAATATAAGGCTCAGGTATATTTGCTTCAATTTATACCTTTTCTACCCGAACCGCGCAGGCTTTAAACTCGGGTATCTTTGCCACTGGATCCAGTTCTGCAATTGTCAGTGCATTTGCCGGGCTCTCCTTCCAGTGAAAAGCCAGAAACACCGTGCCACGTGCAACTTTCCCGGTTATCTCCACTGGTACCTCTATATCCCCTCTCCTCGATTTTACCGCCACCTTCTCCCCGGACTTGATTCCGAGCCTCTGCGCGTCATCGGGGTTAAACTCCAGAGTACCAAAAGGAACCCGGTCGTTCAACACCTCACATCTTCTGGACATGGTACCGGTATGCCAGTGGTGCAGAAGCCGTCCGGTGGTAAGAATAAAGGGGTACTCCTCGTCCGGCATCTCCCTTGGAGGAAGGAATGATACGGCATGGAACTTCCCTTTACCGCGGGAGAACTTCCCTTCATGGAGAAACTTCGTTCCCGGATGACTCCTGTCTGTACATGGCCACTGAAGCCCCACCTCCTCTATACGGTCGTAATGGACACCGCCGTAAATGGGAGTAAGCTCTGTAATCTCCTCCTGTATGGCAGAGGCATCGGGATAACTCATTGAATATCCCATCCTCCTGGCCACATCGCAGAGTATCTCCCAATCAAGTCGCGCTTGACCCGGAGGTTCCACCGCTTTTCGTACCCTCTGGACACGTCTTTCCGTATTGGTAAAGGTGCCGTTTTTCTCTGCAAAACTACACGCAGGGAGAACAACATGGGCGAGCTCGGCCGTCTCGCTTAAGAAAATATCCTGCACAACAAGAAACTCCAGGTTCTCAAGCCCCTCCCTGACATGATTTATATCGGGATCGCTCATCATGGGATTTTCACCCATTATATACAAACCCTTCAGCGCCCCTTCTGCCGCAGCATTCATCATCTCCACAACGGTAAGCCCAGGCTTATCGGATAGCCTTGCCCCCCAGGCCTTTTCGAACTTCTTGTGTATATCAGCATCGTCCACTCTCTGGTACCCGCTGTATACATTGGGTAGTGCACCCAGGTCACAGGCACCCTGTACATTGTTCTGACCCCTCAGAGGATTTACCCCTGCATATTCTTTACCTACATTACCGGTTAACATGGCCAGATTTGCCAGGGAGAGTACATTGTCCGTACCGGTTGTATGCTGGGTTATACCCATGGAATATACAATAGAGGCGCACTCGGCGTTTGCGTACATTATTGCTGCTCTACGAATATCTTCTGCCGGTACTCCCGTTATTTTTTCCGCCTGTTCGGGAGTCATTTTAGATACAGCCTCTTTAAGTTCTGCGAATCCTTCGGTTCTTTCCTCTATAAACTCTCTGTCTGCAAGACCCTCTTCAAGTATTACATTCATCATGGCATTTAAAAGAGCCACATCCGTTCCGGGCCGCTGTTGCATGTAAACATCTGCAATTTCGCAAAGGGAGATTCTTCTGGGATCTGCCACTATGAGTTTCGAGCCTTCGAATAAAACAGCCTGGCGTATATAGATACCTATTACAGGGTGGCATTCGGTGGTGTTGGAGCCTGTTACAAAGATAAGGGGTGCTCTTCGAAGCTCCTCGATACTGTTTGTCATTGCGCCGCTTCCGAAAGCCCTGGCGAGTCCTGCCACGGTGGATGCATGACACAGCCGTGCACAGTGGTCTACGTTGTTGGTACCAAAGACAGCCCGTACAAACTTCTGCATTATGTAGTTCTCCTCGTTGGTAGCCCTTGCAGAGCTTAAACCACCGAGTGCCTGTGAGCCGTATTTTTCCTTCAGTTCTTTAAACTTTCCCGCCACCAGATCGAGTGCCTCGTCCCAGCCTGCTTCACGAAATTTTCCATCTTCTTTTATGAGTGGTACCTTGAGTCTTTCATCACTGCCCACAAAATCCATCCCGAAACGACCCTTTACACAGGTATTGCCGTCATTGGGAATACAGCCGGTCTCACTTGTAACCCGTACGATGCGCCCCGTGTTTCTATTCACATTTAAGTCGATCTGACATCCAACACCGCAGTAATTGCAGGTAGTACGTATCTTTACAAGATCCTTTGTCTTGCCCATTTTTACAGCCTGACGGTCGTACATTGCTGCTACGGGACATGTGCTTATACACTGTCCGCAGGTCTCGCAGGGAGAGTCTTTCAATGGAACATCCAGGCCGGTGGATACCTGCACCGACCCTGCCCTGTCACGCAGTGTTAAGGCTTCGACACACTGTACTTCAGCGCATATTTTTACACATCTCTGACATCGTATACACTTTGACGGGTCGTAGGCGATGGCTGTATCACCGGTGGAGTAATTGTCAAGTCCGGGCTGTATCATTATTGACGGGAATCGATTCTCGGTAACCCCGTACTCGTAGGCATAATCCTGAAGCTGACAATCCCCGTCCCTGTCGCAGGTGCTGCAGCTCATGTTGTGTTCGCTTATAAGCAGCTCCAGGGTAGCCTTGCGAAGCGCACGTAGTGTATCTGTATTGGTCCACACCTTCATACCTGGTTGAATGGAGGTGGTACAGGCGGTCTTAAGCCCATTCTCCTCTTCCACTTCCACCAGGCAGAGCCTGCAGGCACCAGTAGGAGTAAATCTCTTATCGTAGCAGAGATGGGGTATCTCGATTCCATTTTCATGGGCTATCTGTAATATGCTCTGACCTTCCTTTCCTACCAGTTCTCTACCGTTGATTTGTAGTGGTATATTGCTCATCTTCTACACTCCTTAACCTTTCCTCTCGGATTTAAGGCTCTCCGCCCTTTCAAGATCACACCGCAGGCACCTCGCTCCTTCCGCACAGGCTGCTTCCGGTGAAAGCCTGCCCACCACCTCAATAAAGGATTTTATCCGCTCATCTGGAGACCGTTCGGGCTCCTTAACCCGCCGAACCGCCTTTTCAAGCTCCTCTTCTGTCGGTCTTCTAAGACTCATGCCTACATTTTCGGGTAGCAATCCATACCCGCCCAGAATTCTGTCAATGGCCACGGCTGCCCTCTGACCGGCTCCTATCGCTTCGACCACTGTAGCACCTCCGGTTACACAGTCTCCGCCTGCAAACACTTCCGGTCTGGAAGTTGCACCGGTAAGAGCGTCTGCCTTAATTCCCCTTCTCCGGTTAAGCTCTACAATCTTCTCTCCCACCTCCACAGAGGCCTCCTGTCCTATGGCAGAAATTACCATATCACAATCTATTCTAAACTCGCTTCCTTCAACTGGAATAGGCCTCCTTCGTCCACTTTCATCGGCATCGCCCAGACGCATATGTACCATTTCGATACCCTTAACCTTCCCCTTTTCTCCCAGGATTGTCCTGGGGGCTGCCAGAGAGATAAGCTCAATTCCTTCCTCAAGGCCTGCTTCTATCTCCTCCTCGTAGGCGGGCATCTCCTCCCTTCCTCGCCTGTAAAGAATGGTAACCTTCTCTGCACCCAGGCGAACTGCAGAACGGGCTGCATCAACCGCTGCATTACCTCCCCCTATTACTGCCACATGCCCGCCGCAATTAACGGGATCACCCAGAGCCCTGCGGCGGAGAAACTCGAGAGAATCGACAACACCATCCAATTCTTCGCCCGGTATGCGGAGAGAACGACCCTTTTGGGCACCGGTTGCAATGAAAACCGCTTTAAACCCGTTTGAAAAAAGCTCCTCTATGCTGTTGATTCGAGTGCTGGTCTTAAGTTCTACTCCGTGAGAAAGTATAAACTCTATATCCTGATTAAGAATATCCTTCGGAAGCCTGTATTCCGGAATACCCACGGAGAGCATTCCGCCAGGGACAGGAAGCGCTTCATAGACCACCGAGGGCCGTCCCATTAAAGCCAGAAAGTAGGCACAGCTTAATCCCGCCGGACCGCTACCTATAACGGCCACCTCCCTATTCCCTTTCGCAGGAGGAAGCTCCCGTTTTAAAAAATCACTGCTGTAATCGGCTGCGTAACGCTTTAAGGCTCTTATGGCTACAGGCTCATCCACGTCCCCCCTTCGACATCGAAGCTCACAGGGAGCATCACACACCCTACCGCAAACGGAGACAAAGGGATTTCTTCTTCTAATAACTGCAACCGCTTCATCGACCCTGTTCTCGCTTACCAGGGCTACGTACTGGGGAACGTTTATCCCGGAAGGGCAGGCATGGATACAGGGAGCTTCCACCAATGCTTCGCATGTTGCTGCACGACACCGTTTCTGGTAGATATGCTCCTCGTACTCCTCCCGGAAATATCGGATAGTAGACAGAACCGGATTGGGAGCGGTTTGACCCAGGCCACACAGTGAAGCGCTTTTTACCACGTTTGCCAGATACTCAAGGTCTTCGATATCGCCTTTTCTGCCCTCACCGTTACAGATCCTTGTAAGAATATCGAGCATGTGTCGTGTACCTACCCTGCAGGGTACACACTT
>QNBH01000195.1 GCA_003645645.1 Spirochaetota bacterium | reverse complement strand
ATTGATATAAAATGTGTCTCTGAAATCAGAATACCATATCCAGGAGTTATCGATACCATAAAAAGAAGGCGGAGTTGATTTTTCTCTTCTACAGACGTTTCCTTTTGACTGAGAATAGCTCTTGATAATCCGGGGAAAAATCTTGATTACCTCTTCTCTTTTTTCATCTCTCAAATTGGCAAGTACTTCGATAATATTCATTCGTGTGGTGAACTTGAAAAATGCATGCAGGTTGTATACATAATCTTCCGGATAATAATTACTGACAATTGAAGCTTTTACACCGTTTATACTGACATTGATGATTTCATTTTCAGTTTCATACCTGAAACCGCCTCTAATAAAATGTGAGATTATCTCCTCTATTTTTACATTCTCTTTTTTTGAGACATGCAGCCTGAATAACCTTCCGGTAATAGAACCTCTTTTGTTTTCAAACCGGAAAAGCGTATCGGGAAGGTCGGTTTTATGAGACTGTAAAAAGATTCATTCCTGTGGAAGGGATAGAGAAATATTTTAAATCAGGAGAGTATTTTCCCCCAGTGGTAAATCCCTTCTCCCGATCGAGTAAAACTCTCTTTCTAAAGTGGTACAACCCCCCGATAATAGGAGCGAAACGCCTGTAAGAAAAATACAGAGCTTGCCTGTAGATTTCATTTTTTTAATTATAAACCCGATCATCCATGTATGCAAATTATTTCTACCTGAACTGTGAAGGTGATTGCAGTATAAGGTGTAGCTAATCTGTATAGTATTTAATAAGACTCACTTAAAAAAGGCGAAAAGAGTGCCCATAATTGCACCGATCTGTCCTGCCCAGAATATAAATACCTATTTTAACATAATAGAAAATCCCCTAATGATTAAGACTTGCTTTTGGCCGGGTGTTTAAGAACGATCAATTAATAAAATACCCATATTACCATATTTTAATTGACATATACCCATACTTTAGATATATTTACGATATGAAAACGACCGTAGAAATAAATGACAATCTTCTGCTTGAAACAAAGAAACTGGCCAGGGAGAGGGGAACAACTTTTAAGGAATTACTTGAATCGGCATTAAGAGCCTTTCTCACCAGTCAACAGCAGAAACAAGATCAATATAGATTTCGTTCTCACACTTTTAAAGGCAAGGGTATACAAGAGGGGATTTGTGAAGGTGATTGGCAGCATATAAGAGCGCTTATTTACCAGGGTAGAGGTGGATGACAGCCGTTGATACAAACATTCTGGTCTACTCGCACAGGGAAGACTCGATGTTTTTCCATAAGGCATACAGCGTTGTAAAGGAGTTGGCAGAATCCGGTAAAGATTGGGCAATTCCATGGCCATGTATATATGAGTTTTTGGCTATAGTGACCCATCCTCGTATCTATAATCCTCCCACACCACTTACCGATGCAGTTATTCAGGTAGATTGTTGGATTGAATGCCCCACCCTTTACCTAATAGGGGAATCGGGTGTTGACCACTGGAAAAACTTTAGTAAGTTGCTCGAGAGCACGCATATAAGGGGAGCACAGGTTCATGATGCCCGAATAGTATCTATCTGCCTGGCCCATAAGGTCGATTCACTCTGGACGGCGGACAGAGATTTTTCACGATTTCCACAATTAAATATTGAAAATCCACTACTAAAAAAATAAAAGTTTTTTTAATGCTGACCGACAGAGCCACAAATAAGAATTGGATCTGCCGGGCAAAATCTATAAACCGGACAATATCGGGAAAGTAAAAGCTGATAAAATCCTCTCTAGGGAGCATGGTATGTAGTGGATTACGGCAGGGACAAGACTCACTTAAAAAAGGCAAAAAGAATGCCCATAATTGTACCGATCTGGCCTGTCCAGAAGATAAACATCCACTTGACCATATCAGCTTTAGTAGAAGCGATTTTTCCTTTACTTTACCTATTTCCTCTTTCGTCTCGGTACGGAGTTTTCTATCTCGGTTCGAACCTCTTGTACCTCTGTTCGCACTTTTTCTATCTCCAGCCGGAGCTTGCTGCTCTCTTTTGCAAGGGCAAGAGAATCCATGCGAGCCTCATCGTCTATCTCCCTTATTACTTCGGTTAGGGCTTCAGTAGCCTCTTCTCCTTAGTTTATCCTGCAGTGCTTTGGGAATGGAAATAACGGCCATATAGGTTTTTATCCCACGTAAATTACTAAAATGCAATAACATATAAAAAAAGAGCTTTCCCGGAAGGTGGCTTTTTTTCGTATTAAAAAAATTCCTCAAATTTAAAATCAACATTTAAATTTTTCCTGTTATCTATTGTATAATGGATGTATGGAAAAGATGGGACTACCAGTGAGAAAAGAGGACAGGATTTATACGTACGCCGATTATTTGTCCTGGCCCGATGATGAGAGGTGGGAACTTATCGATGGGGTAGCCTACAATATGTCTCCTGCTCCAGGACGACAGCACCATGAGATTGTAGGGACAATCTTTAATGAACTGTTCCAATATCTGAAAGTTAAACCCTGCAAAGTCTACGTTTCACCCTTCGATGTCCGTCTGCCGGAACATCCCGATGAACAGGAGGAAGAGATAACCACTGTGGTTCAGCCGGATGTATCGGTTTTTTGTGACGAGTCAAAGCTCGACGATCGCGGGGCAAGGGGAGCACCTGATATCGCTGCGGAAGTACTTTCTCCCAACACATCGGTTAAAGACCTGAGGGAGAAACTTTTACTTTACGAAAGGGTTGGGGTGCGGGAGTACTGGATTGTCGATCCAGCAAACCGGATCATGTGGGTGTACCGGTTGGTGGAGCCGGGGAAGACAGGCCGGGAGGGGAGCCGAGCGGGCGAGCAGGAGCAGGCGGAGCACGCAAGGCAGAATAAGCCCAGGTTAAGTGGGCAAAAGATCGGTACCTACGGGAAACCGGAAGTTTACGGTCCGGAGGATACTTTAACCAGCCGGGTGTTGGAAGGGTTTTCCCTGGAATTATCTTCTGTTTTTACCCATTAAAATCGTGATAAGGAAATGCTGGCGCGGACGCTTCGCGCCGCGCCAGCAGAGCTGCGATAGAATTTAACAACTACAAAACCAAATCCTCTTTCATTGACAAATATAAAACTCGTATACTATCTTCAAGATATGAAAACCCACAATCAAATTGATAAACGAAGTTTAGCTATGGTGGAGGCTATAATAGAGAAGATTGAAAAGGATCCTCAGAAAAAAGGTCTTGAAAAAGCAAGATCCGTTTGCAGTCGATGGTTAGAGATGCATAATAACCCATATATTAAAAAGTGGCATGAAATATTAAACGGCGAATGGGAAGATATTAAAAAGATAATGTTGGATCAATCGGAAGAAGCAATTGCTTTAAGACAATGTAACCCGTTTTGCGGAATACTAACACCCAAAGAGCGTTGGAACATCTATCGAGAATTTAGAAAATAATGACACGCACACAACTGGAACATATTATTCGATCTGCCGGTGCAATTGCAAAAGTTAATCGATTGGTAATCATCGGCAGTCAGGCAATTTTGGGTTCACATCCACATGCACCGCCTGAACTTATAACATCGATGGAAGCGGATGTTTATCCTCTGGATAACATAGAGCTTGCCGATTTAATTGACGATTCTATCGGTGAGGATTCTTTCTTTCATGAAACTTTCGGATATTATGCCCATGGGGTGAGTCCTGAAACGGCGATACTACCATAAAATTTTCCCTACATAACCTGCAACCTTTTAGTCATTTTTAATGAGTCTACATGATCCTACAGGACAACCAGAACAAAATCTACCTTAGCCAATAGCACATCGCAATCTACCTTACCCTGACAGTAGAAAATTTTAGCAATGGGGATTTGACCCGATCTGTGTAAATCGCTATCCTGTAGGCGGAAAGAAAGGAGCGTCAGGCATGAAGGTCAAGCAGACCAATACTTTAAAAGTGATATCTGATTTCTCGTTTGCCAATCAGAAGCTTGTAATCAACCCGAATGACGGCTTTGATCTTGGATTGTTGATGAGTGAGACAACTGTTGAGGTGTATTTTGGTAATAACTCAGAGAAACCTGCTAACCCTGAGAATACCCCTCAATACGCCAGGTTGTATCAGAAAAATGAATGTAAGCTTGGGACGGTTGAGATGAGTATTAAAGCGGCCAACAACCTGGGAGGAGCCAGGCATGTACGTCTGGTTTTACGGCAAAAGGAGCCGTACCCTCTGCTCCTAATAATACCTGCCGGGGGTTCAGTTAAGTGATGATGGGATAAAACCGGCAGGAGAGGGGGTAGCGGAATAACCGCCCGTACCGCCCGGCGGAGCGTTAGCAAGCCGGAAAGGCGGCACGGACAGGGAGCACTTTGGGTAGAGGCGCTGCTTTTAGTGGAATCCTCCCGCAGCGGTTATGGAGCTAGGGGGAGACTTCCCCCTTTTATACCATTCAGGAGACAACCTCAATCAAATTTTCCCAAAGAGGTCTATCATCTCTATAGCGGCAAGTGCTGCATCCCAGCCCTTGTTGCCTGCCTTGGTGCCCGCTCTTTCTAAAGCCTGCTCTATTGTGTCGCAGGTCAGTACACCGAAGATAACCGGTTTTCCCGTTTGAAGACCGACCTGGGCAATACCCTTCGCTACTTCATTTGCAATATAGTTAAAATGAGGAGTACTGCCTCTTATTACTGCACCCAGGCAGATGACAGCATCGTAATGCTCCTTTCTTGCAAGTCTCTGGGCAACCACCGGAATCTCAAATCCCCCGGGAACCCATACGATTGTTATATCGGATTCTTTTGCCTGATGGCGGTAGAGACAATCAAGCGCACCCTCCAGTAGTTTTGATGTTATCAGCTCGTTGAAGCGGGCCAACACAATGGCAAGGCGCTTACCCTGAGCAGTTAGATTACCTTGTATATATTCTGGCATTGGGTCCTCCTTCTGCAAAATCAATAGGTTCTCCGCTGATGGGAAGAAGCCTTCTTTTTCCGGATATGCTCTTCTACTCCGGCTACAGATATCACATTCAAATCAAACTTTTCTGTTATTTCTTCAAGATCGGTAAAAGGGCCATGGTACCGTTTTTTTTATTTGTGTCAAGGCTCTTTCAATGGATATTGAAACTAAAATAGTATAAACTCGTATATAAAAAGTGGAAAAATAAAATGGAACAGACGAGGCTTGTAAGATTTAATAAAGATGATGTGTTTTTCAGTCAGGGAGAAACGAGCCGGGAGATGTATATAATCCGTTCAGGCGAGGTGCAGGTACTTATATCCAAACAGGGAGAGAATATTCCACTGGTCGTACTTGGTAAGGGAAGTTTCGTAGGAGAGATGTCCTTTTTATCGGGGATTCCGCGTTCGGCAACGGTTGTGGCAAAGGAACCGGTACTTGCCAGCGTCATAACCACGGATATACTCCGGCAGGATATATTCGGTTTGAACGGATGGGCTTTCAGCATAGCCAAGGTACTGGTGGAACGAATAAGAAAGACTACATCACTGTTGGGAGATTACCTTTTAGCCGAAAAGTTTTCCGGTAACGGAGTGGAGAAAGAGAAGTCTGCTGCAGAGGAGTTTTCTCTACATGGAGGAGCAGGGATAGAACCCGGCCGGATTTATCTAAAGGGATACTTTACAGAAAAATATGTGGATCTGGTTAAGGCAAAAGTAAGGGAGTTGAAGTTAAAAAACTTCTCCCGCATTACTCTGGATTTTTCGGAGGTTATCGATATTGATCAGGGAGGTCTTAACTATCTTCTTGAGCTTACCCGGATACCTTCTCATTCAGAAAACAAGGTATTTATCGAGAATGTTCAACTTATAAAAAACAAGGTTCTCTCCATAAAGGGTATTCAAAACATCATGAGCACCAGCAACTTACCCCAGAGAAGGGTGGAACAGGGAGAGTTATTGATTCGAGAAGGCGACATGGAAAATGTGATGTACGTTGTAAAAACAGGAAAGTTTGAAATATATCGGTCTGTAAGCGGCAGGGAGGTAATATTGGGGCATGCGGAATCGGGAGATGTGGTGGGAGAGATGACTCTGATAAAAGAGGGCATGCGTTCTGCAAATGTGAGAGCTAAACAGTCGAGCATTGTTTATGTCATACAAATCGAAGAGTTTTATAAGAATATGTACCATGTGCCCAGGTGGTTTATGGATATCATCAGAGGTCTGGTTGAGAGACTGCGAACCACCAACAACATGCTGGAAAGCATAGTAAAAAATAAAAAGAAAAAAGAGAATCAGAAACAGTGGCATTCTCCCATAGGAATAGTTGTTGATAGCAAAAATCCAGGCAAACTAATCCTCCAGGGTCATTTGGTGCTTGAGAATCTTGAGTATCTCGCTGTTCTCGTTAACTCCATAATCGAAAAGGGGAATAAAACACTGGTAATCGATCTTAACAGGGTAAAAGAGATGGACAGGGAAAGTATTATGTATCTTCTTCATCTGTTTCTCGATTTAAAGAGGAGGAAGGGTAATTTACACATCCTGGGGCCTCACAGGGATATACTTAAACTTTTTAATCAGTACGATGTTGATCTGTAAAAGAGGTCAAACGCTCTGCAAATATAGTCATTTCTTTTGAGATAATTTATACTTTTCTTTAAGGAGATGAGCACTTTAAAGAATGAGAAAATTCAGGAAATTATAACCAGAATCCTTACAAAAGGAGAGTTTGATTCCGGTGACTTAAACCGCCTTTATCGCTTCCTTTCCAAACAGACCCATCCAGATCTTACCGGAAAAGACGGTGAGTCTTTTATTAGAGTAAGAGAAGCCTATCTGAAGGCCAGGGCAAAGCTTGAGAATTTTAAAACAGCAAGGTTTAAGGGTGATTTTGACTTTAACCGTATTCTGCGGGAAGAGGGATTTCACGGATCATATCCGCCAAGGTTTTGTCTGTATATAGCGTTAAACCGATACTTTACCCTCGGTCTTTATAATCGGAAATTACGTGATTCCAGTCCTCTTCTTAAAAGAAATGAGCTTATTATAAATACTGTAATATACTGGGCGGACAGGTATGATGCCGATTTTTCCGCACTCTTTCGCCAGTTTAACCTTAAGCGTTTCTACGCTCTTTCGACAACAAGGGAGATGAGAAACTATTATAACGGAAAACGAATGTTTCTTGAAGGAGCAACCGGTTTTTTCAACTACCAGAAGACGGGGAGGGTTACTACGGCAAAGGTAGCCAGAGATAAGTTTACGCTGGCAGCTTCCGTGCTTTCTCTTTGTACCAGTCCCGATAATCCTATCAGTGTTATGGCACTCTGGTTCAGGAATGAGCTCGAAAAAGAGCCAGCCTTAACAGGGTTAGTGTAATTTTTGTAAAAAGATCTTGACAAAAAAGATAAATATAATTTTAATGATACTAAATTAGTATCATTATAGATTGCGATCGTAGATTGCGATATGAGCATTAT
>QNBH01000194.1 GCA_003645645.1 Spirochaetota bacterium | reverse complement strand
TGATGCCCTGCCCCCATCGGGTTTCAAGTTTTATGCGGTACCGGTTAAAATTCGAAATTTCGGTTCATTTCCAGTTAGAGCTTATGCGATAGTGGAGCAGTAACATTTCCATGCATAAGCCGCCCGGGAGTTACTGTCGGTGAAGCACCACGGATGAGCGATAATGGAGCAGTAACATTTGAGTGGTCTGACCGTATCTTAACCTTGACTGAGTCTACAACCAGATGTATATTGATTATAAATTGTTAGCGATTACAAATATTACATCTGTTGAAAAAATGGTAGATCCTGAAAGAAAAAATAAAAATCAAAAAATAACCATCCAGCAGGTGGCAAAAGAGGCAGGGGTATCCACCGGCACTGTAAGCAGGGTATTGAACAAACGTCCGGGTGTAAAATCCTTTACACAGCAACGAGTTCTGGAAGCCATGAAAAGGCTTAACTACCTGCCGGATACGGCCGCTCGTGAGCTTTCCCTGGGAAAGATGGCAACCATCGGACTCAACGTCGGTGCAGGAAGCAGAAGACTCATCCCCTTCTTTATGCTTTTTCTGGAACATCTTACAACTCATGTACAGGCCGATGGATTTAGATTCAGGGAAATTCCCACGGGACCTCACGGACTGCCGGAGTTTCTAACCGACGGGCTGGTGCTTTTCGGTGCCCATGACGATGACCCCAGAATCTCTTATCTGCAGGATAGAAATATTCCCTTTGTTCTTGTTGGCAGAGCCAACGGGGTTCGCTGGGTCATGCCGGACGACTATGACGGAGGGTTGCAGGCTACCCGTCATCTAATTCGCCTGGGACACAGGGAAATATTACATCTAAGCGGCCTCATGAATAACCAGGCCTTCCACGACCGCTACAGCGGTTATCTCCATGCCCTGGAAGAGTCCGGTGTTAGCCCTGAAAAAGAGTATCTTCTCGACGGTGAGTTTTCAAGCCTGGGTGCTTATCGTGCCGTCCGTAAAGCCAGGGAGGGAGGGCTTGAGTTCAGTGCTATATTTGCAGCCTCCGATGAGATGGCTATTGGTGCCATTGCCGCGCTGGAAGATCTTGGTCTTGATGTACCTCTGGATGTTTCGGTGGTGGGATTTGACGATCTGCCCGAAATCGGTGAGAACCTAACTACAATACATCAGGATATAGACAGGATAGCAGAAACCGCCGTAATTCTCTTAAAAGAAGCCTTTGAAGGAGCTCCTGTAAGACATGAGGTTATACCGGTTCAACTTATAGCCAGGAGTACCACTTCCAGACGCAGATAATATTATTGTAAAATTGGTCAAGGGGAGGATTTTTATCGTTTTTAGATTGAAACGGTTACAAAATAAATAAAATATTATTGACAATATCTATATTTATATTATAATTAAAGCGGTTCAAATTAATAATCTTAAGAAAAAGAGGAGTAGACAAATGAAAAAACTTGTCAAAATGCTAACGGCGGTTCTCCTGGTTACCTTAATTGCTCTTCCTCTGTTTGCAGGAGGAAAACAGGAGAAACAGACAGCCCCGGCTTCGGTGGAAACTGCCTCCAAAAAAGAGGTGCAAATACGAATAATGGGTTACGGAGGTCAGGACCCCGCAGTGGTAGTAAGGTTACTGGACGAAGTCATAGGAGAGGGTCTAGAGAAAGAGGGAATAAAACTCTCCTACGAGCCTCTGGAGGGAGATTATAACGCAGCGCTTTTTAACGCTCTCTCTGCTGGTACTGCTGCAGACATTTTCTACATTCCTGTAGAAACCGCCCCGGGTATCATCGCTACGGGAAAAGTTCTTCCTTTAAACGGGCTCGTAGATACAAGCCCCTTTATAGACAGTCTGGTTGAGGCTTATACCTTTAATGGAAAAATCTATGGAATAGCCAAAGACTTCAATACTCTCGCTCTCCACTATAACAAAGACCTCTTCGATAAGGCGGGGGTAGCCTATCCGGATGAAAATGACAACTGGGATACCCTGAGAGAGAAAATCGGAAAGCTGGCCGGCATTGGAGACAATATCTATGGTATAAGCCTGCCTGCAGATTATGCAAGATTCGGTGCCTTTGCCTTTGCAGCAGGATGGAAGCCTTTTGATGAAAAGGGTAATACCAACCTTCTGGATCCAAAGTTTAAAACGGCAGTAGAGTATTACACAGGAATGGTCAGAGAGGGTATTGCAGTGCAACCAAGCGATCTCGGCCAGGGTTGGACAGGGGGCGCCTTTGCAACCGAACAGGTGGGAATTGCCGTTGAAGGAGCATGGATCCTGGGGTTTTTAAGAAATGAAGCACCTAATATACAGTACGGAACCACCTTTATGCCTGTAGGACCTTCGGGAGAAAGAGGCAATTTCCTCTACACCGTGGCTTACGGAATAAATACTGATTCACCAAATCGCGAGGCTGCCGTAAAAGTACTTGAGGCTCTTACAAGTGAGGAAGCCCAGCAGTTTGTACTGGAGCAGGGATTGGCTATTCCCAGCCGGAAAGCCCTGGTAGACAACCCTTTCTTGAAAAAGGGTACTCCCGAAGCAGAGGCTAACCGGGTGGTCTTCGAGGGATCAAGAATGGGTTTTGTCTACGGATATCAGTTCGGCAAAGTAGGAACGGACTGGTTTAGACCAATAAATTCAGCACTTGCCACCATTATGACCGGCGAAAAGGATATAGATACAGCTTTAAAACAGGCTCAGTCTGAAATTGAGGCTTTGATTGAACGTGCAAAGTAGTAAAAGATAAAAAAAACAAACCCACCTGCCTGCTGGCAGGTGGGTTTATCCTGTTCAATAAAAGAAAACCATGAAAGTAAAAAGCAGAGAGACAATTGCAGCCCTAATGTTTCTTGCACCCTTCTTAATCATACTGGGGATCTTTTTCGTTTATGCCTGTGTCCGTGCCGTTATCTTCAGTTTTACAGACTATAACCTTTTCAATACACCTAGATGGGTTGGATTAGCCAATTATACGGCCCTGTTCAGGGAAGCAAACTTTTTAAGGGCGCTTCGAAACTCGATCCTTTACTCGATTATTGTAACCACTATCCAGACCATAGGCGCACTGATAATTGCCAGTATTCTCAATGCAAAACTAAAAGGTCTTAATCTCTTCCGATCTGCCTACTATATGCCCAGTATTGCAAGCAGTGTTGTAATAACCCTCATTTTCCTCTGGATGTATCAAAGGAGGGGATTGTTCAATTATCTTGCTACTCAATTGTTAAGATACGCACCAATCATCCTGATTTTTTTAGGCTTTACCCTGGTCATCCAAACGGTTCTCGTACTCTATGAAAGACTACGCGGCTTCCCTGCAAAATGGTTCGATCCCGCTCTGCTGGTTACCTCTATCCTTCTATCTGCTGCGGGTACCTTTGTTGTTTCAATTCTTGGTCTGGTAAGTTTGAGAGAGGTGCCACCTGTTGATTTTATCTGGCTTCAGACAAAACAGCAAATACCTTCCAGACCGGAGTTTTTAGCCATGCCCATACCCCTTATTGCCATAATGATTCAAAATATATTCACAACCATACCCACTTTCATGCTTATCTTCCTTGCTGCCTTGAAGGATGTGCCCATCTCATACTACGAAGCGGCCTCCCTGGATGGAGCAACGGCAATACAGAAGTTTTTCCATATAACCGTTCCTGCAGTCCAGCCCGTGCTGTTTCTTGTTGTAGCGCTTGGGATGATAGGAACCCTCCAGATGTTCGATCAGGTGGCGATTTTCGGGAACGCCGTTCCACTGGAATCGGTAATAACCCTGGCATACTTTGTCTATAACCGCATGTTCCCGGGGGCACAGCTTCCCGAAGTAGGGCTTGCCTCTGCTGCAGCTATCTTCCTTGCCCTCTTTACTCTCACTTTAGTTGTATTACAGAGAACAATTATCAAATCGGAGGTAAAGTAATGGATGATGCTGCAGCCCTTCAAAGTATTCAGGCAACCACCCGATACACATCCGAAGAGATGAGAGCATGGGTAGCAAGAAGACGCTGGGCATTGGCAGGCATCATTTACACAATCATGATTGCCGCAGCAATTGTCTTTGTAGGCCCTCTTCTCTTCTCAGCCCTCTCCAGCCTGAAGACAAACCCTCTGGAATATCCGCCAGGTTTGAATATACCCCAGTTATATCCTTCCAACTGGATTGCAGCGGCAAGACTGGGACGCCTCGGAGGCGGCAACCCTCTTCTGGGCGGATTCAAACCAGGAGCGAGGATACCCTTCCGAATTACCTATTTTGTACCGGAAGATGTGTCTGCCGAATTACCGGAAGTTATAGTTCCCCGCAGAAGACCGGGAGCAGGTTTAGGTGCTGTGATGAAAATTGACTACGCAGCGGATTATGCCCATGTCAGCCCTGTTATGGAAGCAGAACGTGCCCCGAGCGCTATTTCAATAGACGGAGAAAGGGTGAGAGGAGAATATATAACTTACAGCTTTACAGTATCCTACCCAGGAGAAGGACCCCCTATAGACAGGGTTCCAGTTGATATAACTTCATCTCCCGGGGTTATATACGTTTCCTCTACTTTAACCGCCAGCAGGATAGAAAGACTCGGAAGGGTCGCCTCCTACGATAATCTTGCACCGGGATTCTTCGGTTATGTATTCCGTAATTACGTGAGGGTTTTCAAAGAGGCGAGGAGTGTATCCACAGGAAAGAGCCTCTTTTTCTCATGGACATTAAACTCAGGACTGTACGCAATTGCCCGGATAATTACAAACCTTCTATTTGCAACAATGGCAGGTTATGCCCTTGCAAGATTCAACTTCCGTGGAAAGACTTTTATATTTATGCTCGTTCTTTTCAGCCAGATGGTACCCGGCCAGGTTACCTTTATCTCCAACTATCTCGTAATCAGGGATGGTATTTTCGGGCTGACCAGACTCTTCGGTGTTCGCTCCCTGCTTAACTCCCTCTGGGGAGTTATAATAGGTGGCGCCGGTTCCTCTGCCATGATAGAAGCAAGCAAGGTCTTTATAATGAAGCAGTTCTTCGAGTCAATTCCGCGAGAGGTGGAAGAGGCTGCAATGATAGACGGTACTACCCAGTTGCAGAGATACTGGAGGGTTGTATTCCCCATGGCAAGACCTGCCCTCGGTGCGGTTACTATCCTCACATTTCAGGGAGCATGGAACGATTTTTTCTGGCCCCTGGTTGTGCTTACAAGCCCCGAAGATATTAAAACCTTGCCCATCGGTCTTCTCTCTTTCCGGCAGACCTACGGCGCAGCGGGCGATTGGGGACTCATCCTCTCAGGAGCTATATTAAGCGCCATTCCTGTCATCATTATTTTCTTTGTTTTCCAGAAATACTTCCTCGAAGGCGTCTCCTTCGGAGGATCAAAGAAATAACAACTACAAGAGAATCGGGAAATGGACTTAAGTAAAAATCTGGTACTTAAAGAAAACTATACATTTCTGGTTGCCGATTCAGACGGCCAGATTGACGGAGCCGAAAGAGGTCTCTACAATCGAGATACCCGTTTCTTAAATCTCTATCGGTGGGATTTCGGAGATACCTTTCAGACTCTGATCACACATTCGCATAGACCGGATCATGTTATTATCCACTACGCATCCATAGAAGAAAGTTATCAGACCATGGGAATACGGAGGCATATAAAGCTCTCATCCGGTGAAATGAAAGATACCCTGACCGTGGAAAATACGAGTTTCGAGAGTACAAAGGTATCCCTTGCTCTTTACATAGGAGCCGACTTTGCAGATATGTTTGAAGCAAGAGGATTTCACAGAATAGAAAGAACTATCAAGGAACCGGAGATCTTTCCGGAAGGGCTTAAACTTTATTATGCAGCCATGGACGGTCTTGTCTTTTCTGTAAAGATAGATTTTTCGGTAAGACCCGAAAAAATAGAAGGAGGCAGAGTTCAGTTCGACTACCTGCTGAAATCCAAAGAGCGTTTTACAATTGAGTGTACGGTGAAGATTGACAATCCTCTGGAAAGACCAGCCAAGCCCATCGATTATAACCGATGGAGAGAATGTTTTCCCTTACACCCGGAAGACACTCCATACAGAGATGTTCTTGAAAGGGCTGTTAACGATCTCAGGGCTCTTCTTCTTTTTACAGAATACGGGCCCTTTCCCGCTGCTGGAATACCCTGGTTTGTGGCGGCATTCGGCCGTGATTCCCTGCTCACAGCCTACATGCTTCTTCCCTGGGGAGTAGAAACGGCCAGGGGGGTACTGCGTTATCTTGCCTCCTATCAGGGCAAAAAAATAGAATCCTTTCACGAGGAGGCACCGGGAAAGATAATGCACGAACTCAGATTCGGAGAGTTGAGCAGATCGGGCAGGATACCACACAGTCCTTACTACGGCACTATCGATGCGACCCCTCTATTTGTAATTCTTACCTATCAAACATGGCGAAGTACCGGTGATGATATGCTTTTGAGCGAGCTTAGTCCCAACTGGGAAGCAGCTTTGCAGTGGATCAAAGAGTACGGAGATATGGATGGAGATGGTTTCCTGGAGTACAACTCTGCGGAACCTGGTAAGGGTTTAACTGTACAATCCTGGAAGGATTCCGGAGATTCAATGAGTCATGCAGATGGTAGTCTTGCCCGGGGACCGATTGCACCCTGTGAAGTACAGGGATATGCCTATGCTGCTTTCAAGGCAGCGGCGGAGTTTTACCTTAAACTCGGAGAAGCCGATAAGGCAGCCCGCTGGGAGAAAGAGGCAGTTAAACTTGCAGAGCGCTTCCACAGATACTTCTGGATAGAAGAGTACGACATTTATGCCATGGCCCTGGATGGGGCAAAGCGCCCGCTAAAAGTACTCAATTCCAATGCCGGTCAGCTCTTATGGACGGGAATAGTGCCGGAAGAGATCGCTCCCCGAGTGGTTCGAAGCCTCTTCTCTGAGCGATTGTGGAGCGGATGGGGAATACGTACCCTTGGTGAAGGTGAAGCAAGGTACAATCCAGTCAGTTACCACAATGGCTCCGTGTGGCCGCATGATAATGCCCTCATTGCCGGCGGTCTTGCCCGTTACGGATTCAAGAAAGAAGCATATATGATAAGGGATGCCCTGTTTGCTCTGGCCGGGAGCCAACCAGATAAAAGGCTCCCCGAACTAATAGCGGGATATCCCCGTTCCGAAGGCCCTCCAGTACCCTACCCCGTTGCTTGCAGGCCCCAGGCATGGGACGCCGCAGCCCTCCTGTACCTCCTGCGGTTGTGAGCAACCAGAGGCCTTAAGAATCATTAAGGGCTGCATCCATCGGCTATCGCCGCAACCTGATGTACGAGTTTTAACACTCAATTGTTATAATCGTAGTAACTTTTTAATCAAAATCGCCAAGTGCGGCATCATCAGCTATTCGTTTGCCAGCAGAGTTTTCTTGCCGTTTTTAAGTCTTTAATTACCAAAAGCAAGAAATTAAATCTGTTTGCCCTCGCTATGGAAGTGCAGGTGTTTGAAACGTCTGATAAGGATACTACAGTAACAGTCTAATACACAGTCA
>QNBH01000193.1 GCA_003645645.1 Spirochaetota bacterium | reverse complement strand
CTCGTGGGCTTGGTCATGCAGGAGCAAAGATCGTCCTTAACGGACGTAATCCCGAAACCATGAATAAAGCCGTGGAAAATCTTAGGGAAGAAGGAATATATTCAATGGGCTATTGTTTTGATGTTACAAAAAAGGATGAAGTTAGAGTGGCGATAGAAGAAATCGAAGGGGAATTGGGAAAGATCGATATTCTTATAAACAATGCAGGAATACAAAAACGTGCTCCTTTCATCGATATTGATGAAGTACAGTGGCAGGAAGTTCTTAACATAAACCTCAAAGGCGCCTTTCTCACCAGTCAACAGGTGGCACGGGGAATGACGGTACGGAAAAGCGGTAAAATCATAAATATTTGTTCCCTAATGAGCGAGGTAGGTAGAGCGACCATCGTTCCCTACACCGTTGCCAAGGGTGGATTGAAGATGCTCACCAGAGCTATGGCCGTAGAATTAGGAAAATACAACATTCAGGTAAACGGTATAGGTCCCGGGTATTTTGTTACAGAGATGACAAAAAATCTAAAAGAAGACCCGCGGTTCGATGAATGGATAAAACAGCGCACACCCGCAGGTAGGTGGGGTGATCCGGAAGAGCTTGTAGGTACTGCAATATTTCTAGCCTCTTCCGCTTCCGATTTCATAAATGGTCAAATAATATATGTCGATGGTGGAGTGCTTGCCTCCCTTTAACCGTATCTACCAATCTGCTTACCGGAGGTATCCAGGTAAATCGACCCGAACTGTATAGTTGAAACCTCTCTGTGATTGAAGGGTTTGGAATAGAAATGCATAGTTCTGGTCGAAATATCAAACTCGCTTACAATGCCCAGGGTGACTACAAAATTTTCCCTATCACAGAAGGCAAAAAGGATATTTTTCCATTTTTCGGGATATCGAAAATCGGGAATATTGCCGTGTAATCCGAACCGATTTATCTTTATCTCTCCCATCTCCGTATCTCTAAAGTAATCCTGAAATCTCTTCTCCCGGTACAATCTTCTCTTAATAATGCTCTTCTCTGTAACTTCCTCTGCAACATCCATTGTTTTTATTTTGATTTTATCACGCTCTCTGAAGTTTCTTAATAAAAGGTCCACGGAGTAACCTCTCCTGAAGGCTGCTATACAGTCGGGCTTAAGAAGCTCGATTAAATTAAAATGAAACTCCCTGGCTACCTTCCCCTTTATAAAACCCGAAGAATCGATGACCACCCTGCTGACCCCCTTCTCAAATGCCTTTTCTTTAAGTCTCACCGCTGCCGAGAGATTCTGTAAAAGTGTTCCCCTCGGCGAAGTGGAGCCTGTAAACCTTAAGTACCTCTCTTCTATAACTTCAGAGCGGCGGATAATTAAAGCTCCTAAGGTTGTGGGCGGCCCTACAAAAGACTGTCCGGGATCGCAATCTATATAAGCCGTGGGATACTTTTCTGAAAATGCTTTTAAAAGGAATCGACAGAAAGTGCTCTTTCCGGTATCTGTTTCTCCGATTACATATATAACTCTCGTACTTTCATCAAATTCATCCAGCGGAAATCCCCCATGAGATGGTGCTGCATCCATTTGATCAATAGTAATCAATCTTCTCTCTTCTTGAGCAGACTTGCCTTGATAACGATGTTACCTGGCATTTTTCTTCGGATGTTATATACAGCCTCTTCTACTTTTTTCTTTTTATCGTACTCATCCTCGAAAAGCTCATGCTGGCGAGGAGTGTCCGCTCTTTCTAGGGAAGATACCCCCGTACCCAGAAGTCTTATGGGTCTTATCCTGTCCCATCTTTTCTCTAATAGCTGCATCGCCATGCTGTAGAGTTCTTCTGCGGAGTTTACAAAGTGCCTTAAGGTGGTTTGCACGGTGATTGTGGTAAAATCGGAATATCTCAACTTAAGAAAAACCGTTTTCCCGCGATAACAATCCTTTATCATTCTAAACATCACCTGGTGGGTAAGTTCGAGAAGACATTTTTTTATAACTTCCCTGTCTCTGGTATCAGCCTCAAAGGTAATCTCATGACTTATGGAATGGCTGCCCGGCTCTTGCCTGAAAATCCCCGGATCTATTCCGCGAACGGCCCGGTACAGATAGGCTCCTCCGGCTTTCCCGAATATACTCTTTAAAAGTGCTTCCGAGAATTGCCTCAACTGAGGGATAGAGCGGATATTAAGATCTTCGAGCCTCTCAAGTGTTTTCTTACCCACTCCCCACAGGTCTTTAACCTGCAGATTATCCAGAAACGCCTCCTCCTCTCCCTCCTTAACCATGTAGAGTCCATCCGGCTTCTTATAGTCAGAAGCTAGTTTTGCCAGATACCTGTTGCCGGCAATTCCAATGGAAATCGTTAAGCCAGTCTTCTCTTTTACCTCCTCCTTTATCCTCCTTGCAGCATCGAGGGGAGATCCAAAGAGCCTCTCGGTACCCGTCATATCCAGAAAGGCCTCATCGATCGAGATCTGGTAAACTTCGGGGGTATATTTTTCGAAAAGCTCCATAATTTTGCAGGATACCTCCTGATACCTCTGCATTCTTACACGTAAAAAGATTGCACTGGGACACTTTCTGTAGGCCTGTGAGATTGGCATGGCCGAGCGAACACCAAACTTTCTCGCTTCGTAGGAGCAGGCAGAAACTACTCCTCTTGTACCCGGAAGCGCCCCTATTATTACCGGTTTCCCCCGGTATTCGGGATGATCAACCTGTTCTACGGAGGCATAAAAAGCATCTAAATCTACATGAAAAATAACGGTCATTGGAAAAATTCAATATTACTGGCAAGTAAACTATTAAGTTTAAAGCAGTACCTTCAAAAGAGGCGGCTTTTGTTGCTCGAGGTAAGAAGAATGCGTTTAAACACCCACCGGCAAAGCCCCTCCAGAGGTACAAAGCTTTATTCTCGTAGAAACTAAAAGTGTGCTGCGTATATAGAATCGAGTTCCTTAAGCAGATAGAGCACCTCTTGATCGGACTCGGTCTTTAGCCTCCTGTTTACCAGAGGCCTCATAATGCCTGTATCCGCATCCTCCAGCACACCAAGGATAAACTCCCGTAATTCGGGATCGACTGCAAAATCTATAACCGCAGAGAGATTATCCTCACCACCCGCCTTCGACAGGGCATAGATAACTCTCCTTCTAACCGAGAGTCCAATCTCCTCTCCCTGCATTCCCACGGCTAGTTTATTCAGTTCGGCCGATCCCATATCTCCCAGAGTTTCTATGATCCGTACCTTAAGTTCCTGATCTTCTACGGTTCTGAAAAAATCGGATAGTACCTTTTCTGTTTCGCTGTCAACTACGGCCAGCCTCCGGATGGACATAACCGCCTCTTTTTTTAATTCAGGATCTTTTTCTCTTAAGACAATACTGGTTAATGTATTAAGTATCTCCTGGTTTGATTCTCCCAGAAGTCCCAAAGTCTGGATCGCAAAATATCTCAACATCGCATACTTTTCGCCCCGCATTTTGGCGGTAGTTACCATGGTTTGCCAGACACGGAGCCGGGGTGAATCGTATCCGATTACTCCCAGTGCCCTTACGGCATTTATCCGAACCTCCAGAGGTTCGGTCTCGCTGGTTACCAGGTTGTTAAGTACATCCACCGTTTTGATATTCGGCTCCGGACGGATTCTGTACAGTGCCCATGTAACATTCTTCTTCACTTCGGGGAATGGTTTGTCAAGCAAGTTAACTAGTGTGGCGGAAGAGTCGCGATCGGCAATTCTTGCCAGTACTTCCGTAGCCTGGGTTAGAAACTCTTCCTGGTTGCTGGTGGTAAGCCCCCTCAGAAGTGCTCCCACTACCGCCCGGCTGTCCACCTTATATAACTCCACCAACGCCTGAGCAGACGCCTTCCTCACTTTTTCGGAGGATGAACCCAGCTCCTCTCTTATGTACTGAACCGCCTTAATACCCTGTGGGTTTTTCGCCAGTGCTTTAAGCACCTCTTCCCTTATAATATCGGAGGTATTCTCATCCCGTAACAGACCGATGAATGCGGGTATGGTAGAGGAATGGTTAAGTTCGTTTAAAGATCTGATTATCATCGTCTTTACATCTTCGTTTTTCTCTCGATTAAGCAGAGAGAAGAGGAGTTCGGCGGATGAGGTGCTTTTAAAATTAGAAAGTCCCCTGATCGCCAGTATCCTGTATTCCGGATTCTCGGACTCCAGGTAATTTTTAAGTATGTTATAAATCTGAGGAGAGTTATTATTTTTTTCGGCCATGGTCTTGAGAGCCTCCAGCGCGGCTTTCTCAATCTCTGGCTCTATGTTCTCCCCATCCGATTGAGGGAAAAACTTAAGCAGTCTATTAAGACTTTCCTCACCTCCTATCTTTCCCATGGCTTCGATAATAACAATTGTAGCCTCCCTTCCTGTGGTTTTTGCAAGCTGTTCTGTAAGAAGGTTAAGAGCGCTTCTAGTTCCTATCTCTCCCAGGGCTTTTATACTATCGAGTTTGTATTCCTCAACTTCCATCAATTCCGTAAGGTAGGGAACCGCCTCCCCGGCTTTTAACGCTCCGAGAGCTTTAACGGCTGCACCTACCCTCTGTGGATTTGAATCCTTCTCTTTTACAACAGTATAAATGAGACTGCTCTTTAAAACATCCAGCTCTTCGTTGTTAAGGTTTCCCGGCAGGGGAAATCCCCTCTCTATCATCTCCAGAAGCTCGTCTCTTGCCTTTATGAAATCCGTCTCATACTCTCTAGCCTCTTTTTTGTAGGCTGAGACCAATAAGGAAATAAGCTCTCCCATCCTCTGCCTGGCTTCCTGAAGTGCCGTGGGCGTAAAAAATATACCGTCTTCACCGAGCTTTATTTTCTCTTCGATTAAAGTGCCGATAAGATTCCTGTAACTGAAACTAATGACCTCGGGAATAACACCACTTACCTCGGTTAGAGCATTCTTAACACTCTGTAACTTATTAAGGGGAATATATCTGAAGTTCTCCGCGAGAAAATCGAGTATCTCCTGAACCTGAATTATCGAATCTTTGACCCTGGAGTCGGGAATGGTTTCGCTTAGATCGACTCCCTCATCCCTTTTCCCGTTGGCATTAAGATCGATATATCCTTCCTCAAGTTCCGGAAATATCTCCTTAAATCTGTTTCCCAATTCATTATCAACAACCTGTCCAAAAAGATTGATGGAGAACAAAATAATACCAAATCCGACTAAAAAATATTTTTTTCTTTTCATTGTGCCCTCTATCCTACTCTATGGTTTAAAGCTTATCAAGAACTCCCGGAAAAAGTAATACTTTTTTTAACTTTAAGCTGTATTGTAAAAGACATGTTTCCTCCTTCTATTTCAACGGGATAGGGCAACTTGCGGTATTGAGCTTCTATTTGGAAGTCTACTGCTATGTCTTCGGGGAGGGTCAGTTCGACTTTAAGAGGAACAGGAGGATTTCTTCCAATATGAATTTTTGCCGATTGCATTTCAGGGTAAAGGGAGAAAGGGAAATTGGCATCGAAGATAATAATATCACTTTCTGAAAAGATATCCACTTTTATTATTTCAGGTGTTCCTGCCGGATTTATCTCCAAAATGATGTGCCTTCGGTTGAGAAAGGAACTGGTTTTACTCTTTACCTCCAGTATGGCGGGATTCTTGTGTATTTCAACCAGTCTTGTAGTTGCTCTTTCTGAAATTTTATACGAATACTCTTCTCCTTTAACCCTTATCTCTCCTACTGGAGCGGGACTTTCGACACTCACCAGGTGCTCCTGGGAATCCATGTTTATCTCTTCAAAAATTGAGACAGGCTGTGGTTCTTCTATCCAGGGGTTATAAAAATAGATATAGGAAGATAGAACCAGTATGATAAAAGAAAAAGTAACATAAAATGTGCCCGATATTATTCTCTGTTTGCTTCTTTCAGGATGACGGAATAGGCGGCTCAGACGAATTGTTAACAGTACAAAGGGAAGGAGAATGAAGGCTAACAGCAAATTACCCCATACCCAGGAAACCAGCAATCTTTTTAAGATCTCCAGAGCGGGAATGGTAAAAATATCATAGAGAGCTACTATCAACCAGAGTGGTGATAAAACGAGGCATAAAGACTTAATTGCCCTGTTTGCGGTCAGGGTAAAAATAAATGTCCAGAAAAAAGCCCACAAAAAGTAATAAGAGAGGGAGATGTTAAATGCACTTACCAGTAAGAGATTCAAGAGAAGGAGAAAAAGAGCAGAAGAGGAGTAAAAACTTCCCTTAATAGAGAAAGGAAGTATCCTGCGGAGCTTCATAATAAGGAAAAAAATGAGCAGTGATGTAAAAAGTTTTAAAAGAAAAAAGTATAGAGGCAGTCTTTGCCACAAATCCGGAAAGTACCTTAACAGCAGAAGTCCCCTTATCATGAAGGTGGATGTAAAAAGAGAAAAAGAGATGATCAGGAATAAAAGAGGGATAAACCAGAAGTTCTTCCCTATAATTTTCAAATACCTGTTAACTCTGGCAGGAAAAATTACGGCATATCCGAGAAGGAGCGAAAGTGTAATAATCAGGGCAAGCACATAACCCTTCTCGCTAATGATAAGTCTAAAATCCTTCAAGGTAAAAAATAGATAGTGTCTGTCCCATCTATCCGGAAACCCTTCATCATGATAGTTTAAGAATTGATCCATAGAATTAAAAAATGTTTTTAACCATTCTCTCTTCTCACTCTCTTCCACCTTCGTTTCAGAATCGGAGTAGTATCCTTCCAGTTCAACTGCAGGATAATCATTTTTAAGAAACAGCTCGATATGGGACTTTTCGTCTTCGAGGTCAAGACGAAAAATCTGATTCTCATTTCCCTGAACCTGAAAATCCATCCCTGAGGATTCCATTGCACGGGAACAGCTCTCTATTAACCAGTAAGGAGAGACTTCCCCTCTGGCACCACAGCGTATTAAAACTCTATGCGGAAAAGATTGAAAACGGATATAGAGAACTGCTATTTTAGACTCAGGGTAAAAAGAAGCAAGAAATTGTCTGGTACCAAGAGGATATTCCGGTTCCTCTCCGAACTCGGCTCCCAAAAACAGTACCTTTACGGTAAGTGAAGGTTTTGTTATAGAAAGTTTTTCAATAAGTGCAAGAGCAATGGCAATATTTATAGATCCATCCCTTTCGAGCTTAACACCTTCATTGTGATTGATGGGAACGGCAAAAAGAAGCGTTTCCGGATTCGTTCCTTCCAGTGTAACTTCTATATTCTTCGAGAAGGAATGTCCACCGTCCATTCCGGCGAAATCTTCTATTCTGTATTTTACTCCTAAAGAGTTAAGCCTTGCTACTATATAATCTATAGCCTCTCTCTCCCCCTGAGATCCTTCTTTTCTTGGATAGAAAGACGAAAGAGTTTCTATATCGGATAGTATTTTCTCGATATCCTTATACGCAGCGGTTGTTTTACCTTGAGTTTGAGCCAATAGGGATATTACCGAGAAAAGAAAAATAAAGAAAAATATAAGTTTTTGCATATAAACAGAAAATACCCAATTATTCCCGTATATACCATAACCAGAACCAGATAAAGTTTCATTAAAACAAGCAAACATGGGGGTTCGTTACAATACATTAG
>QNBH01000192.1 GCA_003645645.1 Spirochaetota bacterium | reverse complement strand
TTGATGTAAAAAATTTTACAGAGCGATTTATAGTGGATGTGGCAAATCCGACGAGCAAGGGAATATTTACCCCTGAAAGCAGGGTAGCACTCACACTCCCCGCTACATTTCATTTTCTTAAATGGCGCTATCGAGTCGGGTGGTTAGCGAGCTTTCTTTTTGCTGCGTTCGATCTTAGCCCAGGTATCCTTAAGGGATACCGTACGGTTGAAAACAGGTGCGCCTTCTTTTGAGTCTTCACTGTCCACGCAGAAATAACCCTGCCTTAAGAATTGGAATATCTCTCCCGATCTGGCATTTTCGAGTGCCGGCTCGGCTTTACATCCTTTTAAGATTTTAAGGGATTTGGGATTAATATTTGCCTTGAAATCCTCTCCATCCTCAATATCATCTGGATCGGCTCTTGTAAAAAGATGATCGTAGAGTCTAACCTCCACGTCGACGGCATGACGGGCAGAGACCCAGTGGGATGTGCCTTTTACCTTTCTGCCGTCTGCCGACCATCCACCCCTTGTTTCCGGATCGTAGGTGCATCGAAGTTCAATCACCTCGCCTTTCTCGTCTTTTATCACATCCGTACACTTTATGTAGTAGGCATGCTTAAGTCTTACTTCCCTCCCCGGAGCAAGCCTGTAATACTTCGGGGGAGGATTTTCTCTGAAATCATCCTTTTCGATGTATATAACCTTTGAAAAAGGCAGTTTTCGAGTGCCCATGGAAGGGTCTTCCGGATTATTCTCTGACTCTACCTCCTCTTCCTTATCTTCGGGGTAGTTTTCTATTACCACTTTAAGTGGTTCCAGAACCACCATTGATCGAGGAGCACGCCTGTTTAAATCTTCTCTCAGACAGTACTCCAGCAGGGCAATATCTACTATACTCTTGCTCTTGGCAACTCCTATGCGCTTGCAAAAATCACGAATTGCTTCGGGAGTAAAGCCCCGTCTCCTCATTCCTGATAGTGTGGGCATGCGAGGGTCGTTCCATCCGGTTACGTATCCTCCTCTGACCAATTCCATCAATTTCCTTTTACTCAACACCGTGTGAGTCAGCTCCAGACGGGCGAACTCAATCTGCTGAGGATGACACGGTACATCCAGTTGATCGAGAAACCAGTCGTACAGAGGCCTGTGATCTTCAAACTCAAGAGTACACAGTGAATGCGTTATACCTTCGAGGGAATCGGAGAGACAGTGGGTAAAATCATACATGGGATAGATACACCACTTGTCTCCGGTGCGGTGATGGGGGACCTTCTTTATGCGGTAAATGGTAGGATCTCGCATATTGAGATTGGGAGAGGACATATCGATTTTTGCCCTGAGTACGCATTCACCCTCATCAAACTCCCCTGCCCGCATTTTACGGAAAAGTTCCAGGTTCTCCTCTACCGTGCGGTTTCTGAAGGGGCTCTCTCTTCCAGGCTCTGTAAGAGTACCGCGGTACTCCCGTATCTGCTCCTGTGATAGGTTGTCCACATAGGCCTTTCCCTTAATTATTAGTTCCTCGGCAAACTCGTAAAGCCGGTCGAAATAATCGGAAGCATAGTAGAGGTGCTCCCCCCAGTCATAACCAAGCCATCTCACATCTTCTTTGATAGACTCGATATACTCCACTTCTTCCTTTTCAGGATTTGTATCATCAAACCGAAGATGACAGCGCCCACCAAAGTCCTCTGCAACGCCAAAATTAAGCACTATGGACTTGGCATGGCCTATATGGAGGTATCCGTTGGGCTCCGGAGGAAAGCGGGTTACCACTCTGCCGTCGTTCTTTCCCTCCTGTACATCCCTTGAAATGATCTCCCTTATAAAATCTGAAGTATACTCCTGGGAGAAGTTTTGATTATTCCGTGCTTCTTGCTCTCTAATGTCCATAATTTTTTTGGTATTAATTAGCAAATTTTACGGTTCTTATCCAGAGGATAGATTTTATCCTCAAGAGTCTCCGTTCGAGTGGAACCGCATCCTTCTTTTTCGGGATTTTCAACCGAAGGAACTACTCTTCCATCTGCCTTTTTAAATCCTTCATAGACTCCGCTTTCCTGCCTGTAGTGAGAGAGAAAATCCCTCAGAGCCCCCATGGCAGACCGTAGATCATCCTTGTTGGGCAGAAATACTATCCTGAAATGATCCGGTTCGGGCCAGTTAAATCCCGTTCCCTGAACTACAAGCATTTTCTTCTCCCTGAGCAGGTCTAGAATAAACTGCTCATCATCTGTAATATTGAATCTCTTTACATCAAGTTTGGGGAAAAGGTAGAGGGCACCGCGTGGTTTAACACAGGAGAGCCCTGGTATATCGGTAACCAGTTCGTAACATATATCTCTCTGTTCTCTGAGTCTTCCCCCGGGAAGAACAAGATCATTTATACTTTGATATCCTCCTAGTGCAGTCTGTATTGCATACTGGGCTGGCACGTTACTGCATAACCTCATATTGGAAAGTATATTGATGCCCTCCAGATAATCTTCGGCATACCGTTTTTCGCCGCTTATAACCATCCACCCCACACGAAAACCCGCAGCGCGGTAGCATTTAGAAAGGCCGTTAAAAGTAACAAACAAAACATCGTCTTTAAGAGAAGCAATGGAGTTATATTCGGTATTATCATAGACAATTTTATCGTATATCTCATCAGAAAATACTACAAGCCTGTTTCTACTGGCTATATTCACAATCTTCTCGAGAATATCCCTCGGATAAACACTACCCGTAGGATTGTTGGGATTTATAACAACTATTGCCCTGGTTCTGGGTGATACCTTTTTCTCTATATCGGCCATATCGGGATACCATTCGGATGCCTCATCACAGCGATAGTGTACAGCCTTACCACCTGCAAGGGATACGGCAGCCGTCCAGAGAGGATAGTCGGGTGAGGGGATCAGCACTTCATCACCGTCATTAAGAAGAGCCTGAACTGCCATGACAATAAGCTCGCTCACCCCGTTTCCGATATAGACATCCTCTATATCCACATCATAGATACCCTTTTGCTGGAAGGATTGAACAATAGCCTTGCGTGCAGGGAAAAGCCCCTTTGAATCACAATAGCCTTCGGCATTTGGAAGATTAAGTATGATATCGTGAACGATTTCATCGGGAGTGGTGAAACCGAAAGGAGCAGGATTTCCGATATTTAATTTTAGAATCCGATACCCTTCGTTTTCCAGGCGTTTTGCCTCCTCGAGAGCACGCCCCCGAATATCGTAGCAGACATCCTTAAGCTTTTGAGATTTTCTGTATATCTCCATACCTTTCTCCTTTTAGAAGTTATATTTCTCCCCTTTTGTGGGTGCTCAATAGGGGTATTTTGTCATTTTCCCCTCTCTTATACCTGGTTATAAGGAGCTCCCATTAAAATTGAGCCCCCATTTTGCAGCTTCCTGTATGAGCTTCCCCAATATTATCACCTGGATGTTTGCCTTACTCTTTGCCAATTCTCTCTCCCACGAATCGGAGTTAAAACGTTTTTTAAGACGATTTTTACCATCTTCAACGATGTTTTTTATCTCTTTATCGGCAGATGAGAAAGCATCCAGAAGATAAAGAGTAAGAAGCTTAAGCACAGGCTCTTTTACACGATTGTTTAGATCAACGAGAATCTCCAGTGCCTTTTCTCTTTTTTTTGCCATCATGAGAGAGAAGGCATAATTCCAGCTCATCCAGTTCCTGGTGTTTCCTCTGGTCCTCTCCCGAAGTCGACCGAAATACTGTTCCATTTCCGGCGGATCATTTTTAAGCAGATAGGGTATACCCAGAGGTATGGCAAACCTCGCAATGGCTTCCGGTTTTTTCTCCCTCAGATGGGCTTCTATATTTTCTATCCCCTGGAGGTTGGATTTAACAAAATAGGCATTGATAAGTATCCTTATAGGCTGATTGCCCACTATCTTCTTTCTAAATATTTTATCTTCCAGATACTCAACTATCCCATCCCAATCTTCCCTTTCCATCAGTTGAAAAAGGCGCCAGTTTTGTATAAAATAGAAGTTAAGAATACCTATAATGAGAAAAAAAACAAGGGGGAGAAACCAATTTTTAGACCAGAATACTCTTGCGTATTCAAAACCAAGTATAGCAATGGGCATGAAATAAACGATAAGAAAGGCAAGTATAATTACAATATTAAATAAAATAAAAATTGTCTTAAATTTCAAGTTTAATTCTCCTATAATAATATATAAGGGAAGTTTAATTGATAAATGCATAAGGGGTCAACGCTAAAAGAATGAAAAGTGTCTCTGTTTCTAACCTTCCATCAAACTCATACATAGATAAACCCGTTTTTCTCGATGAGAATTATATTCTCCTCTCTCCGGATGTACCTGTAACGGAAGAGCTAAAAAACAGGCTCATGCAGTGGGGTTATTCAAGGGTTCTCACCGATGGTATACCTACGGAAGCTCCCCCTGTGGTGGCTATGGCGGAAGCGGATAGGAGTTCTGGAGACGAAGAGACAACTGCAATTCTTAATAAAGATGTAAAGGAACACGAGCACTGGGAAGAGGCCTTCAACACTTACAGAGAAATGAACGACTTTCTCTCAAAAATATTTGAGCGTTATCTGGAGAAAGGGGAGATCAACAGGGGAATTATTTTTGAGAAGATACGGGATCTCTCCACTTTTATAAAAGACCGCAGAAAGTATATGCTCCGTATTACCGATATGCACACCGATAAACACAGTTATATAGTATCGCAGTCGGTTAAAACAACCATTATTTCCCTGGTTCTCGCAGATGTTATGAAGCTTCCTGTATTTAAACAGATAGACGTGGGAACCGCTGCTCTGCTTCACGAGATCGGCATGATTAAGATTCCCGAACGGATATATATGAGTAATAAGCCACTTACCCCGGAGGAGAAAAAGGCTATTGCCGCCCATCCTGTGCTCGGATTCAGAATTCTTAAAGAAATGGGCTTTACAATGCCTGTAACTCGCGCGGTGCTTGAAAGCCATGAAAGAATAGACGGATCGGGTTATCCCAGGGGACTTACGGGAGATAGAATATCTTTCTATTCCAAGATAATAGCAGTAGCATCTTCCTACGTGGCCATAGTCTCCAGGCGGCCTTTCAGGGAAGCTCTGGACGGCCATACGGGTATAATGGATCTTCTCAAGAATGTGGGAAAGCAATTTGACGAACAGGTCATAAAGGTGCTCGTCTATACACTATCCATTTACCCCATAGGTACTTATGTTGCTCTCTCGGACGGGTCAAAAGGGGTGGTAGTAGAGTCTGACCCGAATAATCCCAGACATCCTATTGTCAAACTGCTTGCCAAGGAAAACGGAATGCCCTACCGGGACCAGCCCATTTTAAAAACAAAAAAGGATGATGGTATTCAGATCGTAAGACCGCTGACCAGGAAAGAAATCGAAACACTTCAAAAAAAAGAATAAAATTAATTAAAATGGAAAGTGAGGGGATATACGTGAGAGAGATTACTGTTACTCTACCTTCAGGCAAGAGCCGTGTTGTGCCTTACGGAACAAAGGTAAATGAGTTTATGGACGAACCTGACTTTAAGGAGACGAAGTATCCCATCGTGGGAGCACTGGTTAACAATGAGCTTGTAAGCCTCTCTTTCAAGGTTGAGATAAACTCCCACCTTAAGCCGGTTCCACTTAACACCAGGAACGGTGCTCGTATCTACAGACGTTCTCTCTGTTTTCTCCTTACTATAGCTTCGAGAGACATCTTCCCGGAGTGGCGTCTTGTAATAAGCCACTCAATGGGCAACGGCTATTACTTCTATTTTGATAATGTGCCCAATATAGGAGACGAGGATATAGAGAGGCTTTCAAGAAGGATGAGAGAGCTTGTAGAAGAGGGGCTGCCTATCAACAGAAGGGTCATCTCCTATACGGAAGCACTTGAGCACTTCAACAGAATGAATCAGCTTGATACGGCCCTGCTTTTAAAACATACCAACGAAAATAAAGTTCCCGTTAATATCTGCCGGGATTTTATGGATATTTTCCATGAACCTCTGGTTCCTAATACGAATATTTTAAAGTACTTCGAGCTTAAGAATTACCACATAGGCTTTATACTGCGCTACCCTGCAGTTGGAAATCCTTATACCATTCCACCATTCAGAGACAATCCCATACTTTTCTCCATATACCAGGAATACAAAAACTGGGGGAAGATTCTAAAGGTGAACTCTGTGGGCCGGCTTAACGAGATAGTGGAGAATAAGGAGATTCAAGAGTTCATAAGGGTTGCAGAGGCTCTGCATAATAAGAAGATCGCAGAGATCGCCGACAGAATTCACGAAAGAAAGGATACCGTTAGACTGGTACTTATCGCAGGTCCCTCTTCCTCTGGTAAGACCACCTTTACAAAAAAACTATTTATCCAGTTACGGGTACTCGGTTTCAATCCTGTGGTGATATCCATGGATGATTACTTCGTACCCAGGGAACTCACCCCAAGGGATGAAAACGGAAGATACGATTTCGAATCTATCAAAGCGATAGATACAGAGCTGTTGAATCAGCATCTTAGCGAACTGTTAAAAGGCAGAGAGGTGATAATACCTGACTACGATTTTAAAACGGGTAAAAGAAAGCTGGAGGGTAAGCCCCTCAAGCTCTCCGATCAAAGTCTCATTATTATGGAAGGCATTCACGGGCTAAACTGCAATCTAACACCCCAGATAGATATGGATAAAAAATACAAAATATATGTCTCCGCTCTTACACAATTGAACCTGGATGACCATAACCGAATATCCACTACAGACAACCGCCTCTTAAGGAGACTTGTAAGAGATTATAAGTTCAGAGGATACAGTGCTCTTGAAACCCTCTCCAGATGGCCTTCCGTACGGGACGGAGAAAACAAATATATCTTCCCCTATCAGAACAATGCAGATTCTGCCTTTAACTCGGCTCTGGACTATGAGCTTTCGGTTTTAACAATATATGCAATACCACTACTTAGAACCATAAAACCCTTTCACGAACATTATACGGAGGCAAAAAGGCTAGAAACATTTTTAAACAACTTCGCTCCCATTCCCGCCCATTATGTGCCGAGAGATTCGATTCTGAGGGAGTTTATAGGCGAGAGCGAGTTTAAATACTAATCCTCTTCATCTTTCTCGGACTCTATGTAGCGCATTAGCATTTTTTCAAAATCCTTGTCCGGCTGAAAAAAAGAAAGCCCATAGCCACTTACAGTCCTCTCCTCCTCATCGGTAAATACCCTCGCTCCTCTCACTACCCTTGCGTTGCCCTCATAATAGCGCTCTCCGCTGTCATCGAGGAGAAGCTCCACTCTCTCTCCTATATCAAACAGGGAAAGATCTTCTGTTGTTATAAAAATCCCGCCTCTGGAGAGATCTTTTGTCGTGAACTGCATTAAGTTAAGGTTCCCATCGGGTGTAACTTTTCTCACATAAGTAGACAGGGATACCTCTTTACGTTTAAATTTACGTTTTTCTCTTTCCATTTTATCTCACGCCCTCTCTTTTCTATTCTTAACCTTTTTACTACGAAAGAAGGCCACCACGTATGGTGGTGGTCCACCGGTCGAAAGACCGGTGGAGAGATGGGCTTAAGCCCGTCTACCTTCTTTCGGAG
>QNBH01000191.1 GCA_003645645.1 Spirochaetota bacterium | reverse complement strand
TGGAGCAGCGGTTTGCGAACGTGCAGGTATTGTAAACATAGCTATGGAAGGAATCATGATAGTGGGAGCTTTCTTTGCCGCATGGATCGCCTATATAACCGCAAATCCCTGGCTGGGATTACTGGCAGGACTCGTATCGGGAGGGATATTCTCTCTCCTTCATGCCGTGGCTACTATCACCTTTCATCTCGACCATGTAGTATCCGGAGCAGTATTAAACATACTTTCATTCGGCATTACGAGGTATCTGCTTATACTCACATTCGGTCATCCCGGAACCTCCGATCCAATTCCGGTATCTCTTGCCGATTACCAATTTTTTGTCCCCGGGCTTTCAAAAATCCCCCTGATCGGAAAGGCAATATTCTCCCAGACACCCATTGTATATCTTTCCTTTTTACTTGTTATGGTACTGTGGTTCTTGCTTTTCAAGTCAAAAGTTGGGCTTCATATACGGGTTTCAGGAGAGCATCCCCTTGCCCTGGAGACCATAGGGGTATCTGTTGTAAAGATCCGCTATCTGGCGGTTTTTATATCGGGGCTAACCTCCGGTCTGGGAGGAGCATACCTGTCCATAGAAAACAGCTTCGCCTTTACGGAAGGTATGACCGGTGGCAGAGGTTTCATAGCACTGGCTGCCAATATTTCCGGTGCATGGAATCCAATTAAGGCCTTTCTTGCCGCCCTTTTCTTCGGATTTGCAGACGCCTTGCAGTACCGGCTTCAGGCCATAAGACTTCTACCCATAGCGTCGGAGGTATTTATCATGTTTCCCTATATTGCTACGGTAATTGCCGTTGCCGGGCTGGTACGACGTTCCAGACCTCCAAAGGCCCTGGGAGTCGATTTTGTAATAGAAAAAGAAGAGAGTTGATTTTCTTTAAAAAAAGGATGATAATTAAGAAAACCATTTTAATTAAGGAGGTTGAAAGTGAAACCTATAGTCAAAAGGATGGTAAGCATTTCTATCATTCTTCTCCTCACCATGGTTTCCTCATCGCTTGTATTCGCAGGCGGAGCAAAGGAGACAAAAGCAGAAAAGAAAGTCCTTATCGCCATGGCTACAGACATTGGAGGATTGGGCGATAAATCCTTCAATGACGGGAGTTGGGCAGCCCTGGAGAAGGCAAGGGATGAACTGGGGGTGGAGATTCGGGTGGTTGAGTCGAAACAGATGACAGATTATGTGCCCAATCTGTCAGGTCTCGCCGAAGATGGCGCTGCTCTGGTTTTCGCAGTTGGGTTCCTCATGGCGGATGCCATTGTGGAATCTGCAAAAATGAACCCGGATACCTACTTCGCCGGGATCGATATTTTCTTAGATCCGGAAACCGCACCCAAGAACGCCGTGGGTATCCTGTTTAAGGAGGAAGAATCGGGTTACCTGGCAGGAATCGTGGCAGGCCTTCTTACCAAAAAATATGCAAACATAGACCCGAGGTTAAACGATAAAAACGTTATTGGTGCAGTCCTGGGCATGGATATACCGCCGGTAGAGCGCTACCAGGCAGGCTACTATGCCGGAGCCAAGGCCGTTAATCCCGACTGTGAGGTGATTTCTGTTGTAACCGGTTCATTCAACGACCAGGCCAAGGGTAAAGAGGCTACTCTTGCACTTGCCGAACAAGGTGCAGACATAGTTTTTCAGATAGCAGGTCTTACCGGTCTGGGTGTGTTTACCGGGGCTAAAGAGGCAAATATTCTGGCCATAGGTGTTGATGTAGACCAGGCTTACCTTGCACCGGATACGATCATCACCTCTGCCGAGAAAGGTATCACACAGGCTGGTTTTCTTACCATTAAGGATGTGGTAGAAGGTACTTTTGAGGGTGGAAAAAATTTAACATTTGGAATAAAAGAAAAATCAACAGGGATCTCGCCGTTCCATAACTTCGAGGATAAAATTCCTCAAGAGGTAAAAGATGCCCTAAATAAAGCAATCGAAGATATGAAAGCGGGTAGAATTAAAGTCCCACAGAGCAGAAAAGAAGCAGGGTACATGCAGTAAGTCAAGTAACTCTCCAATTAACAGTGAACTTTTCGTTAGCCAGGCTCAACCAGCCTGGCTTATTTTTTTTCTCGAGTTTACCAGTGCTCTAAGCGGTTCTTTCTCCTCGTTAATATACCTTTTAACCAGTTCTGCATCTCCCCTTAAAAGGTGTTCGTACTTATCCATGTATTCAAGGACCAGGAAGCCTTTATAATCGATTTCTATCAGGGTATCTATAAAATCGAGGGTGGGATACCGCCCCATGCCGATGGGAAGATGCTGGTGGTGTTCTTCCGATTCCGGAATCATCTCCGGCAAGGCATCACTGAAATGAATCACCTTTATATTGTTACTGTATTTTCTTATCTCTTTAAGACACTTACCCATGGAGGAATGGGCCAGATCGTAGGTTATACCCAGAAAGGGTAAATCCAGAATCCTGAAATAATGATGCATATCGTGCAGTTGAGCTATCCACTTTCGATTGGCATCTTCACCCTCAAAGGTTTCGTAAGCCAGAATAAGACCCAGCCGCTGTATCTCCTGCTCAACCTTCTTATACTGCACCCTGGCCTGACGTCTGTCTCCCCGCTGGGGATGGAGGGTTACCACCTTTACATTATAAACCTGCTTGATGGTTTTTAACATGTTCAAAAACTCATCGTTTGCAGAATGATATATGTCCGCTGCCGGAGCGTGAACCGATTCTACTTTTATGTTTGCAGAATCCAATCGACTTTTAAAATCCTCATGGTCGAAGTCTCTGAATGTCTTCCGCCTGAAAAAGGCAAGCTGAATATGGGAATCTTTAATATATTTTAGATCCTGTTCTTCACTTTCTATAAACTTGGAGAGCAGTACTTTCATCTCTTATATTTAATTATCCTTCAATTAACTTTCTTATTCCGGAATAATGCCTGTATACTTCGTTCATAATATCCTGCTGGAAATGGTGAAGATATTTACCCAAATGATCGAAAAGCTTTATCCATTCTTCTCTCGATGGTGTAACATGTTCACTCAATAATTGGCAGAGAAGGTTAAAGTCGATTTCTCTTAGATCTTTCCTGAAATAAGGTGCCATAAAAAGATTTAAAATATCGAGGGCATCCTTCCCGTAAAAATCATGTCCTTCCTTCATTTCCAGGCTGTTGCGTCGAAACTTTAACATTACAAGGTATTCGGGCGAGCAGAGCCGCAGCTCGTGCCCTTTATTCATAATGTTTATGCTCTTTTCATAAAAATTCCCGGGAATCATCCAGTTGTGTATATGCAGGAAAGAGAGAACCACTATAATATTATCTTTATAGCAGAAAAGATAATCGTTTTCAGGATTGTACTTAACCTCCTCCCCTTCGATTATCTCTTCAAGAAACTCCGGAAGTATCACCAGGTCTATATCTGTTGTAAGGCATCTTAGTTTTTTGAAACCAAGTAATGCCGGAGTGGCAACCTGCCCTCCGTAGAGAATGAGCTTCCGTCCATACCTGTCAAATAGTTTATTAAGAACGCTTTCGATCTGCTCTCCCGAAACAGAATCATAACCCGGCTCAGGATGGTTCTCCCTGGGAATATGGAAACTCTCTGCATAATCGAGAAGGGTTTTTTGTTCCATGCACTTTTCTTTGTACCTTTATTTTTAAGTTAAAACTTTCTTACATAAAACTTATGCCCGTTAAATGTAACCTCTGAAATCTTTCCCTTTTCAAGGAGTTTTTCAACCTCGCTCCAGTCTGCTTTTGCTTTTATCAGGTACTCATCCACTGCGTCCCTTCTCATGGGATGCACCGATGTTATGCTTAAAATATCATTTTCTACATTTCCGGTAAAGGAAAAGGCATTTCCCTCATACTCTATCAGATACTCCACATCTATCCTTCTGTCCTTAAAAAACTGATAGGAGACAGCAAGTGAGTAGGGGTTTGCCGGAAGTACCCAGTCTTCTGCAGGGGGTCTTGTAGGTATGGAAACGTAGCTTTTAAGAGGTTTTAATGTAGAGATAAAGTCTGCAATTCTTTCTACCTCTTCTGTAATGGTGTTTAGATCTCTTACCAGCATGGTTTCCGTCAAAATATTTCCCCTGTAGCCAGATACAAACTCTTTTATTCCAGACAATATATCTGCAGTTTTTCCCCCATCCCGGGGTCTGTTTATTTTATTTCTTATTTCATCGCTGACGGCATCAACCTTTACAGAAACCAGATCCGCCCTGTTGAGCTCCCCCCGCACATCTTCCCTCCATAAGAGTGAGGAATTTGTAATAACTGCTATTTTATAACCAAGCTGTTTTACGAGATCTATCTCTTCTCCCAGGTTCAAATCCAGAGTCGGTTCTCCATCCGATACAAAGGTTATATAATCGATTCGGGTTCCTGAATTCCTGCAACTTACCGTCTTACCTTTTATTTTCTCGAATAATACAGCAGGGTCGCAAAAACGTCTTCTCTGGTTGGTTAAGTGCAGAGTCCTTCCCACCTGGCAGTAAACACAGGAGTAGGAGCAGACCTTTGAAGGCATTACATTTATTCCCATGCTGTTCCCCAGACGACGGGAGGGAACAGGGCCGAAAATCATGTAGTCATCTGTTGTTTCCATTGATAAACGCTCCGCCATATTTAATCGATTTATATTTTATATCGCAATCTACGATCGTAACTATATATGTATTGCGATGTGCTATGGGTTTCGGTAGATTTTGTTTTTTCGCGTTTAAAAATTCAGGTAAAAAAAACAAAATCTCGACTGTAAATAGCCCAGCGCAGCATAGTCGCAACCAAATATAAAATTTTGTTAAAATAACGAAATTTGGCGTCATAATAGCATACAAACCCTGAAAAAATATTATCATATTTTTACATAAATCAAAACCTTCTTGACGAAAAAATTTTACACAGTTATTATCCCAGAGGTGCATGAGCATAAAGTCAAGCAAATTGCAGAATCGGTTAAAAGATATGCAGAAAATGCTTCTCCCGGGCAATACTTTTCTTTAAAAAAAATTTCTGTTTCTCACACCGTTCCAAAAGCCGATGACCCCAGAAAAAAAGATAAGAAAATTGACATAAAAAGTCTAACCGATATCATAGAAATCGATACAGAAAAGAGAATCTGTATCGCAGAAGCGGGAATCCCTTTCTCGGAACTGGTAAAAGAGACTCTCGATCATGGCTTTATTCCCGGCACCGTTCCCGAACTCAAAACCATCACCATCGGAGGAGCGGTCTCTGGTTGTTCCATCGAGTCGATGTCTTATAAATACGGCGGATTCCATGACAGTTGCCTGGAATACGAAATTGTAACAGGTACGGGGGAGATAATCCGGTGCTCCAGGCAAACAGAGCCGGAGATATTCGAAATGGTTCACGGAGCTTTCGGTACCCTGGGGATTCTTACCCTGATTAAGTTCAAGCTCATTCCCGCAAAACCCTATGTAAGAATGGAGTATGAAACATTCCCTTCCTTTGACAGATTTCTCGAGGCTGTTGAGAAACACTATCTTAGGCGTGACCTGGATTTCATGGATGCTATCATCCATTCACCCGAAAAATGTGTGCTTTGTAAAGGCACCTTTGTGGAAAAAGTGCCCTATTTCAACATATATACCCGTAAAATCTTCTATAAAAGTACCCTGGAGAGAGATGAAGACTATCTGCCGACCTATCACTACCTCTTTCGCTACGATACAGAGTGCCACTGGTTAACCAGAAATTACGGGCTGGAAAATCCCCTGCTTCGCGGTTTAGCCGGTAGTTTTCTCCTCGGTTCTTCCAATATACTCCGAATAGGAGAGAAGTTTCCCTTTCTAACAAAATTAAGCGGTAAACCCGATGTTGTTGCAGATGTATTTGTACCTTACTCGAATATAAGGGCTTTCTGGAAATGGTACATTGAGTTTTTTAACTATTTTCCCCTGTGGGTTGTACCCTATCATATCTATAAAATCTATCCCTGGATAAATCCTGAGTTCATGGAAGGGATAGAGGACAACCTTTTTATCGACTGTGCGATCTATGGGTTCAGACAAAAGGGGGAGCTAAATTACTACAGGGCTCTGGAAGACAAAGTTTTTGAACTTAGAGGGGTAAAAACACTAATTACCTATAACTACTACCCTGAAGATATTTTCTGGACCTGGTACAACAGGTCTCTCTACGATGAAGTAAAGGCAAGAACGGATCCCCGAAACCTCTTCAGAAATATATACCAGAAGATGAATTATACAGTTCGGTAGCCTTTATCTGCAGGTAATCTCCATCAACCGGCATGATTTCCTTAGGCGACGATGATTCGCCCCATCACCGTATAAAGGCACCATCCCACAATTTATTAAGAAAATGATTTACAGGAAGAATATCCACATCCCCTGCTTTCCTTGGCCTTTCGTCCATGGAGACAACAATTTTATGTTTCAGGGCAAGCTCTTCGGAAAGGGCCAGAAGCCCCTTAAAATCTCTTCTGTCTACCTGGTTCGCAGCTTTTACTTCTATCCCGAGTTCATCACCTATCAGGAAATCAACCTCATATCCGGTTCTTGAACGCCAGAAAGACAGTTCCCTCCTGTCTCTGGTATACGAAAGATACGACCTTAATTCCAGAAAAATAAAGTGTTCCAGTGCTTTTCCGAAAAGTTCCTTTTTCGGATGGATATCTCTCCTCTCAGCCAGTGTATTTGCCACTCCTACATCAAAGAAGTAAAACTTTGCCCTGCTTATCGGTTTTCTTTTAAGAGTCTTTCTATAAGGGTAGAGAAGCGCTCCTACAAGCGTATCTTCCAGAAGGTAAAAATATTCCCTTACTGTTCTTGCCGGAACGGCACAATCCCTCGCTATCACTTCGAAATTAACCAGTTCTGTATTTACAAATGCGGCTGTCTTCAAAAAGCGCGAGAAATTCTCTATTCTTCTTACAAGCCCTTCCTCTAAAATTTCTTGTTGAAGATAATTTCCGCAATAGGCGATTAGATCCTCTTCAGGATCATCAGAAAGATAAATAGCGGGAATAGTTCCATAATTAAGGGCACGAATGAGGTTAAAATCTGTTATCTCTGCAGAAACAAGTGGAAATAGATATCTGGTTCTGGCCCTGCCTCCCAGAAGGTTTACATTTTCGCGTTTTAATTTTCTTGCACTGCTTCCGGTCAGTATGAAATGCACACCCTTTTCTTCAATTAAATGATGGACTTCGTCGAGCAATATGGGTAATTTTTGAATCTCATCAATAATTACCGGCCCCTTGAATTCACTGCTTATTGCATATATTTCCTCACGAAGAATCCGGGGCTGACTGCTTAAGCGCATAAACAGATCGGAAAGAAGAAGATCGTAATAGGGAGCTTCCGGAAAGGTCTTTTTTAAAAGAAAAGTCTTTCCTGTTAAACGAGGACCAAACAGGAATAAAGATCTGTGCTTGCTTTCTTCTTCTAAACTTAAAAAGCGTTTATATATCATAAAGAATATTATGCCAAATTAATAAATATTCCGCAATATAATTGCGAAATTTAATGTAAATTCCGCAATAGTGATGCGGTTATTCGTGTACTTTGATCCATAGCGTTATAACCTACGCCCGGGTTTGGATAACCGACTGGCATATCTAAGCTTACAACCATCCTCAAGCCATCCGAATCT
>QNBH01000190.1 GCA_003645645.1 Spirochaetota bacterium | reverse complement strand
TCTTTCTGCAAGCGAATTCCTTGGACTCCCCTCGAAGATCGTCCCATCGCTCTTACATTCTCCTCGTTGAATCGCAAAATGTTGCCTTTTCTCGTAACAAGAACTACATCGTCCTTTCCGGAGGTAAGATGGGCGCTTATCAATCTGTCTCCCCTGTCGAGGTTCATGGCAATTATCCCCCTGGTCCTTGCATTGGCAAACTCAGAGGTTTTTACTTTCTTTACAACACCTTTTGCCGTTGCCATAAAAATGTAATTCTCGCTTTCAAAATCCTCTATTGCAACTACCTCTGTTATCTCCTCATCAGCAGAGAGTGCTAGAAGCATTTTTACGAGTTGTCCCCGGGCACTTCTTGAGGCTTCCGGTATTTCATGCACCTTAAGCCAATACAATTTTCCTTCGGTAGTTATAAATAAAATGTGTTCGTGAGTAGAAGCAATAAAAAAATGCTCGATAAAATCTTCGTTTTTAAGCGTAGCAGAAGAGACTCCCTTTCCACCCCTGCCCTGACTCCTGTAAGTAGAAACGGGCATCCTTTTAATAAAACCCTTATTGGAAATAATTACCACCATATCTTCTTTTTGAATAAGATCTTCTATATCTATATCTTCTATCTCTTCGTTAACGATTTCTGTTCTTCTCTCATCTCCGTAATTTTTTACAATCTCCATGGTTTCTTCTTTTACCACACCCAGAATCTTTTTCTCATCTGCGAGAAGTTTTTTAAGATAATCTATTCTCTTAAGGACTTCCTGAAGTTCTTCAAGAATTTTCCTGGTTTCAAGACTGGTAAGCTTCTGCAGTCTCATATCAAGAATAGCCTGAGCCTGCTTCTCAGAAAATTTAAATCTCTTGATAAGTTTGTCTCTTGCAGTGTCTACAGTTCTTGAACTTTTAATAATTGCTATCACTTCATCAATATTCTCAAGTGCGATCTTTAAGCCTTCGAGAATGTGAGCCCTCTCCTCTGCCTTCTTTAATTCAAATCTCGCTCTCCTTGTAACCACCTCTCTGCGGTGTTCAACAAAATACCGTATAGTATCCTTCAAGGAGAGCATCTCCGGCTTTCCCTTTACCAGGGCCAGGTTGATCACTCCGAAGTTTTGCTGAAGCTGGGTCATTGAGAAAAGCTGGTTCAGCAGAATCTTTGGGCTAAACCCTTTTTTAAGTTCGATAACGACCCTAATTCCGCTTTTATCTGATTCGTCTCTTAAATCGGCAATGCCGTCGATTCTCCTGTTCTTTACCAGTTCTGCTATCCGCACAATCAGGTTTGCCTTATTTGTTGCATAGGGAAGCTCGGTAATAATTATATTTTCCTTTCCCCCCTTTCCTGTCTCCAGCAGGCATTTTGCTCTTACCGTAATCTTGCCTTTTCCCGTTTCATAGGCTTCGACTATCCCTTTTTTGCCGAAAATTATTGCTCCTGTGGGAAAGTCGGGGCCCTTTATGTACCTCATCAGTTCTTTCAAAGAGATATCGGGATTTTCTATGTACTTTGCTATGGCTTCACCCACTTCCTTCAGATTGTGTGGTGGAATATTTGCAGCCATTCCTACCGCAATACCGCTTGAACCGTTTATAAGAAGAGATGGAACTGCACACGGTAGCACCGAGGGCTCCTGCATTGTATCATCATAGTTAGGTACAAAATCCACGGTATCCTTTTTGATGTCCTTAAGCATCTCCTCTGCAAGCTTTTCAAGCTTTGCTTCTGTATATCTCATGGCAGCAGGTGGATCGTTATCTATCGAGCCAAAATTACCCTGCCCTGTTATAAGGGGATACCGCATGGAGAATGGTTGGGCAAGACGAACCAGTGCATCGTATATGGAGATATCGCCATGGGGATGAAACTTTCCCAGTACATCTCCAACTATTCTTCCACACTTCTTAAAAGGTCCGTCTGACCTTAACCCCATCTCACTCATGGAGTATAGTATGCGTCTGTGAACAGGCTTAAGACCATCCCGTACATCCGGTAATGCCCTGCTCACTATTACCGACATGGCATAATTTAGATAAGACTCCTTAACCTCATCCTCTATGTCAATTGGTATTACCTGTCCTCTTAGTTTTCCCACTTTTTATCTCCGTTTTTATACATCGAGGTTGGTTACAGTAAGGGCGTTCTCTTCGATAAAAAGTCTTCGCGGCTCTACTTTCTCCCCCATGAGGGTCGAGAAAATCTCCTCGGCCTCCACTGCATCTTCCAGCCTTACCTGCATTATATTTCTATTTTCGGGGTCCATTGTGGTCTCCCACAACTGATCCGGGTTCATCTCTCCCAACCCCTTGTATCGCTGTATACTTATACCGTCCTTTCTGCTTTTTTTTATCTCTTTTAACAGGATATCCCTCTCTTTATCGCTATAGGCGTAATCCACCCTTTTACCGTTAGTAATTTTATAAAGAGGCGGCATGGCTATATATACATGCCCTTTTTCGATAAGCTCTGGCATGTATCTGAAGAAAAACGTAAGAAGAAGTGTGCGTATATGAGAACCATCTACATCGGCATCCGCCATTATTATGACTTTATGATATCTCAACCTGGTAATGTCAAAGTCCTTACCTGCTCCCGTACCGAGTGAAGATATTATGGGCTGCAGCTTATCATTTGCAAGCACCTTATCCAGCCTGGTTTTCTCCACATTTAGCATTTTCCCCCAAAGAGGCAGAATAGCCTGGAACTGACGATCCCTCCCCTGCTTTGCACTTCCACCTGCAGAATCGCCTTCCACTATATATATCTCACACTTCTCAGGGTCTTTTTCACTGCAATCGGCAAGTTTCCCCGGCAGTCCCGCACTCTCAAGAAAGCTCTTTCTCCTTGTAAGCTCTCTGGCCTTTCGAGCTGCTATCCTCGCCCTGGCGGACATGACCGCCTTCTCGAGAACTTTTTCCGCCGTTTTTGGGTTCTCTTCGAAAAATGCCGTCAGCTTATCGTATACAATAGATTCTACTATACCCTTCACCTCGGAGTTCCCCAATCTGGCCTTTGTCTGCCCTTCGAACTGTGGCTCTTGAAGTTTTAAAGAAATAACAGCGGAAAGGCCCTCCCTCACATCATCTCCGGAGAGAGTTTCATCAAACTTTCTTGATAGTTTTGACTTCTTGAAAATATCGTTAAAGGTCCTTGTTAAAGCGGATTTAAAACCTATGAGGTGTGTTCCGCCCTCTCTGGTATTTATATTATTAACAAATGAAAATATCGTTTCGTTATACCCATCGTTGTATTCAATAGCAAGCTCAAGCTCCATATCCTCTTTCTTCTCAACGATATATATGGGTTCTTTCTGAATGGTGGTTTTGTTCTTATTAAGATACTCTATGAAAGATTTTACACCTCCGTCAAACTTAAACTCGTGAACCTTCTTCCTGGATGTTCGCTCATCGGTAATTACTATCTTTAGCCCTTTGTTAAGGAATGCAAGCTCTCTCAGTCTGTTTGATAGAGTATCGAAACTAAAATCAATTTTATCGAATATTTCTTTATCTGGTAAAAAGCGGATTATTGTTCCATTTTTATCGGTTTTCCCTATTTTCTTAACCGGATGTATAGGAATACCTCTTTCGTATTCCTGATGATATATAAACTTCCGTCTGTAAACCCATACCTCCAACTTTTCAGAAAGAGCATTTACCACCGATATTCCCACTCCGTGAAGACCACCGGAGACCTTGTAGCTTTTCTTATCGAACTTACCTCCGGCGTGGAGTCTTGTCATGACCAATTCCAGGGCACTTATCTTTTCGGTTTCATGGATTTCTACCGGTATGCCTCTACCGTTATCAACAACCCTGACATAGTTCCCCTTCTCCAGGGTGACCGATATTACCGAACAGTAACCGGCTACAGCCTCATCGATACTGTTATCGATTACTTCATAGACCAGATGATGCAGACCTTCCGGACCTGTGGAGCCAATATACATACCAGGCCTTTTCCTGACTGCATCAAGACCTTTAAGTACTTGTATATCTCTGGCAGAGTATTCTTCCAACATAGTGTTTCCTGTTACCTGTTGAGGGTATACTTAATAGTATATCATTACAATGAAAAAGTAAACAGCCTCAACGAAAGTACCTAACACGGGGGCATCATAGCATAAAGGGCCTCTTATTATTTTATCGTTGTTAAAGTAAGCAGATTTAGAAAAAATATTATTGCAAAGACCGTGCTTTTGGATTAAACTACTAGATTGCTTGAAATAAATGTTTTCAACCCTTTATGTTGATAACTTGTGTATAACTTTTGTAGAAGCAGGTTAATTATTGCACAGGTTATAATATTTTATAAGTGAATGTAACAAATGTTGGGGTTTCTATGTGCATCGTTTTATAATTATTTATATTATAGTTATTTATTTAAAAGGGCTTGCTTTTTTTAATTTCTTATTATATTCAAAAAGCTAAATCTGTCCATAATTTAGCTGTGGATAAGTTGTTAATATAATGATGATAATATGAGGTTTACTATGGATACAGGAACTTGGGACTACAGTGTATTTTGGAAAGAGACAATGTCTCAGATAAAAAATGAACTTTCGGAACAAGAGTTTTTTATGTGGTTTAAGAACCTTGAATATCACCATTCAAACGAGTCCGAAATAGTTCTAAAGGTTCCCTCATCTTTTTACAGAGATCAGATAAAACAGCGTTACCTCCCTCTAATAGAGTCAAAGCTCTTCGAGCTCTCGGGTAACAGGATAAACGTCGATTTCGCGGTAGAAAGCAACGTTAATAACAATATCAATCCTAAAAGAGATAGAGGCAGGGATAATTTAAAAAGTAATCTTAAAAAAGTACAGAAAAAACCACACTATCAGTTGAAAAACGAGTACAGGTTCGAGAACTTTGTAATTGGTGAGAATAACTCCTTTGCAGCCAATGCTTCTATTGCGATTGCAAAAAATCCAGGGAGAGCTTACAATCCCTGCCTCATCTACGGAGGTGTCGGTCTCGGTAAAACACATCTTATTCAGGCCATCGGTAACTCGGCCTACTCAGATTTCGATAATTTAAAGATCGTCTACATTACTGCTGAGACTTTCACTACCGAGTTTATCCAGGCAATAAGAAATCAGATCACTCATAAGTTCAAAAACAAATACCGCTCTGCAGACATTCTACTCATCGATGACATCCACTTTCTTCAGAATAAGGACGAAACACAGGAAGAGCTTTTTCATACTTTTAACGCTCTCTACGATGCGAATAAGCAAATGGTTTTTACCTGTGATCGTCCTGTGTCGGAGCTTAAAAGACTATCAAACCGCCTTAGGAGCAGATTTGAACGTGGTCTTAATGTAGATCTCCAACCTCCAAATTATGAAACAAGATATGCTATCTTGAATCAGAAGATTGAAGAGAAAAAAGTAAGCATCCCAAACGAAGTAATAGAGCTTATATGTAAAAACATAACCACAAATGTAAGGGATCTCGAATCTGCGCTGACAAAACTGATAGCCTATGCCGATCTTGTAAACAAAGAAATAACCCTCGATATCGCCAGGCAGCAGTTGAAAGACATTTTCTCCAGTCCAAAACAGAGCAATATATCTATAGAGCTGATCCAAAGGGCTGTAGCCGAGTACTTCGGCCTCTCCCACCACGATCTCAGAGGAAGAAAAAGAACGAAGGCTATAGCATTTCCCAGGCAGGTAGCCATGTACCTTGCAAGGGAGATCACGGAATATTCAACTACAGAGGTCGGTCTTGAGTTCGGAGGCAGAGATCATACTACCGTTATGCACGCCTGTGAGAAAGTTGAAAACAGGATGCGTACAGATCCTACTCTCGAACCAACAATCAATCACCTTATTAGAACATTAAAAGATATGAGTACAAAAATATAATCTGTTGTAATGTTGTGGATATTTTGTTAAAAAAAATGTATCCTGTGGATACTGTGGATAAAATGGGTAAAACCGATGGTAGTTATTAAAGGATTAAATGATTGTAATATAAAAAGAAAAATAAGTTATATACATATCAACAGCCCCTTCCTCTACTTCTACAAATTTATATATATAGTTATTGTTGGAGAAAGATATGAAATTCCTATGTGAAAAAAATAATTTATTAAAAGAAATAACAATCGCATACGATATTATTGCCTCAAGAAATGTACTCTCAATCCTCTCAAATGTACTTTTGGAAGCAGGTGATGGTATCCTTACGGTAAGAGCAACAGACTTGAAAGTAGGGTTTGAGAGCAGAATACCTGTAGAGGTTATAGAGCCCGGTAAAACTACGGTATTCTGTGATAAGATGCTAGGAATTTTGCGTTCTCTTCCGGAGGAAGAGATAGAGTTTGCGGAAGTAGAGAATAATCTTCTAATTCATCCAAAAAACAGCATGAGGATTGATTTCAAGCTAAGGTGTGTTTCTCCCGATAATTTTCCAGAGCTTAAGGAAACACCGGAAGAGAATTTTTTCAAGCTTCCCCAGATAGATTTTATAGAGATGATAAATCAGACGATCTTTGCAGTATCTGAAGATGAGTCAAGGTACTTCATGAACGGAGTGTATATGGAGAAGAAGGACAACGGTCTCGTAATGGTAGCTACAGACGGAAGAAGACTATCTTATATAAATAAATCTTTCGAATCAAAAATAAAAGAGTTTAAAGGAATTATAATTCCACCCAAAATCCTCAATCTTGCAAAAAGGCTTCTACCGGGAGAAGGAGAAGTTTCTGTAGCGATTACGGAGAAAAGCCTCTTTCTCAATTTTAACAGTATAAAAATATCGTCAAATCTTATAGACGGACAGTTTCCCAATTACAATAAGGTAATTCAGGGAGAACAGCCGAACCGTATTGTAATTTCAAGAACTGAGCTAATGGAAGCGTTGAGAAGGGTTTCTCTCTTTGTAGAGCAGAAAGCAAAGAGAATTTACATGACAATATCGGAAAATACAGTTGTTTTAAATTCCGAGGAGAGCGAGATAGGAACTGCCAGAGAAGAGCTTTCATGCAATTTTGAAGGAACCGAAACCACCTTAGCCCTAAACTATCTATACCTGGAAGAACCTCTTAAAGTAATGGAGGAAGATGAAGTAACAATAACTTTCTCTGCACCCGATAAAGCTGTAACTATATATCCAGTACCGGAGAAAGATTTCTTCCACATAGTTATGCCGATGCAGCTTTAAAGATGGGCTTTATTTCAGTTAAAACTTACAATTTTCGTAATCTTACCGATCAGGAATTACTTCTAAAAGAGAAGGATATCTTTCTAATAGGAGAGAACGGACAGGGAAAAACCAATTTTCTGGAAGCAGTATATTTACTCTGCTACGGCTCATCATTCAGAACAAAAGAGGAGCGTCTGCTTTACAGATACGGAGAGCGGGAGATGTCTGTATCGGGTGTATACAGAATCGATAATGAGTATGAGATTGATGTTAAAGTGAAAAGCGAAGGAGGCAGGAAAGGCATAACGGTAGACGGAAAAACAGTAGCAGACAGAAAGGATCTTATTAAAAACATACCGTGCATCGTTTTTTCCCACGAAGACATAGAGTTTGTAAAGGGACCACCAGGTAAAAGAAGGCAGTTTTTTAACCAGGTCTTAAGTCTCCACGATCCTTTCCTTATCGAGGAGATGCGC
>QNBH01000189.1 GCA_003645645.1 Spirochaetota bacterium | reverse complement strand
GGTGTGTGGTGAATGTTAAGGCCGGTGGGGAGGAAGGGGGGAGAGGTGGTTTCCCGGTGTATGGTAATGCCTGTATGACAGGGCAGAGGGCGGGGCGGAAGGCGCCCAAAAGAGAGAGAATTACTTTATCCTGCTCCAGTTGGATATTATGGGTACTTTCCCCCCTTCCTCCTCGCCTGTTAAGAGGGTGGTATAGAAGCCTATGTGGTAGAGTTTATCTCTCCGGCTCCGGGTAAACACGGTGAGGAGTGTGGCTGCCGTTGGGGGTGGAATGGTAGCATTAATTTCGGCAGTCCGGTCTACGGCGTCTGTCGTTGGGGGCGTAAGGGTAGAATTATTTTCGACTGTCTGGTCGCCGGAGGGTAGGCCGGCGGTCCGGTTTCCAGCGGCTGGCTGTGGGGCGCCCTTTATCTCCGGAACAGCGGCGGGTTGACCGGTGGAGGGGGGCTCGTATTGGAAAGAGTAGTAATCCACGAAAACATCCAGACCGGAACAGGAGAGCCTGCGGCGTTCGTACATCTCGGGGCCAAGGCCGGTTGTATTGTCGCCGAAGAGTGTCCCTCCCGAGGGGGATTGAGGCCTGTGGTACCACACGTCGCTAAAGGCATTTTCCTTAACATATAGGTCCAGATCGGTCTTATCGAGGTTCCAGAAAAGGATCAGCCGTCCGGAGGGGATGGAAGATTTCCCATAAGTGCTTAGCTCATCGAGCCTGCTCTCCCACAGCACCTTATCGGGATGATCGGGATTGTCGGCGATGACGGCCGTTAGCAGGTCTGAGTAGAGTCTCTCTGCCACCAGACCGGGGTAATCGCCGAAACGGGGGAATGGACGTGCTAGGATCTCTTCGTATCGCAGTGCTGCCGAACCGGCCTCTCCGAGGACAGTAAGAGCGATTGCTTCCAGGAGCCAGTTTTGAGGTTCGTAGGGTATCTTTGACCGCAGTGCGGAGAAAATCTCCCTTGCCTCATCGTAAAACTTCCACTCCAGAAGGGTGAATCCGACAAGAGAAAGGATCTCTCTATCTTCCGGGTTATTCTCTGCCACACCTGTGAGAGTTCGCAGGGCTCTTGTTCTAAACAGAGCGGGATGGGGTTTTATCAGCCGGGGTTTCTCAGAGGAAGGTGGCGTCTCCTCTGCTTCGGATACGGCAGGGGCTTCTTCCGATGGCCGGGGCTCCCGGATTACAGAAAGTCTGTAAAGAGATAATGCCTGATTATAGATTGATGCAGGATCATCTTTTTCCATGGTTTCGGGCGGAGAGGAGAGTAGAAGCTCCGGACTCCAGATGGTTTCTTCCTCCATGGGAGCCTTCCATACCGTAGCTTCTGGAAGTGCGGCCAGGCTTCTTATTGTTTTTACCCTTTCTGGATCGAGGTATTCCGGTATCTCCATTCCAGAGAGTCTTTCCGATTTAATTTCCGCTTTCTCCCGTAATCCGGCCGTTATTTCAAGTATATCCCTGAAATTGAATCTGGAATGCCCCTGGGTATCTTCAACGGGGGTATCAAAAATGATAAAAGATGATCTTTCGTGATTGAGGGAAAAGTACCTGGAAAGGGCAAAAACTGCGTCTCCTGCATCTGCACCGTATCTCTTTAAAAGTTCTTCTGTATAGATTTCAGCCCATGCCCTGGATGCGAGATGATCGGTTAATGAGTGGCGGAACAGGGGGATGTTCATTTCTGTGGTCCTGCCCTCTATGGTGAGGACAAGCCTTATCTCCGTAGTGGTGGGTTTTGCCCTTATGCCGAGAAGAATGACCTCGCCCGGATAGATAATCCTCGATTCGCCCTTATAGATTATCTCATCCTGTGAGGTGGAGGTAACCGAATCGAGGCGGTGTGCTTCCCTGCGGTGAGCCAGTGCTGTTTCTGTAAGATCCTGGGATTGGGATACATTTATTATCTGTCCGTTAGCCTGTGTAAGGGCTTTAAGCAGCTTCTGATCGGGAACGGCAGACTGGAAGGAGTAACAGATCCACCGCATGGACAGAACATCGGAGAACCTGTTCTTTATCCAGTTTAAATCCTTCGACCCCCAGGTTATATTACCATCTGAAAAGAGAAAAATAGTATCGGCTTTCCGGTATAGATCATTCGCATGTAATTCCTTGAGTAGTGCTTCGAAGGAGGTGGCTCCTTCCGGCTGAATGCTTTCGAGCATTTCCAGGTAGTGCTCCCTGGCACCGGGAGTGTTGGCCACAAAACCGGGGGTAATCAGTGCAGGCCGAGTGTCGAAACAGATAATGGCAAACTCCTTTAAGGAGGTATCGGTTGAGAGGACTGAACGCAGAAGCTCGCCCGATAGAGCTTTAAGTCCATTTTGTGCCGATCTGCTTGTGTCCACCAGGAAAAGAGCCCGGCCGGTGGGGATGCGGTTTTGCTTTACAGGAAGATCAGGGGTGATGGCCAGGGTAAGCAGTGTGCCGTTTATGTTGGGATCTGCACCGGCAAGAATGGTAAGGGAAGGGTCGCGCTGGAGCCCCTTAAAGAGTACTTCCCCGTTAAGTTCGGATGGAGGCACTGTCCACCTTTTACCATAGGTGGTCTTTTCGCTACGGACCGCGTTGTTTGCAACCAAGAGGTCGCTCTTGATAAAGGATGAGCCCACCTCGTGTACGTTTAGCCTGGTGGTGGTCTCTTTCGAAGGTTTTGCGGGGAGGGTAAATGCTACTGTGCCTTTCTGGGAAACCAGTGTTTGATCGTAGGCGAATACTATACGCTTAAGAGATTTTCCCGGCATGGGCGGAATCCTTATGTAAAACTTTCTGAAATGGGATAATCCCTTAAGCGCAGGTTCTATGTTTTTACGGATGGCCTGTTCGTATGACTCCAACTCCGGTAGAGATTCCACCACCTGTGCCTGATTTTCTCTACCCCAGTCGATGGTCCCCCCTTTTGTTTGCCAGGATCTATCCGGTTTGATGTCCCTTAAGAGGAGTGTCTCCGGCGGAGGAGGATTGGGATTTAGAAGCCCTGCCGACGGAATTTCTTCCGTCTGGTTTTGGGGAAGCACAACCGGGTCGGTAAATACACTCAGATAGCAGGGGCTTGTCCTGTCGGGAAGAGGTACCATCAGAATGCCTGCGATTTCCTCCGGGTCGGGATTGCGGAAAACCATATCCATTACAACTCTCGCCCTGTGTCCGGCTACTACGGCGGAAATATCAAGGGTCAGAGGTATTAGAGTCCCGGGTTGAGATGTTTTGAGGTTTGTTAAGATCAGGGGAGGTCCAGAGATAGAGCCGGCAGGGGCGGAAATGGTAGGTTCAACGATCAAGCCGTCTTTAATTTCTGTAAGGATGCTATCCCCGATTGGTTGTGTCTGTTCTTTTCGGGATGGTACTACCCGGTTTAGCTCCTTAAGGGAGGTTTCTCTTGTAATTTTACCGGCACAACCTGCCGAAAGTAAGAAAACTGTTACTATGGTAGTGACTGCAATTAAGCGAAGCCTGAGGCTTCTATTAAGTCTAAACCGCCGGTCTTTTTCCTCTGGAGGAAGGCAGGATACTGGGAGGTTCTTCCGGTTGCTGTTAAGTTCAGGGCTTTCTGCACACTGTACACTTGTTCGTGGGCTTGTGTATGCGAGTGCGACATTGCCGTTAAGTTCGGCTAGGGGCCTTTTCCCACCCGGTTGCAGGCGGGATTCCGGATGTCTTTTCCTGCCTCGGAGTTTTTTTAAGTACAGCTCGTACCTCATCTGCAATAATCTCTATTCCCCGGTTTACTATATTATCGTCCTGCGAGTAGTTAACCCTTATACATTCATCCCGATGAGCCCAGGGTTGTTTTAAACCGAAGAAGAAATAGCATCCAGGCACTACAAGCACTCCCCTTCTTTTGAGTCTTTCGTAGAGTTCTCTTGTTGTAATCGGAAGTTTTTTAAACCAGATCCAGAGAAAGAATGTACCTTCGTTTTCATGTACAGCATAATCGAGTCCTTCGAAGGACTCTCTGATCCGGTACAGAACCTGATGAGATTTTCGCCTGTAATAGGGATTTATTATTTCTCTGCTTATCTTTAGAATCTCCCCGCTTTTAATCAGAGGGAGAGTCAGAACCTGGCCGAGGGCACCGCTTGCGAGGCTAACAATGGCATTCATGGAGGAGACCGCCTCGATTATCTCTTCTCTGGCAATTACAATCCCGGTTCTCACCGAGGGAAGCCCCAGTTTGGATAGACTCATGCCCAGGACTATATTCTCGTTCCAGACCGGCTTGACATCAACAAAAATTATTTGCGGGAAGGGGGTGCCGTAGGCATTATCGAGAAGAAGAGGGACAGAGTGCTCTTCGGCAATTCCTGCAAGGTGTTGCACCTCCTCGTCGGTGAGCACATTTCCCGTAGGATTGGTGGGCCTGGATACACAGATTGCTCCAACCTCCTCTGTTATTTCAAGTTTTGAAAAATCAACGTGATACTTGAATGAGTTCTCTCCTGTAAACTCAATTTTTGAAGGATAGGAGAGAAAGGCATCGGCTTCCGCAGCCTGGTCTGCATAACCTATGTATTCCGGGGTAAGGGGAAAGAGAATCTTCTTTTTTTTATCATTATCGAAAGTTCCCGAGAACATGTTCAGAAGGAAGAAGAAGGCGCTCTGACTGCTGTTTGTAACGGCAATATTTTTAGCGCTCAATCCCCAACCATACTCACGGTTGATGAGCTCAGCCAGCGCTTCGAGAAAGGAGTAGCGTCCCTGCGGGGTATCGTAGTTGGCCACCATTCTTTCGAACTCGCCTTCTGTGGCAAGTATTTCTTCCATCCGGCGGCGCCATATCCGGTTTATTTGGGGGATATGGGCGGGATTGCCTCCTCCGAGCATGATATCGCCTCCCTGCTCCATTGCCTTTCCAAGATCATCCATGAGTGCGAGTATGCCTGTTCCGGCTGAGAACTTTTTCCCGAATCTTGAAAAATCCATGCTTCTCCCCTATCTTTTTTCTTCTACTACAGAGTTCTCCAGGACTCCGATTTTCTCTATCTCTATCTGTATCACGTCCCCGTGTTTTATGGGACCCACTCCCGAGGGTGTGCCTGTCAGGATAATATCACCGGGCATGAGGGTGAAGTTTTTGGATATAAAGGCGAGAATTTCGGGGATCGGAAAAATCATATATTTTGTATTGGATTGCTGTACCACCCTGCCGTTCAGCCTGCATTCAATATCAAGGTTTTGAGGATCACCGATATCTTCGGTCGGAACGACCGCAGGTCCGACAGGTCCAAAGGTATCCAGGGATTTTGCACGAAACCAGCCGGCCTTGTCGATTTTTTGAAAATTGCGTTGGCTTACATCGTTCATGCAGGTAAATCCGTATATATATTCCATCGCTTGATCTGGTTTTACGTTCTTACATCTTTGTTTAATTATAAAGGCCAGTTCCGCCTCGTAATGAACACGAATTTCATCAAAATTATACTCTTTCAAGAATGCGGGTATAACGATAGGCTCCCCGGGGCCTATAAGCACATTGGGGGTTTTGGCAAAGAGGATGGGCTCCTGCGGAATCTCCTCTGTAAAACCGGGTGCATCCACTATATGACTTTCGGCGATATGGTCCCTGTAATTCTGCCCCAGTGCTATTATTTTACTAGGATTAACGGTGTAAAACTCTTCCTTACCATAAACAGGTAACATAATCATGGGAATCCTCCGCAGTGCTCTTGCCAAATACTTCTATTTACAATATAGAAAATAGGGTGAATCTTCAAGTGGAGGAGTGGGCGGAACATGGCCCCAGGGCGTCTTATGGGGCCGATTAGATTTTACAAGGAGTAAGAAATGAGCAGCAGAATAGACTGGAAGGAAGTCCATAGTAAATTCCCTGTTAATCGTGAGTGCATCTGGCTTAACAACAGCGGCACCACTCCGGCAAGCGATTATGTACTTGAGGCCGTTGCCTCCTATATGGAAGAATATTCCCGAAAAAGTGTGCTTACTGAGCAAATATCGATCGGAAAAACGAAGGAATCGATCTGCAGGATCCTTTCAGAGCTCTTTAAATGCCGCCCCGAAGACATCGCTCTTATACATAACACTTCCGAGGGGCTTAACCTTGTTTCTCTGGGGATGGATTTGCATTCGGGAGATGAGATTCTGCTTCTTGAAAATGAATATCCCAGTAATGTTTACCCATGGGAACACTGGCAGGATAAGGGGGTATCCCTGTCCTTTCTTCCAATGAGCCTGTCGCAGGAGGAGTTTTACGAGAATGCAAAGGGGAAGATATCCGGGCGAACCAGGGTGATATCTGTTTCTGCGGTTCACTGGTGCACCGGAATGCCCCTTCCTGTAAGAGAACTGGCAGAGCTCTGCAGGGAGAGGGGGATTTTTCTGGTCGTGGATGCCGCCCAGGGAGCGGGTCATGTGAGCCTGGATATCGGGTGGGGAATAGACTTCATGGCATTCTCTGCATGGAAATGGCTTTTAGGCCCCGTAGGGATGGGTATATTGATCGTTCCCAGGGAAAAGTTAAGTTCTCTCAAGCCCGTTTTCAAGGGTACCGAATCTGTTATCAATGATAAGGAATACCTGCCCTACAAGAGAGAGCTTAAGCCCAATGCCGGGAGGTATATGTATTCTACGGGGAGTTATCTGGATTGGGTGTATTTTGATGCAAGTTTAAAGTTTCTCTCCTCACTGGGGTTTGACACAGTAAAGGAGAGGATTTACGAGCTGGCGGAGTATCTTTCAAATAGATTGCGGGAGGTGGGATTTAAGGTGCTTTCAGATTCTTTTGATGAGAGGCGTACGGGAATAGTAGTCGCATCCAGGGAAGAAGTAGACAGCAGGAGGCTTGTCAAAGAGCTTCTGGACAGGAATATTGTGGTTAAGGAAAGGCTTGGGAGGATTCGTTTCTCTCCACATATTTACAACTCGTTTGAACAACTGGATCGAACGGCGGAAGAGATAAAATCCCTCATTGCATGAGGTGAATGCAGTAGTTGCTTTCGGGGGGGAAATGGCATATTTTCTTTATTAAGAATCCGCATGCACCTTTTGGGGAGCTCTCTAATGGTGTATATAAAATTTTCTAAATAGGAGGTATTCTATGTTTGTATCGCACGTTGATGAGATTCCGTCTTTACCTGTGGAATCGGAAAGCGTAAAAAATGTATTAAAACAGGTGCTTGTCGGCCCTGAGCAGGGATGGGAAGGCTATGTAATGCGTCTTTTTACGGTAAAGGGGCAGGGAAACAGCCCCCGACATGCCCATCCCTGGCCTCATATTAACTATATCGTAGCCGGCGAAGGCATCCTCTATCTGGATGGGAAAGAACATACCCTTAAGGCAGGCGGTGTGGCCTTTATACCGCCCGACCGGGAGCATCAGTTTATAAACCGCACAGACGGGGATTTCTCTTTTATATGCATTGTTCCCGAAGAGGGGGATAAATAAATATTGGTCTGACGGCCATCCGGGGGGAAGCGGCCTGAGCAGGATACTACGTTTCAGGGGGCGTCTCCAATCATAAAGAAGCCGCCCCACCTTGTAGTCAGGACGGCTTTTACTACGAAAGAAAGCCTTGTACCTATAGCGGTGGTCCTTAACTCTTCTGCTTCCTCTTTTATTTCGGTTAAGTTCCTTACCATCTCGCTCCATCCATACCACAGGGCATAGTCAGGATTGGCGTGGAATGT
>QNBH01000188.1 GCA_003645645.1 Spirochaetota bacterium | reverse complement strand
GGTATTCTCTATCCTCATTGGAGAAAAGAAGTATAGCCTCGGAAGGTTCCCTGTCCCGTCCCCCTCTACCGGACTCCTGCAGATAGGACTCCACAGAGGGGGGGAAGTCCCTGTGAATTACGGTACGAACATTGCGCTTATCCACACCCATGCCGTACGCACAAGTTGCACACAGAACCCCATCGGGAGAGTTAAAAAACCATTTTTCGATTTTGCCTTTCTCTTCTCTTGTAAGCCCTGCATGGTAGAAGTATATCTCCTTCTCATTGAGGCGACTGCGAAGCATCTGTGCGGTAAGCTCTGCCCCTGTTCTGCTCCTGCAAAAAACAATTGCAGGACGCTTAACACGATTCCGGGTACTCTTGCCAAGAAGCATTATAAGCTGGTGGTTCTTTGATAAGCAGGGTTCAACCCTATATGATATATTTGGTCGATCCGGGTTTGCGATGACAACGTTGGGAGATGTGTCGGGGAAAAGGATCTCTTTAACTCTTTCAAGGATATAGGGAGAAGCGGTAGCGGTAAATGCAGTAACCACTGGAACCTCTCCCTCTTTAGCAACTCTGCCTATTTCCAGATAGGAGGGTCTGAAACTCTCTCCCCATTCCGAGACGGTATGGGTTTCATCGATCACAAGGTGAGTTATATCGAGCTGTTTAATTTTTTCAATAATATCTCTTGTAAGTACTGTTTCCGGATTTGACAGAAGAACTTTTATTCTTCCCGATTTGACTCCATCAAACACATAATCCCTTTCTGCTTTATCCTGCCCTCCCCTTAAAATACCGGCCTCTATTCCCTCTTCCAAGAGGCGCCTGGCTTGATCTGCAATCAGGGAAAGGAGCGGGAAGACAACCAGAGTGGCTCCGGGTAGAAGAAGTGCGGGAAGCATAAAACAGAGAGATTTTCCGGCACCGGTGGGGAGAATCACTATTTGATGGGGATTTGCATCCCTCCTTTCCCCTTGCTCGGGGTTGCCAGTTGCTGCTGCAGCTTCGAGGATATTGCTTATAACCAGTCTCTGGTAAGGAAAGAGGTAGTCAATTTTAAAGCGCTCCCTTGCCGATAAAATAATAGGGTCGAAATTTTGATTATTCTCTTTACCTGATACCATATTATCTGGTATTACTCAATAAAGTTGTTTTTTGATTCAAAAAATGTTAAACAAATATGTGATTTACATGTTATAATGGGCTTAAGTGTTTGCTTATGAAAGGTAATGAACTGTCCCGGCAAATCCAGAATAATCTCGATATTCTTCTATCAACCAGAAGATACGGTTTAAAGAAGCCCACCCTCGGGGAATATAAACTCTGCATTAGCAATCTACTTCCTTCAATTAAGGGTGATTTTGATCTTAATACTCTTGCAATAAAATTGAAGAACCTTGTAGAGAGTGTTAATCCGGGTCCCCTCCTCGAAGCCAGTAAATGGGAAGAGCCCATAGAAGTTACACTGCCCAGTTGTTACAGGCATACTCTTAATTTTCCGGTTAGTATAATTAAAGATGTAATCTTCGGTAAAATAATACTTAAACTTGGCTCTACCGATGACTTCGCGCTATTGCTTTCTACCATAAGAGGTTACCTCTTCGATTGCATGAGCAGAGAGCTGGCAAGCCGATTCCTGGGTGAGGAAGCTGTCTGTATGCTGGAAGGAGAAGCATCCGGCACGCAGATTGTACTTAAATCCAAAGTTTTTAAATATTTCTACAATTTTTACCTTTATAAAAATAGAGCCGGATGGATTGCCTGGATCAGGGCTTTTATAAAAGCCTGCACAATTCTGGAAGATATATCAAAATTTGCTCTCAAAATCGATGAAAAGTCTCTGGGTTATCACACCGGGTACTTTACACTGCTTCTTCGTAACTTAAGTGGTACAGCAACAACTCTGCCGCGATTTTTATACCCCCCCTATACAGTGCTCATCGATTTGGTCAGAAAGACCGGTAATCTCAAGCAGAGAGTTTTAAACAGGATAACCTTTTTTGCAGAGCGAACAGCAGAGAATATTGGTTCAACTATAAGGAGTTTTACGGAAAACTCTATAAAGTTCAGTAAGTCCGTTCTGGCGGGGATGTTTAATGTCATCTTTTCTATCGATGGGAAACCATTAATTCAGATTTTGCTTATCCTTTTGATTTTGCAAATGTTTGCAGGAAGGCCGAATCCCGGATTTTCCGGTATGAAGAAGCTTACCAGTCTGGATAAGACAGAAATTGATAGAGATATTGAACAGACCACATACAGGGTTACCGATAGGGAGTCGGCTGAACCAGAAATAGAGGATAAAGTGGCGCTTGCGAAATCGCCCGATAAAGAGGAAACACCCCCCCAACCGGTAAAAAAATATTCGGAGGGTGCGGGCGAAGCAAATATGCAGTGGATCTATTATTTTGAAGATAAGAAACTCGATTTTGAAAACAAATTACACTTTACATTTGATGATGGTCCTAATCTTAATATTATTACTACGGAAATTAATGGTAATAAAGTTCCGGAAAACACGGTTACCGGTTATATTCTGGATGCTTTAAAAGAGAGAAACATAAAGGCTACATTCTTCTTGCTTGGCAAGAACCTGATCGACTCGGAAGGTCGACCACTCCCAGGTGTAAAACATCTTTTACATAGAATAATAGAAGAAGGCCATACGATAGGAAATCACTCATTCAACCATCACAACCTGGCCCAAGGTATTTATAACGATGGAGAGAATGATATCGAAGAGATAAAAGAGGAGATAGAGGCAACCCAACATGCCCTGGATAAAGTTCTGGGTTTTCACTATCCTATCAGATATTTCAGACCACCTTACGCGGAGGGTGGAAGAAACAAAAAGGTAGATCAGGCCGTGAGAGAATTGGGTATGGCGATGATCCTGTTTCAGATAGACAGTTTCGATTATCGGGCAAATGAAGATAATTCTTTAAACCGAGAAAGTATTATCCGAGATTTAGAAAAAGCAATTACCAGAAGCCGGGGAGGAGCTATTCTCATGCATGATCGAGAGATTACAGCTCGTATTTTGCCCGAGCTTTTTTCTAGCCTGGATGTAATTGAAAACGAACGCGGAGGATTTACCATGGTAAATCTGTATGAGCTCATGGAGATAAAATACAACCGCAAGCTCGTTGATGCAGGAGAGCAGGTGAATGAGGCAGAGCGCAGTAATGTTAAACCTTTCTGAAAGGCACTCTCCTTAAAAAATATTTATTGGAATTGGCGGCTCGATTTCAACGGCTTTCACTTTTAAAGGAGATCATCCCACACAACACCTTCTCCCGGGGGAATATCACGTATGCATTTCTTACCGATGATTACATCCCAGAGTTCCGGCGGCAAGCCGGGACGGAGGTTTTTTTCTGTTCTCAGCAAAGCCGTATTCTCCCTGGATAGAACTGTTCCTGCAGGAAGGAACTTAACAGCATGAACAGATCGCCTTGTTGTGAAGTAGTTATTACGCTCCGAGGGTGCAACCCTTTTTTTGCCCGAGCCCAGAACAGAATGAATGCATTTCTCTCCGTATTTTGTACACAGACGATTCAGTGTGCTCTCATAACCCTCCTCTTCGGCCTTTCTTACAGATTTAACCATAATTGAAAAATCTTCCGGTTCCAGGGCTATGGGATCATCAAGCCCTCCTCCTTTTCTTGAAAGAGTGAAGTGCTTTTCAATAATACACCCACCCACTGCCGCAGAGAGAGTGGGAACCAGAACGGGGTCTGTTGAATGATCGGAGACTCCCACGGGTAATCCGAAGATTGCCATGAGATTAGGAATAACTCTAAGGTTGTACTCCTCGTAAGGTGCGGGGTAGGAAGTGATGCAGTGAAGAAGTACCGCTTTATCCCCTACTATCTTTAAAGCTTTTTCGATGTCGCCTAAAGTGGATACTCCGGTTGAGAGAATTACAGGAAGATCGTAATTTGAAACTTCCTCAAGAAGGGGAAAGTGATTTAGCTCAGGGGAAGCGATTTTGAATAATTTTACCTCCAGTTTGTGCAGGATCTGCGCACTGCCCGTTCCAAAGGGTGTGCAAAGAAAGAGAGCCCCCCTTTTTTCGACATACTCTTTAAGTTCCCTGTAAAAATCCCAATCTCTTTCCAGTCGCTTAAAATGCTCATAGAGAGGAGTTTTACCTCCCGGGAGGCTTACCTTACCTGTTAATGGATGAATTATTTCGTCTGCAAAAACCATCTGAAACTTGACACAATCTGCACCGGCATCGACTGCAGCATCTATCATTTTAAAACCCGTAAGGAGGTCTCCGCGGTGAGATGTGCCGATTTCTGCAATTATCAGAGAGGGATATCCTGAACCGATTGTCTTTGATCCTGCTTTAAGAAACAGATTGCCCCCCGTTTAAAGGCGAAATAAATTATTAAAATAGAGTATACAAGGAAAGCGGAGCTTGAGAAAATACTCGACAAGAAAAAAATAGTAATATAAACTTTTACTACGAAAGAAAGTCACCACTGCAGGGCTTGCAAAGCCTTAGGCTTTGCCGGTGATTGTATACAGGAAAGGGCGCTGCTTTAAATGTCTGCGTCATTATATAATTTATAAGTTGAAATCTAAAAGAGAGGAGCTAAACCATGTTAAACATAATCTGTGATATGTGTAAAAAGCCTATAGATAATGCAGTAAAGGATGTTAACTATTTTACAATCCGTGATAAAGATATGTGCAGGGTGTGAAAGAAAAACTTCGACAGAAAACTGGAGGATGTAAGGCCCTATACACTGGCACATTACAGGAAGACCATGTGGGAAAATCTCCAGAAGGCATGTAAATAGCAACAGGTGCCACGAAGCTTGTTTCCGATAAGCAAGCTAAATGCTAAACCCTGCGTGAGGGATCGGAGGGGCGCCGAAGGCGGTCCGTCCGGCCTGTCTGGGGATGATAGGAAATGAGCAGTAAAAATCACAGGGAAGGGACACCGAAGGCGGCCTGTCCGGTAGTCGAAGTGGAGTAATCAGTGAAGCTCCTGGGAAAAGCCCTGCCGAATACGGTCCATCCGGCTTGAGCCGGACGGACGGAAGCGACCAGCCGGGCGCACCGTGTAGCTTAGGCGTTAAGGTCGCGAACCCCCGAAGAGCCCGACCTCGCACGACCGAAGGGAGGGCGGGGGCACGCCCAAAAAATAAGGCATTAACCTATCTTATCGAATCCGGTATAAGGTACAAGTCTCTCGGGAATAACCACAGAACCATCTTGCTGTTGAAAGTTTTCCATGATGGCTATAAGAGCCCTCGATATTGCAACGGCGGTACCGTTTAGCATGTGAACATAACCTTTCTGTTTCCCATCTCTGAATCTTATACCCAGCCGTCTTGCCTGGTAGTCTGTACAGTTGGAAACACTGGTGATCTCTCCCCAGTCACCACTGTCTCCGCGGCCGGGCATCCAGGCCTCCAGATCGAATTTGCGGTATGCAGGTGCGCCCAGGTCCCCCGTGCAGGTATCTACAACCCTGTAGGCAATATTTAGCCCCCCAAAAATCTCCTCCTCTATAGAGAGGAGCTCATGGTGAATGGTTTCAGATTCCTCAGGATGACAGAAGACAAACATCTCCACTTTGCTGAACTGGTGTACCCTGTAAAGGCCCTTTGAGTACTGTCCTGCTGCTCCCGCTTCCTTTCGGAAACAATGAGAGAAACCGGCAAGCCTTATTGGAAGCTTATGCCTATCGAGAATTTCTCCTGCATGGTAACCTCCGAGAGTTATCTCGGCGGTACCTATCAGGCAGGTATCGGTTCCTTCGATCGAATAGATGTTACTCTCCTCTCCTCTCGGATTGAATCCTAGCCCCGAGGCTATCTCTTCTCTTGCGATATCTGGAGTGATGGTAAGGATGAAGCCCTTATTCTTGAGGATATCGAGGGCGTACCTTGTTAAGGCAAGCTCGAGAAATACTGCCTCATTTTTTAAATAGTAAAACTTGATTCCCGACACCTTTGTTGCAGCATCGAAATCGATTATATCGAGGTTCCGGCCGATTTCTATATGATCTTTTGGCTTGAATGAGAAGGAAGGTACGGTTCCCACACGCTTAAGCTCTCTGTTATCCCTCTCATCCTTACCAACAGGGACTTCAGGGTGAGTGAGATTGGGAATTTTTCCCGCTTCAGCGTACAGAAGCCTCTCCTTCTCGGCCAGCTCGTCCTCAAAACGGGAGATCTCTTCTTTAAGCCTCTTTCCCTCTTCTATGAGGGACTGCCTCTCTTCCTGGGAAAGTTTACCCTTCATCCTGCCGGCATTCTCGTTTCTCCTCCGTCTGAGCTTATCGATCTTTGAGAGAAGGGAGTTCCTCTCCTCATAGAGGCTTATAACTTGATCTGCATCCGCATTGATATTGCGGTTTTTTATATTCTCTTTTACCTCAGTAAGATTATCCTTTATAAGCTTCAAGTCCAGCATGTAGAGGATAATACAGTAAAAGCTGTAAGTTTTACAAGCCAACCGGAAAAACCGCATCCCGTCCGGAAACTTGAAATTTTTTTTAACTTGCATAAATGTTATTTAGGATGTAGTATAAAAAATAGTCATTTTCTAAAATGGTGGTTTACCATGGCGATTCTTGAGGTTAACGATATTCACACATTTTACGGCGATATGCAGGCCCTTTATGGTGTTTCCCTAACAGTAGATGAAGGTGAGATTGTAACCATGATAGGGGCAAACGGTGCGGGGAAAACAACGACCCTTAAGACAATCAGCGGAATTCTCACACCAAGGAGGGGTAAGGTAATTTTCAAGGGAGAAGAGATACAGGGTGTACCTGCACATAAACTGGTCTCAAAGGGGCTGGTTCTGGTTCCGGACGGCCACCAGGTTTTTCCCTCTTTAACCGTGTTTGAAAATCTAAAGATGGGCTCCATTACCCGAAAAGATAGAGAAAAGATCAACCACGATTTGGAATGGGTCTTTCAGATATTCCCTCGTCTTAAAGAAAGAACAAATCAAATTGCCGGAACATTAAGCGGCGGAGAGAGACAGATGCTCTCTATTGCAAGGGCTCTTATGGCGGATGTTGACTTGCTTCTTCTGGATGAGCCTTCCATGGGGCTTGCTCCATTTCTGGTAAGAGAGATATTCGATGTTACCAGGCATTTGAACAAGCACGGGGTAACCATCCTGATTGTAGAGCAGAATGCACCAATGGCCTTCTCGGTTGCGGAGCGTAGTTATGTCATTGAGACGGGAAGGGTGGTGCTTGAAGGTACGGTAGAAGAGTTGAGGAGGAATCCTAAAGTTAAAACCGCCTATCTCGGCGGTTGATTTAACTTTTGCTTAATAGCGCAATCGTGTTGATTGTGCTTTAAAATCTATATTGGGATAAATATCCCAAAACTCCAAAGGAGGTTAATATGAAAGCACAAAAAAGGTTAATGTGTCTTATTGCTCTCGCCTCCCTGTTTTTTCTTCTATTAACGTCAAATGTGTTTGCAGGAGGAACAAAGGAAAAGGCGGAGGAAGAGGCTGTTAAAATCGGTGCCATCTTCCCTTTAACGGGTGCATCTGCACACGAAGGGCTGGATGAGAGAAGGGGTGTTGAGCTTGCGGTAAAACAGATAAACGATGATGGCGGCATCAACGGACGCCCCTTGAGAGTAATCTTTGAGGACAGCGAATCACGTCCGGAGGCGGGAGTAGAT
>QNBH01000187.1 GCA_003645645.1 Spirochaetota bacterium | reverse complement strand
TGAGAATGTGGCCACAGTCGATCTTCCAGCAGGAGGGAGCTCTACACATCTGCTTCGGATAAAAAAGCTGATTCGAAGTACCGTTACATCGGCCGGTAAAGGACCTGTTGGTGTGGATATGGATAGAATTCCATATTCCCTATTCGAAACGTTTTCCGGGATGGCTGAAGAGATAGAGTTGGTTGATTGCAGTCTGTGGTTGAAAACACTTCACATGATAAAGACAAATGAAGAAATCGCTCTGCTGGAAGATATTGCCTATAGGACAGACCATGGAATCCTCGGAGCAGCTCACCATGTACTCTCCACAGTTCCACGACCAGGGAAGGGGTTGGCGCCGAAATTTTACGGGTACACTGCCTGGAAAGGGAACTCGATGCAACAGGATACCACTCCATCGCCCAGGGAAGCTCCGGCGTCAATGCCCGATATTTTTGGCCTCTGGTACCGAACTTCGGAGCAGGGGGTGGAAAGCCCCTAAAAGCAGGAGAGTTTGTAAGGATTGAGGTAAACACTTCTCTACACGGATATTGGTCGAATGCTGCCCGCATGTTGACTATGGGAGAGCCGAGCTCAGAACAGCGCAGGGATTATAATTTGCTGGTAAGCTTAAGGGATATTATCTTAGAGCATCTTAAACCGGGGACAACCTGCAGACAGATTAATAAAACTGTAAAAGAAAATGCAATCAGAATGGGTGCTGAGCTGATCTCAGAACTTCCCGTTGGTTACGGGATAGGTGTTTCCGTACAGGAACCTCCTTATTTAAATGACTTCGATGCTACAGAGCTTAAGCCTGGCATGGTGTTGATTCTTGATCCTGTAATAAAAGGTTCAAACGGAACAATACTGCGATCGAAAGATACTGTTGTAATAACCGATTTCGGGTACAGGATAGTAGGATGGTACAAGGATTGGAGAGAGCCTTATATAGCTTTAAGCAGTTTCCCTCATGGAGGGGGATAACGATAAATGCCACAAAACTTCCGGAATATAGAGAGGAGGGAAATTATTTGAATATTTCACATTCAAAATATAGATGTATTTTTTCAATAAAACCTGCCCCTTCTCCGAAAACAGAAGATCCCAAGGAAGCTGTTTTTAAGTCCTTGACGAATCCCATTGGAAGCCTGCCCCTTCACGATCTTGTCAAAAGCGGAGATAAGGTGCTTGTCATCGCCGATGACCACACACGGCCTACACCACAGCAACTGGTTATTCCGCCACTACTTGACTATCTAAACAAAGCAGGAGTCCCGGATAGGGATTACTGGCAGGGTCTTAAACCGGAATCATTGGCCGCTATGGCCGTAAGGCCCGGAGGAATTATCATCATATATGGGAGGTTTCTTGAGGGAGTCTCATCGATTAACAATGAGCTGGATAGTTACGGAAAATTAAACAAAGCACAAATCGATTCAATCGTGAGGGAAGGAATTGTAACTGATGGTGCTTCTGCGGGCGCTCTCTATCAGCACTGTGCAGTTCGAGAAAGGGCTACGATAATGTGTGTTTCTGACGGAATCAGCAAGGAACAGGCTGAATCCCTGGGATTGATAAAGATCGCTTCAATCGATGAAGCCTTAGAGGCTGCTCTTAAAATTAAAGAAGGAGATGCAGAAATAGGAATTATAGAAGAGGGAGGCGAGGTAGTACCTTATCTATCCATTGTGCCGGAAGAAGATGCCTAGATTTCGGCAGATGTAATTGTAAATGCAGATCTAAGAGGTATAGCGTATCAAGGAATCGGTAAGCTCTTTGGATGGAGCAAAGAAACGTCCGGCTATAAATAGAATCTATATTGCCGGTGAAAAAGAATACAAACGAACAGAGGATTACAGAAGAACAGGGATTCCCGTACTTGTACCGGTTGTAGAAGTACTGAAAAAGAGGGGAGAGGCTCTCGGCGTTCCCTTCGAAATAAAGCTGGTTCGAAGTGTCCAAATTGAAGGTTGACAGACCGAGCAAAATCTGCGATAATATAAAAAATGAAATAGAATACCGTAATGTGGACTAAAAAGATTGAGAATAAAAACTGATCAGACCAGAGGAAATACAGAGGTGAAGCTTGGAATCTGTGTTTATAGAGATAATTTTTCTGCAGCTGAGCGTGCCGGACACGAGCAAAAGTTTATGAACCTCGAACGGGAAGCTCCTACTGTTCTTGGCCATATTCGCAGGATCCGGGAGGTGTTATCCCGTTGAGCGAATTAAATAAACCCTTTTCTCCTGGAGAAATATGGGAAGCAAGAAAAAGGCTTAAACCATACATTTACAGTACTCCCCTGCTTTTCTCTACGGGTTTAAGTCAGATAACCGGATGCGAAATCTACCTTAAAATGGAATGCTGGCAGCTGTGCGGCTGTTTTAAAGTCAGAGGAGCCATCAACATGGTGGCTTCACTGAGTGAAGGGGAACGACGAAGAGAGCTGGTTACCTGTTCAAGCGGAAATCACGGAGCTGCAGTCTCTTTCGCTACTAATCTGTTCAGGGGAGCTAAAGCCATAGTTTTTGTACCTCGGAAAGCAGAAAAAAGTAAATTAGCAAAAATTAAATCTTACGGGGCGGAAATCATCCCTTATGGCCAGGATTTCCTCATGACATTAGATCGTGCCCTGGAATATGCCGAAGAGGGCGGCGGAATATTTATCCACTCTCACGGACATCCTTTAATTATTGCAGGTCAGGGTACCATCGGACTTGAGATTCTCGAAGATATACCTGATGTGGAAGTTGTGGTTGTTCCTATAGGCGGCGGAGGATTGATTTCCGGAATCCTTACAGCACTCAAGAGTGCGAATGAGAAAATTCGTGTATTCGGAGTGGAATCTTCAGCGGCACCCGGCGCACAAATGTCATATCGAGACGGATACTGCCATGAGCGGATACAAATCGGTGCTTCCATCGCAGATGGACTCATGGGAACACTAACACCCTTAACATTTGAATTGACCCATAAACGTGTTGAAAAAGTGGTTGCTGTAAATGATGACCAAATTGTACAGGCAATGCGCTTATTTCAGGAAGAAGAACAGTTAACAGTCGAACCTTCGGCAGCCGTGAGTTTGGCAGCAATTATTTCAGGCGAAATAGATATAAGAAATAAAAAAACCGTCCTGGTTGTTACAGGACGCAATATTAGCTGGGAGCGATACCAATCACTATTGACAGATGGTATCTCTCCGAAACAGGAGGAATAAAAATGGAATTACCCGAAGGAAGATCGGTAAAAATGACAATGGAGCTTTTGCAGGGTGCAATCGACATTCATGTACATCCTGGCCCCCATCTAAAGAGCAGTCCCAGGAGGCTGAATCCTTTTCAGACTGCAATCGAAGCGCGAGATGCAGGAATGAGGGCAATTGTGCTAAAGGATGTATTTGAAATGAGTAACGGTACGGCCTGGCTTGTAAATCAACAGGTAGAGGATTTTCAGGTCTTTGGCGGTTTGATGCTTAATACCATCTACGGAGGAATGAATCCAAGGGCTTTTAAAACTGCAATTTACTATGGGGATGGAGCGAAATATCTCGATTTCGGAGCTCATTCTACCTACTACCAGGCTTCGAAAGAGGGAAGAATTGTAAATGGTAAGTTTGTTCCTTTGAGTGAACTATATCCCAAGTTCAGGGAAGAGGAATTGAGTCGCTGCATCCGGATACCCTTAGAGGGGGATCCCGATCCTGCGCTTGATGAAATCCTTACACTTTTAGCGGAAAATCCCCACATCTACATGGATACAGGTCATGTTTCTCCCGAAGAGGCCATGCGGCTCATAGAGCTTAAGGCGAAGTATGGATATAAAAAAATAGTTGTATCCAGTTCGGTGGCAAAGGTCTCAACCGTATCCCAGCTAAAAGAGATGGCCAGGAAAGGAGCCTTCATTGAGTTCACCTTTGGTGCTTACACCGCAGCAAATATGATACCTCTAACTCACTATTATGTGGAGAAGGAATACACTTCCATCGACGAGGGACTATCGGGCGGACCCGAAGGGGGTATTGCGGCTGTAGCAAGGACGATAAGCGAAATTGGACCCAAACATTGCATTATGTCGACCGATTTCGGTCGTTATGCTCTATCCACACCTGTGGAAGGGCTTAGACAATTCATCGCCTGTATGCTGGATCTGGGGATCGGCCCGGATGATATAAGGTTGATGGTAAAAACAAACCCGGAGAAGCTTCTCGGACTTGAGAAATAGTATAGGTGTTTTTTAGGAGGAAATAATTACCGAAAAACACTTGACAATGAAATTTAAATTTGATAGTATTTTTTATTGTGGAATGACATTCCAAAATTATTATTTTTGAAAACAGACCCGGAGAGGTGTCTTAGAAAGACACTTTAATGGGCAAAATATTTATTTATGGAGGTGTGTTTTATGAAAAAAAATTTCATGGTAATTTTACTGATCCTTTGTGCAATTGGTTTAATGGCTGAAGGAAGCAAGGAAGCAACAGCGGAGAAGAAGCCTGTACTTGAACTTACTTTAGCTGATACCGGATCCGGACCAAACAGCCCATTGACAATTTCCGGAACAGCCTGGAAGAATGAAATTGAAAGGCTTTCAGGAGGAGAAATAAAGGTAAATTATTTTACCCAATCACAGTTGGGTGGTGAACGTGATCTAATGGAGGGCATACAGGCCGGGACAATAGATCTTTACCTCGGTTCTACCGGTGTAGCTGCAACCTTCATTCCTGAAATGAATGTTTTTAACTTACCTTTCTTGTTTTTAAACAGAGAGCACTGTGAAGAAGTTGAGTTTGGCCCTCTTGGTAAAGAAATTGTATCCTTTATCGACAAATACCCTGGATTCAAGGGTCTTGCTATAGGGGGAGCCGGATGGAGATATCCCATGAACAAAGTTCGCCCTGTTAAGAAGCCCGATGACTTCAAGGGATTGAAATGGAGAACCATGGAGGTTCCCATGCATCTGGACACCTACAGGGCATTTGGTGCAAGTCCTATTCCTGTTGCCTTTACGGAGCTGTATATGGCGTTGAAGTTAGGTACGGTTGACGGCCAGGAAAATGCGCCTTCTATTACTTATCCAATGGGTTTTCATGAAGTATGTAAATATTACACTACACTCCCGGTACTGCTCAACGGAGATATTTATGTTATGAATAAAACGAAATGGGATGGTCTGTCCGAAAAACATAAAGATATTATTATGAAATCGGCACAGGTTGCTGCCAGAGCCCTTAATCAAGCCTTCCAGGACGAAGATGAGAAGGCTTTACAGGCAATGATAGAAGAGACCGGCCTTCAGGTTTATCGGATTCCTGGGGAGGAGCTTCCTCCGTTCATTGAAGCAACCAAATCTGTATGGGACAAATATCTACCTCAGTTTCCTCAAAGATTAAGAGAGATAGCACTGGAGATAAGAGATCTGGGCAAAAAGTATCAATAAGGATAAAGTAATCGAAGGGAAGTGTGGGTTCCATACCCCACTTCTCCTTATTTTCAGCATGAGGATGAGGAGGCTTAGCGGTTTATGTCCATAGATTCCCCTCCAAAAAACATCACAATCACAATAATAGAGGCTTTCCTTAAATCAGTTAAAATATTGGAAAATGTGGTTAAAGTTATTCTTATCATTGATATTACTGGAATGATCTTTCTGATGACAATGCAAATTATCAATCGCTATCTTTTTAAGAATCCACTAATCTGGACAGAAGAATTAGCCAGGTACTTTTTTGTATGGGGTACGATTCTGGGCGCAACAATTGCATTACGTAAATATGAGATGGTGGGGGTAAACTTTATAATAGACAAGTTATCAAAGTTATCCCCAAAGATTCATAAGTTACTGCGTTCAACCAGCATTATAGCTGTCGCCATATTGTTTTTTTATTTTGCTCGCTATGGTTATTCGTTGATGTATACGGCGAAAATGGGTAGAACAATAAGTGCTGCTCTTCAAGCCCCAATGTACATCGTTTATTTGATATTTCCTGTCGGGGGGACAATCATGGTGATTTTTTCAATTGCTTGTTTTCTGGAAATATTGACAGACAAAGCCCCAAACATGTTAGAGCAGACAGAGGCGGAAGAAGAGGAGTAGAAGCTAATGTTAGCTGTAGTGATTATTATGTTTTTTGTCTTTCTGTCAATGAGTGTACCCATTGCATTTGTGCTCGGACTAACCTCTCTCGTATTTATAGCGCTGGTAAAAGTGCCTTTTGTATTAATTGCTCAGAGAACATTTGTATTCCTCGATTCCTTCGTTCTTATGGCCGTCCCAATGTACATGCTTACAGGAGCTCTAATGACCCATGGGGGTTTAACCCAACGAATGGTTAGATTCATACAGATTATTGTTGGGCATATCCGCGGAGCACTGGCTATAGTTAACGTAGTTGCCAGTATGATATTTGCAGGTATCCAGGGCTCTGCTACTGCAGATACTTCGGCAATCGGCAGTATTCTTATACCTGCAATGAAAAAAGGCGGCTATAAAGCAGAAGTAGCTGCTGCCGTAACAGCCGCATCTTCCACTATCGGCCCTATAATTCCGCCGAGTATTCTTTTCATTGTCTATGCGGTAACTGCAGAAACCTCTATAGGTGATCTTTTTCTGGGTGGCGCGGTGCCCGGAGTTTTGTCTGGTATTTCTATGATAATACTTATTATTTATTTTGCCCGCAAACATAACTGGGAAGCAAAAGCCGTACGCGCAACCTATTTGGAGATGTTAAAAGGGGCAAGAGATGCCATACTCTCTTTAATTGCCCCCTTTATCATTGTAGGAGGCATAATAACAGGTATTGTTACTCCAACAGAAGCTGCTGTGATCGCAGTACTTTACTCTTTTATATGTGGATTTTTTATTTTTCGAGAAATTAAGCTTAAGGATATTCCCAAGATACTTTTAGATGCCGCCGTTTTAAGTGGCGGGATAATGATTATAGTTGGGATGGCAGGGATTTTTAGCTGGGTACTTACCTATGAACAGGTGCCAAGATTGGTCAGTAATGCACTGCTTGGCATAACCACAAATCCTTTTTTGATTCTTCTCTTAATCAATGTTTTATTGCTTTTTGTAGGAACATTTTTAGAACAGGTTTCTGCTATCACAATATTTACCCCTATTCTATTACCTTTAGCCAAACAGATCGGCTTACATCCTGTACATTTCGGAGTAATTCTTGTCTTCAATCTGGTTATAGGACTCGTTACTCCACCGGTTGGCTCATGTCTGTATATTGCATGTGGGATAGCAAAAGTTAAGTTTGAACGGCTGGTTGTAACAATACTACCATATATAGGAGCGATTATAGTTGTGCTTCTGCTCATAACATACGTGGGTGATCTTGTCATGTTTTTACCAAACCTTTTTAAATAATTCACCCCCTAATTCTTAAAAAGGCTATTACAATATGAGACCTGAAGCAGGAGAAATACTTTTTCTTTCCCGTAAAGATATTGAAAGGATATTGAATCCTACAGATTGTGTAAATCGATGTCTTGAGACCTTTAAATGGATTGGAGAAGGGCTTATTGAACAAAAGAATCCCATCTCAATCCAGGTTACTCCCGATAATAACTTTCAAGGTTCAGGATTCTTACAATCCTATCCGGCGCTGGTAAAGCCTCTTAAGATCGGTGGCAATAAATGGTTGGGGGGATATCCTGGAAACATAGCTCTAGGCTTGCCCGTG
>QNBH01000186.1 GCA_003645645.1 Spirochaetota bacterium | reverse complement strand
GTCTCCATTTACCATTAAAGAAGCATCGGAATATCTTGAAGTATCCGAAATAACAATAAGAAAGTGGGTTAAGACCGGAAAGTTAAAGTCCAGAAGGGTTGGGAGAAACATTGTATTTAATGCAGATGAGCTTAAAAAGTTTAAAAACAAAAGATAATTGATATTACCTTTCGGTGCTGCTTTTATTCCTTTGGCCACCATAAACCTTGACTATCTTGAAAGCTTTCTCTATCATTCATTAAGGTAAAAGACTTGATTTCGCTTCAATACAATAACCTGGATAATACGGCTTCCTTTCACAAACTTAAAAACCTCGACAAGCGAATTGACCTGAAATCCTTTCTTACTCCCGAACGGATAAGGACATATTCAATAGAAACCGGAGGCAAACTTTCTTATAATTATGCTGCTATGCCCGTGGATGAGGAAATCATTTCCCTGTTACAGGACCTTGCAGAAGAGCAGCAACTCGTGGAGAAATACAGGGCGCTTCTTTCCGGGGAGATCATGAATACAGGAGAGAACCGTAAGGTACTGCACCATCTACTCCGTGGGCAGCTTGCAGGGCCTGTTACATATCAGGGAAGAGACTTGAGGGATTTTTACATCTCCCAACAGAAAAGGATCTTCGATTTTGCAGATAAGGTCCACTCGGGAGAGATAAAGGGTTCTACAGGAAAACTCTTCGACACGGTGGTACAGATCGGGATCGGAGGCTCGGACCTTGGTCCAAGAGCACTCCACATTGCCCTTGCCGGTTATGCATACGAAACTTTCGGCAAACCCAGAATGAATGCGAGATTCATTTCCAACGTCGATCCGGACGATGCAAACTGCATTCTCCACGATCTTGATCCTGAAAGATGTCTTTTTATAATTGTCTCTAAAAGCGGAACTACCCAGGAGACTCTGACCAACAGGCAACTCGTTATAGAAAAGATGAACCGACGCGGAATAGCAGGACTTGATCCACGAAAGCACATGATTGCAGTTACCTCCGAGACAAGTCCCATGGCCGGGTCTTCCGAATATCTGGACTCCTTCTTTATAGATGATTTTATAGGAGGCAGGTATTCCGCTACCAGTGCGGTAGGCGGGGTCATACTTACACTCTCTTACGGTAGGGAAGTGTTCCAATCTCTGCTTAACGGGGCACATCAGTCTGATAAAAACGCACTCGAATCCGATATACGAAAAAATGCAAGCTTGATGGACGCACTAATAGGAGTATATTTAAGAAACATCCTCCTCTACCCGGTTACGGCAGTTCTTCCCTACAGCCAGGCATTAAGCAGATTTCCCGCCCATCTTCAGCAACTGGATATGGAAAGTAACGGTAAAAGTGTAAACAGATTCGGTAAGCCTCTAAATTACCCCACCGGACCGGTTGTATTCGGAGAGCCGGGGACAAACGGACAGCATTCCTTTTACCAGCTTCTGCACCAGGGTACAGATTTAATCCCTCTTCAATTCATCGGATTTAAAGAGCCTCAGTACAGCTTTAATCCTGAGATTGAAGGGTCTAACTGCCAGCAGAAGCTTATTGCAAACCTTTCTGCACAGATAGTAGCTTTCGCTATGGGAAAGGATGACAGTGATCCCAACAAAAAATTCCCCGGAAACAGGCCTTCGAGCCTTATATTCGGAGAGCGCCTTAATCCTGAAGCACTGGGAGCACTTTTAGCCCATTTCGAGAACAAGATAATGTTCCAGGGGTTTACCTGGAATATCAATTCTTTCGATCAGGAGGGAGTACAACTGGGCAAAACTCTTACCAGGCAAATTTTGGGGGGGAAAAGCCTTGATCCGCTGCTTGAAAAATATTCCACTTTACTCGGCATTCGAAAGTGACAGAAATCTGGAAACCTGTAACCATCAAGCCCGAAACTTTTTATGAGAGTAAAATTGGACCTGTATCCATCTGGCTGCACTACTCCAGGAATGATTGGTACATAGCAGAGGAGAGGGATGAAAATAATGCGGTAATTACACCTTTAAGTGAATTGAGAAAAGGTTACAAGCTATCTCAGAAAGAATGGCATAGATGGGCCTACGGCAAAGGGAACCTTACAGTACAACTTCTACCTGTATTACCGGACAGGCCGGTAGTAGTACGTCCGGAATCTCCTTTCAAATTTCCTCCGGGAAGCGAGGCTCTTTTTTTCGTTCTCATCCCCATCTGGATAAGAATCACTGCAGGTCACCCCAATCCGATAACTCTCATGGAAGTACCCACGGTAGTTCTCTCCAACTCATGGTTCGGAGATACGACTTCGGGTGAACTATGCTATGCTATGAAGACACGCGCATTGAGAGACCTTTCCCTGGTTACCATCCCGCTTTTCAACAGAGTCGTCTGTCCTGTGCACATAAAAAATAATTCAACATCACAACTGGACTTTTTAAGGCTCTGTGTAAGGGTGGAACATCTCATAACTTTTCTGAGTGAATCGGGAGGGTTATGGACAAACAAGGTCTTCGTTACATACAGGGGAGAGGAACAGTTAAGCCAGATTGTGTTTTCCCGTACCTACCCGGATTTTGAGAAGGATTGCAAGAAAATTACAGATGCAAGAACTCCTTTCGAAAAAAGCATTGTTAAGAGAAGTTTCCAGGTATTAAAAGAATTAACAGGATTTTAAAGGGATTTTTATCTTATGAAAGAATCAGGATTATTCGATTTTGCAAACTTCTTCACACCAGAAAGATTAAAAATCGCTTTTCAAATCGGTGTGGTCATATTTGTCGGACTTATAACTGTAAAAATTATCTCAACCGTCGTATGGAGAATTACTCGAAAGAGGTTAAGCCCGCAAACCTCCATGATCTTACGCAAGGGTATATTCTACTTTGGAGTGGCAATTATATCCGTTAATGTGCTTCACCAGCTGGGCATAAGCCTGGCGGCTCTGCTGGGAGCAGCGGGAATAATCGGAATTGCCATAGGTTTTGCCTCTCAGACCAGCATGTCCAACCTGATAAGCGGATTGTTCTTGATTTCCGAGAAACCCTTCTCCATCGGAGATATTATCAGAGTGGGAGATACCGTGGGAATAGTCATGTCAATAGACCTGCTCTCCATAAAGATAAGAAAGTTTGACAACCAGTTTGTCCGCATACCCAATCAAACCCTCATAAACACCGAACTTACCAATATTACCCGTTTCCCCATAAGGAGGATGGATATAAACTTGAGGGTATCCTTCAAAGAAGATCTAAAACGGGTACATAATATTCTCATGGAACTGGCAAATGCGAACCCCTACAGCCTGGATGAGCCGGAACCTTTGTTTATAATTACTGGCTTCGGTGAATCGGGTATAGAAATCCTCTTTGCCATCTGGTTTGAAAAATCGGATTTTTTAAATCTAAAAAACTCGATAATGATGGAAATACAAAAACGCTTTGATGCAGAAAGGATCGAAATTCCCTTCCCCCATCGCACGCTTTACAGTGGGGTTAATACCGAACCTTTCCCTGTTAAGATTGTTGAGAAAAAATCCAGGGAGAAAGATAAGAACACCCTGCTTAAATTCTAAATACCCCTATCTGCCGTTTTTCATTATTACCGGCTGGCCTGTTGCCTCGAGTACATCTCTCCACAGGGGTCCTTCCGGGTCCACGCGATTTCTTCGGGATACGGCCATCTCCATGGGAAGATGCACAAAGGTGTTGTTAACGAGGCTTATGAGTGTTTTTGTTCTTCCTGCCATGGCGGCATGTACCGCGTTCGTTCCAAGCCTGGCACAGTAAATGGAATCTCCAGGAGATGCAGGTATGCTCCTGATCATATAGCTTGGATCGATATACTTTATTGTTACCTCCATCTTTTCATTTTCAAAATATTTTTCTGTTTCGGTCTTTAAATATAGACCAATATCGCCAAATCTGATATTCCCGGACTCATCCTTCTCTCTCTCTGCTTTAAGAAGATCCTGCCCTGCGCCTTCGGCTACCAGTATCACTGCGTGATGTCTCGTTTCAAGCCTCTTTCTTAAGTGTCTGAACAGACCGTTGCGCCCGTAGAGATCGAATGGTATCTCCGGTATTAAGACAAAGTTTGTATCACCGGTAGCAAGTGCGGTGTGAGCTGCAATAAAACCCGATTCACGGCCCATTACCTTTACTATACCGACACCGTTAATCGCCCCTTTAGCCTCACTGTGAGCAGAATATACTGCTTCTACAGCCCTGCTGACGGCAGTTTCGAATCCAAAAGATTTTTGAACAAAGCTAAGATCGTTGTCTATTGTCTTGGGTACACCTACAATTGCTATATCCTTTCCCCTCCTTTCAACCTCCTCTGCTATAGCAATAGCCCCTTTCTGTGTCCCGTCGCCTCCTATTGTAAACAAAATGTTCAATCCCAATCGCTCTATTGCATCCACGATCTCTTCTGTTCTATCGCCCCCTCCGCGGGAAGAGCCAAGGATGGTTCCGCTCTCCTTGTGAATGTTTTCCACCATCTCAGAATTAAGACTAATTACCGGAAAGTCATACTCTTTTAAGAAGCCCTTATATCCATACCGGATACCCGTTATATTTTTTACCCCATATCTGTACCAGAGGCAATTTACTATGGCTCTTATTACATCATTCAATCCCGGACATAAGCCTCCGCAGGTGACAATGCCGGCGTGCACCTCCTCCGGTTTAAAATAAATCATCTCTCTTGGCCCGGCCTTCTCGAGAAGTTCTTCCTTGCGATAGGTCTGACGTAATTCCAGAGGTCTGGCCTCTACATCGTAGAGGATAAACTCATCATCCCCTACATAGTTGGCAATTAAATCTCCGAGAATTGTAGACATTTTTATTGGTGAGACTACTTTTCTCTCTCCGAGAAGTGGAACAGAAAAATTTATTCTTTCATTCATCTTTCTATTTTATATTATTTTATCGAAAACTATCAAGTAAAAAACATCTGCACAGCGGGCATGGCAGATACGGGCGTAATCAGTATCTACCACCGGTAAACATACTGTGGATTTTTTCCAGCAGTAAACACTCTCTTTCCCTTGAAAGTTTCATCCTGTAAAGTATATAGTTGCCAAAAAGATGAATGGAATAGATTTTTTCGACGTCGATCACACCATTACCCGGCACTCTACCGGAAGAAATTTTGCTATCCAGGCATTTAAAATGAAGGCATTACCGCTGCATTTTCTTTTTTTCTTACCCTTTCATTATATTATTTACCGGTACGGCGGCAAAATAATGAATCTTGTGGGCAGGGAGATACCTGCTTTGAAAGGCAATACAAGAGAAAGACTGGAAGAGATAGCAAAGATCTGCTTCGAAAACAGGCTTAGAGGCGATATCTATATCGACGCTCTATCCCTCATAAATGAACTAAGATCTTCCGGCAGAAAGGTTGTTCTTGCAACTTCATCAATCGATATTATTGTAAAACCTTTAGCGGAATACCTGGATGTCGACTTAATAGCGACAAATCTCGAGTTCAGCGACGGTGTCTGCACAGGAAAGTTCAACGGCGCTCCAAAGTTCGGAGAAGAGAAAAGACTCTCTGTGCTTCAATTTATAAAAGATTCAGGCTCATCACCCGAGGTGTGTTCATTCTACTCCGACAGCATCCACGATTTACCCCTTCTTGAATCTGTTGGGAATCCTGTTGCAGTTAACCCCGATCACCTTCTACGAAAAGTCGCCAGAGCCAGAGGCTGGAAGGTCAGGTGGTTTTTTAATACGGAGATAAAATGAAAGTACTTGTTATAGGTGGAGCGGGTTATATAGGAAGCCATGTAAGCAGAATGTTCCTCGACAGGGGATACTCGGTTACTGTCTATGACAATCTCTACAGTGGCTGTAGAGAGAATATATTTCCGGAAGCAAAGTTTGTTAAGGCCGATATACTGGATTATTCTACTCTTGAAATTACCATGAAGGGTGGATTCGATGCTCTGATTCATCTCGCCGCTTTAAAAGCAGCCGGTGAATCCATGAGTATTCCCGAAAAATACGCTCTTAACAATATCAGTGGAACCATCAACATCCTTAATGCCGCATCTATAACAGGCGTAAAAATAATCGTTTTTTCCTCCTCTGCTGCAGTTTACGGAGAACCCGAATATATCCCTCTCGATGAGGATCATCCCACCAATCCTGAGAATTTCTACGGTTTTACAAAGCTCGAAATCGAACGTCTTCTTGAGTGGTACGATCGACTAAAAGGGATTAAATATGCGGCTTTACGATATTTTAATGCAGCAGGATATGACCCTGAGGGCAGAATTCGAGGTCTGGAGAAGAATCCCCAGAACTTAATCCCTGTGATTATGGAAGTAGCTACCGGCAAGCGTGAAAAGTTGCAGATTTTCGGAGACGATTATCCTACAGAAGACGGAACGGGTGTAAGAGATTATATTCATGTTACAGATCTGGCAGATGCACATATTAAGGCTCTAGAGTATATTCACTCCCATAAGGAGAGCCTTATCCTCAATCTGGGCAGTGAAACGGGATTGAGTGTACTGGAAGTTCTTGAGACTGCCAGAAAGGTGAGCGGTAAGCCAATCCCTGCAGAAGTTACAAAGAGAAGGCCGGGCGATCCTGCCAGGCTCGTTGCTTCTGCCGTTAAGGCTAAAGGGGTCTTAGGATGGAATCCCAGGTACAGCGACCCTGGAAGCCTGTTATCTACCACATGGAAGATATACGGCTCTTCAGGATAACTCATCTATTTTATTTCTTATATATTTCGGTAACTCCTCTTCCCTTCTCGTTAGAATCCTCTGAGTGGCGATTCTCTCCGGTACACAATGTCTACAGTGTTCCATATCTGTACTGCTGGAAGTTCTCATAAAGTAATTCAGGCAGATGTTTATAATTTCCAGATTTTTTAAATGAGGAGTAAGATCCTTTATCTTTTCGAAACCGGCCAGCCCATATCTTGTATTGCAGTATATCTCTCCATCTTCGGAACGTCTGTGTACCCCTGTGGCCAGATTTATCCATATAGATTTTGTCTCACTCTTAAAACCTTCAAGGAGCTTCTCCACCAATGCAAACTTAACATTCAACTCATCCTCCCCGTGTATATTCCACTCCTCCCCCGATTCCTCGATTTTCATTGAAAGGAAATCCTTACCCAGGAAATGGAGTACTCCTACAGGTGATTTGATTCTCTCTTTTAACTCACCGGAAAGCCCATCATAAAAAGAGTTAACCGGTATACCAACTTCGCTAATGGTGATGTTGAGACCTGTTTCTCCCCCTATTCGGGTAAAATAATCTCTATCCTGCTTCTTTAGTGTAAAGATTATAAAACTGTAATCCCCCAGCCTGTGTTCGGAAAATCGTTCTATTACTTCTCTTGCCAGTCTTCTCATCGGAAAGAGAAAAATAATGAGTTTATTTTTATTGTTTTTCCGAATCTACCTTTATCTTTTTTTTCTCCGTATCAACAGGTAGACTTTTTATGAAATCGATATTGGGCTTAAGTCCGATATTTACCAGCATTCTATCCAGTGGTAAAACTCTCTGTTCCTTACTTTCATTGTTTTCAACTGTGATTTCGATTTTACCTTCCTCTCTTCTCCTCATTGCTACGACCTTAAATCCCGACAGTACCTCGGGACTCCGTACGTACAGGGCATCTACACTTGCCTTTTCCGCCTGAAATTCGGACATTTGATGAATCAATTTAACTTTAGCCCTATTATCTATAAGTAAAATGG
>QNBH01000185.1 GCA_003645645.1 Spirochaetota bacterium | reverse complement strand
GCTGCATGCAGCAGAAGGAGCTAACCACTGGGGGCGTCCGTTTCCTGGGGAAAAGTTCGATCTTCACAAAGGAGGCTGCATGCAGGGCACCTTATTCCTATAATGAAGAAGGATAGATAATGGAGAAAGAATCTGGCTTACCGTTGAGATCAATTTCAGAAGCTTTTTGTAAAAATTTCCTCTTTTTTTTTACAGATATAGACGACACCCTCACTACCAGGGGGAAAATTCCTCCTCAATCTTACTCTGCCCTGTGGAAATTATTCGAAGAAGGGATAAAAGTTATTCCAGTTACAGGGAGACCGGCAGGATGGTGTGACCATATAGCCAGGATGTGGCCCGTTGAGGCTATAATCGGAGAGAACGGTGCTTTTTATTATTCATACGACCGCCGGAAGAGAGCGATGAAGAGGCGGTATCTCTTTTCAAAGACACAAGCGGAAGAGCGCAATCACAAACTCGAAAAAATAAAAAATCGCGTGTTGCAGGAAATCCCGGGAAGCATGGTGGCGGAAGACCAGGATTTTAGAATTGCAGACCTTGCCATCGATTACCGTGAAGATGTAAATCCTTTAAGTCCGCAGCAGGTGGAGAAAATATGCCGTATAATGGAAGAAGAAGGTGCCCAGTATAAGGTCTCAAGCATCCATGTAAATTGCTGGTTTGGCGAATACAACAAGGTTGAGTGTTTAAAGGTTTTCTTAAAGGAGTACACAGGGATGGAACTTCCGGAACTTCAAGATAAGGTACTCTTTATAGGCGACTCCCCCAACGATGAGCCCATGTTTAAGGAGCTTAAGAACACCGTGGCAGTTGCCAACATAAAGGAGTTTCTCCCCAACCTTAAATTTCACCCAAAATACCTTACCGATCTGCCCACTTCGGAGGGATTCTGTGAAACAATCGATACAGTACTGCAAAAACGAACAAAAAAATAATTTATTATAGTGAAATTGCTCATAAATAAGCAATAAGATTACTTGACAATCAACAGCTCTTGTGATTTGATGTACGACAAATGGGAGAAACTTTCGATGTTGCGATTATCGGAGCAGGGGTCGTAGGCGGTGCAATCGCCAGGGAACTTTCCCGATACAAAATTACAGTAGCTCTTATAGAAAAAGAGGTGGATGTATCTTTCGGAACCAGCAAGGCTAATTCGGGTATCATCCATGCGGGGTTTCATTCCCCTCCGGGATCTCTGAAGGCACGTCTGGCAGTCCGTGGAAATCGAGCCTTCGATTTACTTGCTGAGGAACTTGGCTTTCCTTTCGAAAGACGGGGCGAGCTTACAGTAGCCTTTAACGATGAGGAGGCTGAGATACTCAGAAGACTTTACTACCAGGGAAAGCAGAATAAAGTTCAGTATATGGAGCTCATAGGGAAGGAAAGAGCCTTCCAGATGGAGCCCAACCTCAATCCGGATATACTGCAAGCTCTCTACGCCCCTACTGCAGGAATCATAGGCCCATACGAGTACTGCTTTGCCCTTGTTGAAAATGCAGTTGAAAACGGTGTTGAGCTGATTCTGGGGGAGAAAGTTAAGGAGATTAACCCGGCTAAATCAGCCCGATTTTATGGGGAAGGATTTAAAATCAAAACGGAGAAGGGGCTTTCCATAAATTCGAGATTCATAATCAATGCTGCAGGACTCTATGCAGACGAGATTGCCTCTCTTGTGGGGCTTAACGATTTCAGGATATTCCCCAGAAAGGGCGAGGAATATCTACTCGATCGAAGGGTGGGTAATCTCGTACACAGAGTAATATTTCCGGTTCCCACCGTTAAGTCAAAGGGGATGCTGGTCATTCCCACGGTTGACGGACCGGTTATGGTCGGCCCTACGGCAGATGATGTGGAGAGTAAAGAAGATTATGGGACTACCAGAGAAGGCTTAAAGCGGGTGTTTGAACATGCCCAGAAAATGATCCCCGGCATAAGAAACAAGGATGTAATAACCTCTTTTGCAGGACTCAGACCCGTGGCTACCGGAAATGACTTCATCATAGGTACTACAAAAGTAAAACATTTCATAAATGCAGCGGGCATCCAGTCACCGGGACTCACCGCATCACCTGCCATAGCGGAGATGATAAGGGATATACTCTTACATGAGGGGTTAAAACTGGAGGTAAAACGGGATTTTAATCCCATACGTAAACCCATACCGAGGATAAGAAGGCTGGTGGAAGAGAGAGACTTCCGCCCTGTTAGAGAGCTTGTCAGAGAAAACCCTCTCTACTCACGAATAGTGTGCAGATGCGAGAATGTAACGGAGGCGGAAGTAGTGGATGCTATCCGCAGAGGGCATACCACCATGGATGGGATCAAGTTTGCCTCCAGGGCTCGTACCGGCAGGTGCCAGGGAGGGTTTTGTACCGCCAGGATAATAAAAATCCTTCAGAGAGAGACAGGCCTGCCTCTCGAAAAAATCACCAAAAAGGGGCCGGGATCGGAACTTGTGCGTGGAAGACTACCCAAGGGGGTAACCGTTTGAAGAGATTTTACGATGCGGTGATTATAGGAGCAGGCCCTGCAGGACTGGCCGCCGCACTATCGCTTAAAAGAAATGGAATTGAGAAAATCCTCCTGGTAGAGAGAGAAGGCTACTGCGGTGGTGTTCTTACCCAGTGTATACACAACGGATTCGGACTGCATAAGTTCCGCAAAGAGCTTACTGGTCCCGAATATGCAGAGAGGTACATCGAACTGGTAGAAAAAGAGCGGATAGAGATTCTTAAAAAAACCATAGCTTTAGATATTATTCCTTTAGAAGAGGGATTGACTCTCTATCTCCTCTCAGAAGAGCATGGCCTTCCCGAAGTCTCTGCCAGGGCGGTAATTCTTGCCATGGGCTGCAGGGAGAGGAATCGCGGCAATCTAAATATCCCCGGAACAAGACCGGAAGGGATAATGACTGCCGGATTGGCTCAGAAACTGGTTAACATCGAAGGATACATGCCGGGGAAAGAGATTGTTATCCTAGGTTCCGGCGATATCGGACTAATCATGGCGAGAAGGCTAACCTGGGAGGGAGCCAGGGTTAAATGCGTTGTGGAATTACAGCCCTACCCGGGAGGGTTAATGAGAAATGTGGTACAGTGTCTTAACGATTTCAACATCCCACTCTACCTCTCCCACACAGTAACCAGAATAATGGGCAACAGGAGAATCGAAGCCGTTGAGATAAGTCCCACCGACGAGACCGCCGGCCCGAAGGAGAGGGGAAGATTTATAGAATCTTGCGATACCCTCCTTCTTTCTGTAGGGCTTGTACCCGAGAACGAGCTCTCTCTTAAAGCGGGAGTTATGCTCGATCCGGTAACCGGCGGACCGGTTGTGGACTCAAACCTTATGACCTCCGTCCCCGGTATATTTGCCTGCGGCAATGTACTGCATGTTCACGATCTGGTGGATTATGTATCCGATGAGGCGGAACGCTGTGGTGAGAAGGCGGCACTCTACATAATGGGTAGACTCAAGAAGAAAAGGGAGATTCCTGTACGAACGGGCAACATGGTGCGCTACGTTCTTCCTTCCAGAATAGATATAGCAGAGCCGGTTCATCTCTCTTTACGCCCCATTGCGCCCGAGGAGAATACCCATCTCTTGCTTAAGGCCAATGGCTCGGTAATTTATAAAAAGAAATACAGGAAAATAATGCCTGGCAGTATGATCCGGTTCGAGGCAAAAAATATTCCCGAAGAAACCGAATCTCTTGAAATCACCTTCGAGGGGAAGACCGGATGAAAAGGGAACTTCTATGTATCTCCTGCCCGATTGGGTGCAGTATGGAAGCAGAGTTTGACGATAATAAAATCCTCAAATTGGAGGGCTATCAATGCAAACGGGGGATAACTTATGCTGAAAAGGAGATTTTCAACCCAGAACGGATGGTTACAACTACAGTCAGGATAGAAGGCGGAGAGATTCCCCTCATTCCGGTTAAAACAGAGTCCTCTGTCCCAAAGGAGCTTGCCCTGAAAGTCGTACAGGAGGCTTCGAAGATAACTGTAAAGGCACCTGTAAAGGTGGGAGATGTAATTATCGAGAACATCCTTGGAACCGGAGTAAATCTGGTTGCAACGAGAAATGTAAAAGCCACCTGCAAAGCAGGCGTGTAAACGGGCGTAGCTCTGTGGTATAATCGCTTAGGCCGGGCAAAGTCATGACACATTCCACAACGCATAGTCCGTATTCAACCTCAGGCAAACCTAAGGTTTTCTTCTTGCAGTAAAAAAAGTATAATCACCTGATATGAGGCTATCCTCAAAGATTATTGTGTCATTAGGAATGTGTATAACTTTGAGCTTTTTCGCTTTCAGCTATCTGATCTTTCGGGCGGAACAGGATATAGGCTTTAATATTTTTTTATACGGATTCTGCTTTCTTTCAATAGTTATATTTTTTCTTGTCTTTTTGATAAAGAAGTTTTTAACACCGCTTAGAGAAATAGCCCACAATGCAAAGGAGATATCCCACGGAAACCTCAATCGCAAGATCCGGATAAAATCCAGCGAAGAGTATGCAGAAATAACCGAAGCCATAGAACATCTGGCCAGTAACCTCAATAAGTTCATAAACCCTGTGGTCAAAACTGACAGGCTGGCCAACCTGGGCAGACTGGCTTCAGGCATCGCTCATGAAGTGAGAAATCCCCTGGAACCGATCAAGGGTTCTGCCGAATTACTTCAGAATCTCTACAGGGAAGACGAGGTGATAAAAAAATACACTCAGATAATAAAAGATGAAATATCGGTACTCTCATCTTTCCTGGATGAGTTTCTGGAGTTTGCAAGACCCAGAGAGCCTTCTTTTCAACAGACCGATATAAACATTCTGGTGGCAGAAACCCTTTCTCTCATGGAACATTACGCTACAGAACACAACATGAGAATATCCAAAAACCTCTCGGGTAATCTCCCCAGAATATATGTTGACCCACAGCAGATAAAACAGGTATTTATGAATATTATCATAAACGCTGTGCAGGCGAAAAAAAACGGAGAAGGTCTTCTCACCGTTAAAACCAGGGCAGAAGAGTTTGTGGTGATTGAGTTCTTCGATTACGGGAAGGGCATACCCAGGGATAAGCTGGGTGAGATTTTTGAACCATTTTTTACCACAAAGGAGAAAGGAACAGGACTTGGTCTTGCAATGTGTCGCAATATCATAATAAAACACGGAGGACGCATAGAGATCGACAGCGGTTATGGGCAATGGACACTGGTACGTATAATTTTTCCTGTGAGGTTTTCCGGTAAAAAATAACCGTGCAAGATTATGTATCTAAAGTCAGCTACCGGGAGTCTTCGCTGTAAGGGGAAACGATGAGTAAAGAAATCATCCTGGTAATAGATGATAAGCCAAACATACGGGAAGTGTTGTGTGCAATTCTCGAAAATGAGGGCTATCAGGTAGTAACATGCAAGAATGCAGAGGAGTCTCTGGAGATTGTCAGGAGAGTCTCTCCCGATTTGATCGTTACCGACCTCAAGTTACCTGACCAGGATGGTATCACCCTTACAAGGGATGTCAAACAGATAGATCCTACCTTACCTGTCCTGCTTATAACCGCCTTCGGTACTATCTCCTCGGCCGTGGAGGCGATAAAAGCGGGTGCCTATGACTACCTGACCAAACCCATAGATTACGAGAGGCTCAAGCTTCTGATAAAAAGGGTGCTCGATCAAAAGAGGATCAATCTGGAAAACCGTTTTTTAAAGGAGGAGCTGGAGAACAAATACCGGCTGGATAACCTGGTGGGGAAAGGCAATACCATGAGAAAGCTTTTTAATCTTATAAAAAATGTGGCTCCTTCAAACTCCAATGTACTGATTCAGGGTGAGTGCGGTACAGGCAAAGAGTTGATCGCCAGAGCTCTATATAATCTGTCCGGCCGCAAGGGTAAACCTCTGATAGTCGTAGACTGCTCGGCTTTACCCGAGGGGTTGCTTGAGAGTGAGCTCTTCGGTCATGAGAAAGGAGCCTTTACAGGTGCAGACACCAGGAAGAAGGGTCGAATTGAACTCGCTCACCAGGGAACGCTTTTTCTGGACGAAATAGGGGAGATGAGTCTTCCTCTCCAGGCAAAACTGCTCAGGGTGATACAGGAAAGGCAATTTGTCCGCCTGGGAGGTCTTGAAACTGTTAAAATAGATTTCCGGCTTATCGCATCGACTAACAGAAACCTGAAAGAAGAGGTTGCAAGGGGAGCTTTCCGTTCCGATCTCTACTACAGGCTGAATGTAATAGATATCACCGTACCTCCTTTAAGGGAAAGAAAAGAGGATATTCCCCTTCTGGTGGAGAACTTCATGAATAAAATAAGAGAGAGGGACAGGATGGAGAGCAAATCCATCTCTCCCGATGTGATGGATATTTTAATGCGCTACGACTGGCCGGGAAATGTGCGGGAACTCGAAAATTGTATAGAACGTTTGATGGTCTTCTGTCCTTCTCCAATGATCACCACCGAATACCTTCCTGAAGAAATACTTAACACCGTCGACTCTGTTGGACGGGGTAAAAAATCGGGAACTCTGCAGAATGGCAGACAGAATAGACTCTCCCTTCCGGAGCTGGAAAAAGAAACCATTCTGGAAGCACTCCGGGAGACGGGATGGAACAAGTCAAAGGCTGCCCGGTTACTGAATATAGACAGAAAGGCTCTATACAACAGACTTAAGAAGTACAATCTCGAATCGTAAAAACCCATAGCTCTGTGCTATATAGCACAAACCGTAAAAAAATTGTTCCGTATGGCACAGTAGTTAAAATACACGACCACTTTCGTGATGGTTATTACTTGCTATCTAAAGAAATATTTTTATCATATTCCGGCAAAAGATTGGCATGAAAATTGCATTGACTATTATCGACTAATTTTATTCATGATCAAGAAATCCATACCAAAGGAGGAAAACATGAAAAAATTATTGATTTTTCTGGCATTGGCTGTTTTTTCTGCTGCAACAGCATTTTCAGGAGCCCAGCAGGAGGCAGGCGGAGAGAAGGGGAAGATTCTCATCTACTCACCCTGGAAAGACAGTGTGATGCGTGAGTTCCTCGATCTATTCGAAAAACAGACAGGATATACGGCAGAGAGCATCAATATATCCACCGGGGAAATCTATGCGAGGCTCAAAGTCGAAAAGGGCCGTCCCCAGGCGGATATCTGGCATTCTGTTCGTGCATCCTATCTGGAACCTGCAAAGAAGGAGGGGCTTATAGCACCATACAACCCGGAAAATGCTCAGTATGTACTGGAAAAATACAGGTATCCGGGAGATGATTATATCATCGGTACGACCATGTACCCCCTTGTAATAACTTACAATAAAGACATGCTTGCCCAAATGGGAGTGAGTCCTCCTCAAACCTACGAGGATTTACTCGATCCTAAATGGAAAGACAACGTTGTAATGCCTCACCCTGCTGCTTCAGGAACGGGATATGCCTTTGTAACTACTGTCCTCCAACTGTATCGCCGGCCTGGCGAAGAGGGGATCGAATCTGCAAAGGGCTGGGACTATCTTGTTAAATTGAATCAAAACGTAGGACAGTTTACCAGAAGCGGAAGTGCCCCCAGCAAGATGGTTGCAAGCGGTGAATACGCAGTAGGTATAACCTTCTACGACCGGGTCTACATGCTTCAACAGGAAGGGTATCCCCTGGGACTTGTCTATCCATCTCCCGTATATGCAGAACCTTCCTGCACGGCCAT
>QNBH01000184.1 GCA_003645645.1 Spirochaetota bacterium | reverse complement strand
TCTTTATTAAGGAGCCTTTATACCCAACCTTTTTGCGGTGTGATCTCTACCAAGGTAAAAGTTAAGCCAGGAAGGAGTTTCAAATAATGCCCAGTTACAGGGAGGTACTATATGTTCTTCGATTTTACCCTCTTCACCAAAAGCCTTTAACCTGTGATATGCTCTGACCCAAATGCACTTCCTCTCTCCGGGGAATACTTCACACCACCCGCCATAGCTGCCTCCACATGGACCGTTTCTCTGTTGTTTTGGGCATTGAGTCATCGGGCACAGGTAGGCAGCATCGAAGAGAGCACAGTCTCCGCAGTTCATGCAGCCAAAGAGGGCTGTCTTTGCAAGATGCTCCAAGTAACCGAAGATTTTTTTTAATTTCGGTTTTCTGTCTATGAAATTAAGAAATCGCTGAACAAGTTTAAAGTACCAGATTTTCTCGTTGAACATAATCACATGTGCCAATCTGGAGAAACGGTATGAAATGGGAACTGGCATTTTCTCAATCCTGGGAGATGGAGTTTCCCTGTTAAGCCCCTTCACATCATCTTCCTCAAAAAAGTAAAAACCATTTTCCTGGGGATATTGAAACTCCATTATCAGATCTCTCCAGTTCCTGGATAGCTCATCACCTTTTTTCACTATATATTCCACCATCTCGTAGGTAATCCCGTGCCCTCCTATATGGGCTCCCGAACATCCAATTCCGCGAGCCATTGCATATTGTTTCGCAGCCCTGAGAAGCCGGGCGGATTTACCTTTGTCTTTCTCCTCTCTCTCCAGGGCTATATCCTGAACAAGCTTATCGGTAACCACACAACCCGGTATTCTATTGGCATTCATGGCCTTAGCCACTCCGTAGGGCAGGATGTAGATATTGGCCAGAACGGGAACATCGAAGCCCTTAAGCTTCAACCATTGAAGAAGTTCGTGCACCTTTCTTATATCGTATCCTACCTGGGTGATAATAAAATCGGCTCCTGCCACGATCTTTTTCTTAAGCTTCGCATATTGAGTTATTACTTCTGCTTCCAGCTTTTTAAAGGGAGAGACACAGACACCTGCAAAGAACTCAGTAGGTGCAAGGGTTATACTTTTTCCCATCACCTGGTGTTCCAGCCCTCTGTTCATAATCTTAACAAGGCGGAGGACATTTACAGGGTCGATATCAAAAACCGGCTTTGGCATCCCCTCAAAGGCATCTTTAGAAGGGTAATCTCCCGTTAATACAAGAATATTCCTCACCCCTTCTGCAGCCAGACCGTAGAGCATGCTTTCTATTTCGTTTCGGTTTTTATCCCTTGAAGCCAGATGAACAAGAGGCTCCATATTTGTCTTTTTAATCTGTGCACAGAGCATTTCTGTGGATAAAGCCGGATTGCCCCCTGGATTGTCGGTTACACTTATGGCATGGACCATCCCACCTTTTGCTGCGTGGTTAACGTTTTCGATAACGGTTTCCTGTTGAATCTCGAAGGCCCCCCTTCCAGGGATTTGCTCCCAGGTTACACAAAATATTTCGGGATCAAGAATTGCTTCTTTTAATAGATTTGCTTTGCTTTTAAGTCTTGAGCCTATTGCATCTATCAGACCGGCCGATTCTATAGCCCTGGATATGCTTTGTGTACCGTCCGCAGAAATTGTGATATACTCTTCGGCATCCATCTGGAGGGCTTCGTCCCTTGTCCATGTCCTGTGAGGAGATGATTTTATATGCAGATCCACAACAACCAGAGGAATGTGCTTTGTTATCCACCCCGAACGCAGCCTGTTGTGAAGTCTGAAAGAAGAGCCCCTGGGTTCCAGATAACCCAGTACAATTGCATCGGGTCGCTCAAGCCTGGCCTTTGTAAGCCCTTCCTCCTCTGTGGATGCAAAGAGTACCTGAAACCGGGGTTTAAGAACCTTTTCTACACTCTTTATAAACTCGGTTTCACTGCTTATAGTGAGAATCTTGCCTTTCCCATTACCATCCGTCATCGATTTTTCTCCACTTTTTTATTAGCCGCTTGCTCGGATTAAAAATGTTTTATAGACGAAGAATTCTTTTTAGACTCTTGACTATTTGCTCGGCGGAAGCCGGTTTGGGTAAATAGTCGTCGGCCTCCATGGTAATACCCTCGTAATGGGTGTATCTGGTCGAAGGAACACTGGAAGCTACCGCAGTTAGCATTATTATGGGAATTTTGGAGTATCTTTCATCCTCTTTCAATTCGGAGCACATAGTGTATCCGTCTTCTTCGGGCATCATAACATCGAGGATAATTGCATCGGGAGGATGCTCTTTCACTCTCTTCATTCCTTCCGTTCCGTCGTATGCAACATCTACCTGGAAGCCTTCCCTTTCCAGATTGCGCTTAACAACGGCTACAAAATCTGGTTCATCATCAACTACAAGTATTTTTTTCTTTTCACTCATAACCGTGCTCCTTATTTTAATTTTTTAAAGTTCAACTTTTTGACTGAATCTTATAAATAAGATTCTCTCTATAACGAATATAAATATCTACTATATATTATAGAATGGTTAATTTAAGATTGCAACAAGAATTCCATTTAAGGGGATTTTTCAAACTTTCGTGTTTTTAATTGATTTGAGCTTTTTTACCTTCACTCTGGTGGAATTGAATCTTGGCCCCTTACCAATCTCTTGCGGAACACTACTCGTCAGGCTGTTCTGAGGCTCGCCTCCCTCGCTTTCCGATTGTCTTGGCATCCAGAGAACACCGGAAGGTACAGAACAGGTAATTCTAGCCTCTGCAGTTATATGACCCAGAGAGTTGTAAAGCTTAAGCTTGTCCGCATCTTTAATCTGCAATATATCTGCATCTTCCGGGTTAATCTCTACGATTGTTGGTATTGGACCGAAAATTTCCTGAAATTGGGTACTGGTATATTTGGAAGTAGCGCTGTTTAATAGTATAAACTCTTTTTCAGAAATGTGAAGTTTACCGACTCTTGCCTTTTTTCCTTCATCACAACGCAATGGTAAATATTGGGGAAGCCCCTCAATTCCCATTTCTAAGGCAGTGGAAGAGGAAAACTCAATCTTTCCTGAAGGAGTGGGGTAGAAATCCCTGGGTCGTGTTTTTAGTTTTATTGCTGTACCCGAAAGAAGAGTATTCCAATCTCCCCATTCAAGGGCACCGCTTAACGCTTCGGAAAGAACTTCCTTCGGTTCCTGGAATAACCAGTTTTCTTTAAGGTCTAATCTTAGCGCAAGTTCCTGCATAACCTGAGCCTCACTTCTGCATTGAGTGAGGGGGGGCACCACAGGGTAGGAATATCTTATATAGTTATGCCCCCATGGTACAACCAGATCTTCTTTCTCAAGGAAAGAAGGAGCAGGAAGCACCACATCCGCAAAATCTGTTGTTTTACTGAAGTGGGTGTCATGAACAACCACAAAGACATCATCCCTGGATAAGCCTTGGCGGAAAAGGTCTTGGTTTGGGACGGTGAGGGCCGGATTCATTCCGTATATATAGATAAACTTGAAATCACCTTTTGAGACATAATCGGCAAGGGCTACCTGTTCTACAATTCCAGGCTTTTTTTCGGTCAGAGATTGGCCGGATATAAAATCCATATCTATGAAGAAGGAGTTTCCCAGACTGTAGAAAAACCCCCGGTGCATACCCAGCACTGCCGGTATCAAAGAAACTGCCCGTACCTGATCGGCTCCAAAGTCGTTCTTTTGCAGACCGATACCTATCATTGTAGCGGAGGGTCTCCTGTTACCGTAGATCTCTGAGAGTATCTTAAGCAGTGCGGAATTGACACCGCTAACGGCTTCTACCCTCTCAGGTTTCCACCTCCTGGCTTCTTCCTCAAGCAGGGCATAGCCTGTAGTCCATCTGTCTATAAAGGTTTGGTCTGAAAATCCCCGTTGAATGAGCAAATATATTAAACCGTAAGCCAGCGCTATATCTGTTCCCGGTCTTGGTTGAATTATCAGATCAGCCTTCTTTGCCGTTTTACCTATTCTCGGGTCGATAACGACAATTTTTGAGCCCCTCTCCTTTCGAGTTTCCACTGCAAGAGCCCAGAGGTGAGGTGCGCTTACTTTAGCATTAAAACCCCAGAAAACAAACAGATCGATAGCCGAGAGCTCTTCGGGAAGTATACCATGGCTGTCTCCATAGTGTAATTCCAACCCCCTATGCCCCGAATTACTGCAAAGCCCTCCATCCGTTCTGACAGCGCCTATAGCGTTCCACACCCTCTGTGCAAACACAGAGGAGATGAGACCCATATTACCGCTGTAGTTTAGCAGCAGCACCGACTCCGATCCGTGTTTCTCTATTGTTTGACGGAGTTTTGTGGCGGTTATATCCAGAGCTTTATTCCAATCGACGTTAACGCCAGAGACCAAAGGAGAATCTACTCTGTTTTTTGTAAGTCTTTCGACATCCTTTGCACCTCGAGGGCAGAGAAAGCCCCTGGTTATGGGGTGATGAGGATCTCCTTTTACAGAGATTATGTTGCCGTTATCATTTACTTTAAAGATCATTGAGCAGGAATCATAGCAATCCCTTGCACAAACAGTGAAAATCTCTTTCACCTTATCTCCTTAAGCTCTGAAGTAAACAACCACCGGCAAAGCCTAAGGCTTTGCAAGCCCTGCAAGGGCTAAGTAATTTCTGCTTTGCAGAAATTACTTAGGTGGTTGTTTGCTCCGAAAGAAGGTAGACGGGCTTAAGCCTGTCTCTCCACCGGTCTTTCGACCGGTGGGCAACTACCATAGGTGGTGGCCTTCTTTCGTAATAAAGTCCTTTCCAAACACACTCTTTCCCTTTTAATCGGCCTTTGGAAACAAAATTGTTCTATATTAAATTTTTTTATTTACAACAATTGTATATGTATGTAATATAGCTTTGTTATATTAACATATTCAAGGTGTTCGCAAAAGAGGAAGTTATGGAGATAGGAGAATGGTACAGGGTAGAGACTGTTAATCCGGATAATGGAAAAAGAGAATGGAAGTATTACAGAGTAGATGAAATATACAACGATGGGACTATCGGTATTGAAGTGTACAAGATCCATTGGAATGGGAGAATATCGGGAAGAAGAAAAAGCCAGAGCTCAGCAACCGCTCTCGAACAATGTGCAAGAGTTCCGGAGGAAGTAGCCAAAGAAGAATTAAATCTAAAAGATACTTGAGTTCCTTGACTTTAAGAAAAGTGGTTATTATGATTAGCCGGGAAGTAAAAACAAATTTCAAGGGGCTTCCATGTGGTTAATCCACATAAAGATAACAACACCACCAGCAAAGGAGTAAATGACCATGAAAGTAAGAATTGACGAAGACCTCTGTACTGGCTGTGAGTTATGCAGCGATGATGTTCCGGAGATTTTTGAGATGGGGGATGAAGTAGCACAGGTCAAGCAGCCCGATGTACCCGAAGAGCACGAAGATGCTGTAAGACAGGCTGCAGAAGATTGTCCTTCCGAAGCAATCATAGTAGAGGAATAGGTAACCTCCCCCGGATTATCTCTTTGCACCAAACTGCAGGTAGCAAAAAGGTTGTTCTGCCTGCAGTTTGGATTTTTTTATTTTTACCACTCCGATGTTAGCAGAAGGGGTATGCCATTACGGATTTATTATCCGATGGAGGCGGTGATTTGAATTTCGTTACCGGAGAACAATAATGGACGGTGATATCAGGATAATAGAGGCGAAGAGCAAAAAGGATCTGGCGGAGTTTATCCTATTTCCATGGAAGATATACCGGGGTCAGAGGAAATATAAGAACTGGGTGCCTCCGCTCATTATTGATGAGAAAAGCACGCTAAATAAAGAGAAAAACCCCTTTTACAAACATGCCGAAAGTGCAAACTTTATTGCCTATAAAGATGGAAAAATCGCAGGGCGTATCTCTGCAATAATAGACCGTAATTACATAGATTTCCACAACGATAAGTGTGGGTTTCTGGGGTTTTTCGAATCTTACGAAGATCAGGAAGTTGCCAGCGCTCTTTTTTCAACAGCCGAAGAGTGGGTAAGAGAAAGAGGCTTAAACCGAATAATGGGGCCAATGAATCCCTCAACAAACCATATGCTGGGTGTTTTAATAGATTCCTTCGAAAGACCTCCCGTAGTACAGATGAATTACAACCCACCCTACTATGTGAATCTTTACCAGAGAGCGGGATACCATAAAGAGAAGGATCTATACTGCTATATGATGGATAACACCCTGCCTCTTTCCGATAAGATAAGGCGTGTTGCCGAGATTTCGAGGAAGCGAAACAGGGTGGAGGTTAGGTCAATAAATATGAAAAGGTTCGACCAGGAGGTAGAGAAAATCCATGAGTTGTACAACAGTACCTGGGAGAGAAACTGGGGTTTTGTTCCCTGGACTAAAGAAGAGTTTGAGCACATGGCTAAAGATCTAAAACTTATTGCAATACCGGAACTTGTTACTATGGCTTTTATAGAAGGTAGACTGGTAGGAATATCCATTCCCCTTCCCGACATAAATGAGATTCTGATCAGGATGAACGGAAGGCTTCTTCCCACAGGAATTTTTAAACTTCTCTTTGGTAAGAACAGGGTGAGCAGGATGAGACTCGCCATTTTCGGAGTAAGAAGAGAGTACAGAAACAAAGGTATAGATGGTATCTTTGTTTATGAAACTTACCGGAAGGGGCAGAATATGGGTTTTAAAGAAGCCGATTTTTCCTGGATTCTGGAGGATAACTATCCTCTTAGAAATCTTCTGGAAGCCTGGGGGACGACTCACTACAGGACATATCGAATATACGGAAAGGAGCTTTAATTGAAAAATCAGAAGACTTGCTTCTTGTTTCCCGGACAGGGTGCCCAGTATTCCGGAATGGGGAAAGATCTGTGGGAAGAAAGTCTAAAAGTAAGAGAGCTTTTTAAACTTGCAAGAGAGAAAACAGGCCTCAATGTAGAGAAACTTTTATTTGAAGGAAGTGAGGAAGAACTTAAAGAGACCGATAAAACACAGATAGCGGTAACTCTTGTTAATCTTGCCGCTTCTGCCGTATTAAAAGAAAGGAGAATAACCCCACATGGTTGTGCAGGCTTCAGTCTGGGAGAATATGCCGCCCTTCATGAGGCAGGGGTAATTAAAACAGAAGATATCTTCTCAATTGTAAAAATTCGCGGAGAGATAATGGAAAAGGCGAGTCGTAAAATAGATTCTGCATCCGGAAAGGCGGGCATGGCTGCTGTAATCGGTCTCGATTATGATGAGGTAGTCTCGGTTTTAAAAGATATCAATAGATGTGATTTATTCATAGCAAATCACACCAGTCCAATCCAGGTTGTACTCTCGGGAACGGCCGATGGTCTTAAAAGGGCGGAAAGTGCCTTTGATAGGGCAGGAGCCATGCGGTTTATTTTTTTAAGTGTATCCGGACCTTTTCATTCGCCTCTTCTCGAAGGGGCGGGGAAGGAGTTTGGAGAGGTACTTTCGGATTATGATTTTCAGGATCCAGCGATACCTCTCTATTCCAATGTTACGGGAAAAAGAGTTAAATCCGGGGAAGAGGCCAGAGAGCTGTGTGTTTTGCAGATTTTCTCTCCTGTAAAGTGGCTGGATGAGGAGAAGAGCATTCTGGAGGATGGATACGAGAGGTTTCTCGAAGTTGGGCCCGGAAATGTTCTTTCCGGCTTGTGGAAGTCCTTTAATAAAGAAAGAAAATGCAGACCGGTATCTAAACTGGCAGATATAGAGAAAATTCTTTCAGATTAGGAAAGCCTATAC